>DASWKZ010000043.1:0-32822 GCA_036396355.1 Alphaproteobacteria bacterium
GGGATTGGGAATCGGTTTGCGGAAAGGCTTCTCGGTGCCGCTCGCCTTGGTCTTCGTCGCCATCGATCTCCTCCACGTCTTCTCGGGTCGCCCTCGTGAGCCGGCGGACCTCTCGTGTCTCGAAACACCTGGGCGCGCGCCTCCGACGCCCGGCAAAATCCTGTCCATGGAAGGAAGCGAACCGCGCCCGACCGTACCGGCACAGCCCGCGCCGGGTTGCTGACAGTGGGTGGCCCCCCTCCCCGGCTATTCACCACACCGGCCCAGCTGGCGGGATATCGCCATTGGGCCGGCATCCTCTTCTTGGTATCCGCGCCCCGTCGGGACGGGGCACGGCGCCGGCGCATCCGGGGACCGCGCGGCCCCCGCAATTTGGCAGGGTGAGGTGCAACTTGCAAGCCGTTTGAGCCCGGAAAGCCTTCCCCTCCCTGGGGTTCCCATGGAACCGGCGGCGACCGCGCCTCCACGCCTTCCGATCCTCCGGCGTGAGGCCGCCTGCCCACGGGAGATGCGCCCGCCTCAACACGCGGGGCCGGCGCCCCCAAAGGGCGCCGGCCCCGTTCGCAAATCTCCGCTACTTGCAGGCGATGGCGAGCGCCGCCTCCACCCCCTTGACCTTGAAATCGCAGGTCATGCCCACCTTGAGGGCGGACCGCTTGACCTTCTGCCCGGCGACCGTGATCTCGGTGCTGCCGCCCACGTTGACCCGGCCTTTCTTGACATCGCCGGCCCAGATGATGCGGCGGCCCTCGCGCTGGACCCCCGTGATCTTGCCGGAAACGGTAACCACCGGGACCACGGCCTTGCTGACCTGGGTCCGTTCCTGGCTGGTCGAGGCGACACGCGCCGCCTCGACGATGTCCTTGGGCGACTTGAACATCGCGGTGACGATGCGCTGCACGGCCTCGCCGCTCACGGGATTGATCTCGAGCCTGGTCTTTTTCGCCATCGTCTGGAACTCGGGATCCTTGAAGACCGCCGAGAACCCGGCGCGGAGCGCCTTGAGCCGGTCAGCGGGAACTCCCGGCGTGGTGAGGTACGGACGGCCCATGGTCTGGCGTCCGAAGATGAGAGTGAGGATCTGCCGGGCCCTGTCGTCCTTGGCAAGATCCATCACCAGCGGCACGTCGGGCAGATCCGGGTGCTTGTCCAGCGCGAGCTGGAGCATGACCTTGATCTTCTTCTCCTTGAGCCAGCTCGCCCGGGTCGAGACCACCGACGACCAGGACCAGCCGCAGCGACCCTGCAGCTCGCCGCGTTCGATCCCGAAGTTGATGTCGTTGCCGCCCGGATAGCCCGTCACCAGCTTGAGCTTGGCTCCGGCGAGATTGTTGAGGATCATCGGGAAGGTGTCGGTATCGGCGCCGGGGCCGGTTCCGCCGACGACGATCTCGGTGTTGAGGAAATCCTGGAGGCTCTCGACCGGAACGGTATGCCAGACCACGCAGGTGCTGACCTCGTTGTTGGCGCTCCCGATCCAGCTGACCTTGCTGGCATCGAATTTGACGCCCTTGCCGCCGAACAGCTGCTCCTGCACCATGCCCCGGCCCACGGTCGCGACCACAGTCCCGTCCTTCGGCCGGGTATTGTAGACCTCGTTCATGAGGCGCATGGAGCCCGCCCCGGGAAGGTTGCGGGAAACGAAGGTCGGGTTCCCGGGGATGTGCTTGCCCCAGTAACGCGAGATGGTCCGCGCATAGCGGTCGTACCCGCCTCCGGGCGAGTACCCGATCAGCATCTGGATCCGCTTGCCCTTATAGAAATCGGCGACCGCGTCCGCGGCCACCGGGCTGGCGGTCGCGACGAGCGCCAGGGCGCCCAGGCACAATCCGCCCGCCAGATATTTTGAAGCCATCATGACTGCTCTCCCCGTCTCGGCTGTCCATCGACCGGACCAAGCCGGCAATGATTGGATGCGCGGGCCCTCACCCGTGGCCCCGCCGAATCGAGCGGAATCGTACCCTCCGGGCCCGTCGGGAACAAGCGAAAGAACCAAACGGGGCGCCGGGAGGGGCGGATGGGTACGCCCACCCGGGCCGGGAGGGGCGGTCGCCGGCCGGCGGCCCGGACCCGGGACGCACCGTCCACCTCCCCATCCTTGGACCCCGGTTTCCGATAGGCGAACTTCCATCTCTTATCGGCATCGATGGCATTGCGGCTGGCCTTCCTCCGACTCGCACATTTGGGACAAGCCCCTCGAGACCGCGAGGAAGCGCCTTCCGGCATCCCGCAAGCCGTTGGAAACAAGGAGATTCTATTATCCGCCGACGGCGGGCATGCCCCAGTATCGGACCAGCATCGCGGCCACAAGTCCAGAAATCGGCGGCAAGAGCAGCGACGAAACGAAGCGAATGGCCGCGAATCGCGCCCCCATCATCGGAATTTCGAACACGAGGATGCGGTGCAGGCCCCAGGTCGATGCCGCGGTGAGGAATGCAACCACCGCGGGCAGCCCGGCACCGGCCTTCAGCAGCACGACGGTGACGGGAAAGATCACCAGCGGCCCCCCGGGGAAGAAGGGACCGACGAGACAGCCGATGAGGATTCCCTGAAAGCCGGCTTCGTTGCCGAGCCACGTCGCAATCAGTTCCTTGGGCAGAAGGAAGGCGAGGAATCCCGCCGAAAGGAGGGCGACGACGACTCTCGGACCGTTGATGAGGAAGCTTTCCACACCGCGGCGGAGCCCCCTGCGTGCGCTTCCGTCCTTCTTTCGCAGCGCGACCACCAGGAGCACGCCCACCAGGCTCCAGATGATGAGGATCGAGACGTCGAACATCGGAGGCACGTCAGCGGCCCTCCCCGGAAACGGCCCCGGGACCGCTTGCCCCGCCCGTGCCGATCGGAAGGCGGCGCGCGATCAGGCCTGCGAGCACAGGGAGGAGGAGCACCGCGAGCACGCGGTAGAAGGTGATCTGCGGCCCCAGCAACGGCAGCTCCCAGACCAACAGCCTCTGGAAGCCGAGGAGTGACCAGCCCGTGAGGTACGCGACCAGGGCGCCCCGATCGGCCCCCGACATGTAGAACGCGACGACGATGGGAAACGACGTCATGGGTCCCCCGGGCGTGAGGGCCCCGACGATCGAGGCGATCACGATGCCCCGCAGGCCCGATCTCTCTCCCACCCACCTGGACACCAGCTGGGGCGGCAGGACGGTGTAGAGGAGCCCGGCCAGGATCATGCCCCCGGCCATCCTCGGGATGAGGAACAGGAAGATATGAATGTCGCTCTCGAGCGCCGCCCGCACCTGGTCCGGGCCCTTCAGCTCCCAGGTTGCCCAGCCGGTCGCGATGGCGACCACCACGAAAATCCAGAAGGGAGTCCCGAAGATCTGAGCGTAGATCGAGGATTTCGGGCGGCGCATCGGCGGCTTCAGGAGACGTTTCCACCTGCCGGCGGCGGCGGCCGCTCACGGCAATGAAACAGGACGGGGTGCGCCACCGGCACGCCCCCGGGCCCGTGTCATTCTACTTCCCGAGGAGATGCTTCCACTTCTCGTAGGTCTTGGCCGCGAGCTCGGGGGAGGATTCCGCGACGGGGGGGAACTCGTCGCGCCACTCGAACGGGCGGCAGGCATCGACGATGGCACGGGAATTGAAGTTGTCACCGGCGCGTTTCCGGGGGTCGAGCGCCCCCGACCATGCCCTCCGGATGATGTCGATGTCCTCGGCCGGATCGCACCGGCTGGCCATGGCCCAGGTCACGTCCCACAGGTTGGAGGGATCGATGTCCTCGTCCACGACGATGGCCCAGCGCCCGAGATAGTTGCCCGCATGGACGTTGCAGCAGAGCTGCGCCGCCTGGCGTGCGTGGCCGGGATAGGACTGCTTGATGGAGATGACGTTGAACAGGCGCCCGCCCCCGTTCTGGTGGCACCATACGCCCTGGACGTTGGGAAGGCCTGCGGCCTCGACTTGGTCCCAGATCAGCGCCGACTTGATGACGCTCTTGGACAGGGTGTAGTCCGAGGGCGGACGGCCCGGCCGGGCCATGGTGATGATGGGATTGTTGCGGTAATAGACCCGCTTGATCTTGACCACCGGGTCCTCGCGCACCGAGGAGGCGTAGTACCCGGTCCACTCGCCGAATGGGCCCTCGGGCAGCTTCTCGTTCTCGACGATCTCGCCCTCGATGCAAATCTCGCCATAGGCCGGAACCGGCAGCCCGTGGAGCTCGGACTTGACCATGTCGAAGGGGGCGCCGCGGTGCCCGGCGGCATAGGCGAACTCGGACACCCCGTACTGCACCTCGTTGCCGGCCGCGAGGAACATGAGCGGATCATGGCCGATGCTGATGGCCACCGGACAGGGCTTGCCCTCGCGGAAGTACTTCTCGCGGATGAGCCGCCCGTGCTTGCCCGGCGACATCCAGAGGCCCACGGTGTTCTTGTCGTGGACCATGACCCGATAGGTGCCGAGGTTGACCCAGTCGGAATCCGGATCCTGCATGATTACGAGGTCGCCGGTGCCGATATAGCGACCGCCGTCGAGCTCGTGGAGGAAGGGGACGGGAAACTTCAGCAGGTCGACGGCCTCGTCCCGATCCACATTCTCGAGGATCGGGCCCGTGTTCACGAATCGCGACGGAATCGGCTTGAAATCCTTCATCCGGTCCCGGTACCAGCGCACCACATCCATGGCGCCCGCGGGCTCGGGAAATCCCAGGGTCATGGCGAGCCGCCGGATCGAATTGGTCATGCCCGACAGAATGCGAAATCCCTTGGGATAACCCGGGATGTTATCGAACAGCAGCGCCGGCGGATCCTCGGGCGTGTGGTGGTAGATCATCTCGGCCACGGCACCGATCTCGAGATTCCAATCGGCACCGTCGATGTTCGTCAGCTCGCCCATGCCCTCCACGCGATCCAGCCACTCGCGAAGATCCTGGTGGGGCGCGCCGTACTCCTTGTAGGTGCCTTTCCTTGCGGATGCTGTCGTATCCTTAGCCACTTTCGACCCAATCTCCTGTCTGGGGCGGTCCCCGCCATGGCTCCGCCCGCTTGGTTTACGGCCGCCTCCGTCCAGGCATCGCGGCTCACGGTCCGACGCCGGGAAGAGCACGCAACGCCGTCCCGCTTCCGCCCGCCGCACCGTATGCGGCCGCGGGGGCGGTCCTTGCCTCGATATTCTGACCGGCAGCGGCCCAGCTTATAGCCAATACCCGGGCCAAACACAAAGCCATATTGGGCGGCCCGGCCCGCAACGGGCGAACCGCCGTCCGGCCGACCGGCCTATTCGTTGCAGTCGAGTGCCTTCGCCTCGGTCCCCGGCCCCTTGTATTCGATTTCGCAGCTCATGCCGGCCTTGAGGCCGCCCCGCTTCGCCGCCTTGCCGCCGATGGTCACCATGGTCTTGGAGCCCGACACCGAAACGGATGCCTTCGCGCCGTCCTCCAGGCTCATGGACAGCTTGCGGCCCTGGCCGCTCACCTTGGCGATCTTCCCCTTGGCCTTGATCCAGGGGAATTCCTTCTTGGTGATCTGGGTCCTGGGATCCCGGGCGGTGGCATTGGCCGCCGCCTCGACCAGATCCTTGGGCGTAGCGTAGACCTCCTTGATGAGCGCCTCGACCTCCTGGCCCGAGACCGGCTCGATCTCCATCCTGGCCCTGTCGGTATCCACGCGGAATCTGGGGTCCTTCAAGGTGGTATCGAACGCGGCCCTCAGCGCCGAGATGCGGTCCGCGGGAACCTTGGGTCCCGCCACAAATGGGCGTCCCATCGTCTGGCGGGCAAAGATCAGCCGCAGAATCTTCCTGTCCCGGTCGCTCTTCGCCAGATCCATCACCAGCGGAATCCCCATCTGGGTCAGCATGGGGTCTCCCTTGAGCGCGATCTGAAGGGTAATGTTGATCTTCTTGTCCTTGAGCCACTGGCCGCGCGTCGTTTTGATCGAGGACCAGGACCATCCACACCGCCCGTCGATCTCGCCCCGTTCCATGGCGAGCAGCTGGGTCGAGCCGCCGGGATACCCCGTGATCAGCTTGTACTTGGTCCCGATCATGTTGTTGAGGATGATCGGGAAATCCACGCCGTCCGACCCCTGGGCGGTGCCCCCGAGAATGATCTGCCGCTCCATGGCGTCCCGGATCGATGCGGCACCCGTCGTGTGCCAAGTCACGCAGGTGGATACCTCGTTGTTCATGGAGCCGATCCAGTTGAACTTGGTGGCGTCGAACTGGGGTCCCTTGCGCCCGAACAGGGGTTCCATGGCGATGCCCCGGCCAATGGCGCCGATGCCGGTGCCATCCTGGGGCAGGGAGTTGTACAGGGCGTTCGCGAGGACGATCGAGCCGGCGCCGGTCATGTTCCTCGGCACCATATTGGGGCTGCCGGGAACGTGGCGACCCATGTGGCGAGCCAGCATGCGCGCATAGCTGTCATACCCTCCGCCGGCGGCATATCCGATGAACACCGTGACGGTCTTGCCCTTGTAGAAATCGCTGACCGCGTCGGCCGCGGCCGGTGGCGCCGTGCCCGCACTGGCGACGATACAAGCCAGCCCAAGCAAAGCCACTCTCCCTCTCGGAGTCATTTTCCTCTCCCGTGTCAGGGGGACGCTGGTCCCTCAGGCCTCGCAGCGAATCGTGAACCGCCGCTCAGTTCTCGTAGGTCCGGATGGTCTTGTACTGCAGATATTCGCGCATGCCCTCGATCCCGGCCCGCCGGCCGATGCCCGACTGCTTGATGCCGCCGTAGGGCGCGCGGCGATTGACGGATTCGGTCCCGTGGGTGTTGATCCAGACGGTGCCGGACTCGATGCGCCGTGCAACGCTCACGGCCCGATCCACGTCCTTGCCCCATACCGACCCGCCGAGACCGTAGACCGTGTCGTTGGCCCGTGCCACGGCGTCATCGATATCACGGTAGGTCGCGATCGGCAGAGCCGGGCAGAACTGCTCCTCAGTCATCAGAGGCGCCTCGTCATCAATGTCCGTGACGATGGTCGGTTGCATGAACCAGCCTTCCTCGAAGGTCTCCATGTCGTCGATCCTGCCCACGCGCAGCAGATTCGCCCCGCGTTTCTCCGCATCGTCCAGGAGGCCGCGGGCCCTGATCAGGCCCTTCTCCAGGTGCATTGGTCCCATCGTGACCTTGGGCCGGGTCCCTTCGCCCACTACCACCTTGTCCGCGGCCTTCGCGAAGGCATCCACGAAGCGATCCTGCATTTCCTCCGGCACGTAGATCCGCTTGATCGCCATGCAGACCTGCCCAGTCATGCGGAACACCGCCCCCGTCATCCGATCCATCGTCTTTTCCGATAGGTCGACGTCGTCAAGCACGACGGCCGGATCGTTGCCGCCGAGTTCCAGCGTCATGCCCTTAATGGTCTGTGCCGCATTGGACATGATATGTCGGGCGGACGGAATCGACCCGGTGAAGGCGATCTTGTCGACGTCGGGATGGCCGGTCAGCCGGTCCCCGATCTCCGCCGGAAGACCGGTGACCAGATTGAGGACGCCGGGGGGGAACAGCCCGGCGATCATCTCCACCGACCGCGTCAGGGTGAGCGGGCAGCTCTCCGGTGGCTTGACCACCACCGCATTGCCCGCCAACAGCGCCGGGATGATCTGCATGAAGGCGAGCGCCACCGGCGCGTTCCAGGGCACGATGGAGACGACCACCCCGTAGGGTATCTGGCTGACGAAAGTGCGGCCGATCTCGTCGGTCAGGAGCCGCTCCGCCTCGAGCTCCTCCACCAGCTCGAGGGTCAGCCGCTGGCGTGCGCAGACGCTTCTGAGCTCGCCCTTGGCCTCGGCGATGGTCTTGCCGTTCTCACGGCTGTAGAGGGTGGCGCGTTCGTCCTGCTCCTTCTCCAATCGGTCAAGGGCGTCGGCGATGACGGCAGCGCGGGCTCGGTAGCCCAGGGCCGCCCAGGCCGGCTGCGCGGCCTTGGCGGCGCCGACCGCGGCGTCGATGTCATCGGTGCCGCATTGAACCGCGCTGCCCACGATCTCCGCGGGACGCGCGGGGTTCCGAACCTCGATTCGGGTGGCGCCGTCCACCCATTCGCCACCGATCAGAAGACGGGCGTGGACGGGAGGAAGCTCGTTGGGAATGATCGCCTCGGAGGTCATGGCGTGTCTCTCCGCTGATATCGCCGCCGGCCCCGTTCCTGTGCCCCGCCATTATTCGCACGGGGCCCGCGGCGACGTGCCTTCGGCGGCATTGTCCCAAGAAAGCCAAGTGATTTCGAGTCGATTCCCGGCTCCCCGGGTCAGCCGAATCCCAAGGGCCAGACGGGCAAGGGCACCCTCAGGAATTCCTTGAGCACCAAATTAGGTGACGAGGAGGGCGCCGCCCGCAAGCGTGACCGAAGTCATCCAGGATTCCCCATGCGCCCTGATATACGCCAGGAGATAGAGGGGAATGCCGATCACATATCCCAACAGCCGGACTGCGGGAAGGATAGCGAGGAGCCACAGGCCGGTCCGCGCGAACTCGCTGGGACTTTCGATCGAGGATGCGGCGCCCCTGTCCTCGGTGTGCTTCTTCCCGCATAGGCCACGAAGGGCGACGTTTCACCGCCAACGCCCGGCAATCTCGGAAGAGGGGGGAATATAGACAAAATCGATATATCGGCTCTAAAATGGATCAGAAAAATGACTATCCGGCAGCTCCAGTACTTTCTCCGCATCGCCGAGCTGAAGAGCTTCAGCAAGGCGGCGGCCTATCTGCACGTGGCCCAGCCGGCTTTGGGTCTGCAGATCCGGAAGCTCGAGGACGAGCTCGGGGTCAAGCTCCTCAACCGGCACTCCCGCGGCGTGATCCCGACCGAGGCGGGCCTGGTACTGCGGGAACACGCGACGATCATCCTGCGCCAGATCGAGCGGGCCCGACTGTCCGTCACGGACCTGTCCGGCCCGCCGCACGGCAAGATCGCGGTCGGCGTGACGCCCACCCTCAACCTGATCCTGTCCACCCAGCTCGTCGAGCGTTGCCGCAGGGATTATCCCGACGTGTCGCTGTCGATCGTGGACGGCATGAGCGAGGATCTCATGGAATGGGTGGAGAACGACCGCCTCGACCTCGCCTTCTCCTACAATCCCTCCGCCGTTCAGGGGCTCGAATGCGAACCCCTCGTGACCGAGGACCTGTGCCTCATCAGTCCGGGCGCGGGCGGCGAGCAGGCCGGCAGGACGGCACGGCTCGCCGAGATCGCCTCGCTGCCACTCATCCTGCCCAGCGCATCCTCGGGGCTCCGGTCCCTGGTGGAGGAGGCGGCGAGTGCCAAGGGCATCCAGATCCGGCTTGCCCTCGAGATCAATTCGGTCATCGCCATCAAGGAAATGGTCGCCAAGAACATCGGCCACGCGATCCTGCCGCTGGGAGCGGTCAAGCGGGACATCGAGGACGGGCGGGTGCACGCGCGCCGGTTCGAGCGCCCCACGCTCTCGCGCAACATGTATCTGGTCTATTCGGCGAAGCGGCCCGCCTCCAAGGCCACCACGGCGATCCGCGAGGTCATGCGCGCGGTGGTCAAGGAGAATCTCGAAAGCGGCGGCTGGGCCTGGCGGCCGGCGACGTAAAAAATCGTTTAAACCCAGTTCTTTAGCTCATCGACTATTCGGGAGGATTCCCATCATGCCACTTCAACATGATCCAGAATATGGTGAAGAGCTTCGGAAATTGCGTGAACGTGTTGACCGCGAAAATTCAAGTTCGTTCAAGTGGTTTCTAATAACTTGCCCCGTATTGTTTATCGGCCTTTTGCTTTTCTATCGTTCAGGCTTGATCGACGAGACAGCAACAATTCTCCTAGCAATTGGATTGGCTACTTTCCTCCTTGGGCTACGGCTGCTTGAAATCTGTAATGCCGTTAATGGGCACCTCACCATACAAACGGGCGCAATTGAATGGATCGGCCGCAAACAATTAGGTGAATATGAGGCCCCTACTTCGGCACCCGTTAGAGAATAAAAAAAGCGCGGCCCGATAGAGCCGCCCTTTCGTGTTTCACGTGTCCGCGATTACATGTCGAGGATCAGTTTCTCGCCGGGCATGGCCCGCGAGACGCAGACCTGCATCTTGGTGTTCTCTTCCTTCTCCTTGTCGGAGAGAAATTCGTCGCGATGGTCCGGCTTGCCACCCAGGAGACCGATCGTGCAGGCCCCGCACCAGCCCTCCTCGCACGCGTAGGGAACGCCGAAATTATTATCGAGAAGCACGTCGAGGATCGACTTGTCGGCGGGCACGGTGAGCGTGATCCCGCTCCGCGCCAATTCGATCTCGAATTCCTCGTTCGTGCGCGAGGCGATCTTGGCCGCCTCCTGCTCGGTCCGGGCGCTGGAGAACAGCTCGAAGTGGACCGTCCCCTCGGGCCAGTGCGTCGTCACCTCCCGCGCCGCGCGCAATAGTCCGCCGGGGCCGCATACGTAGAGATGGGCCCCGTGGGGGCGCGATCCGAAGACCTCCTTGAGCTTGATTCCCTTCGAGGGGTCGCCGCCGTCGTGATGGAAGGTGACGCTCTCGCCGAACACGTCCTTGACCTCCTCCATGAAGGCCGTCTCCTCGGGCGATCGCGTGCAGTAATGGAGATGATAGGGCTTGCCCAGTGCCTTCAGCCGATGGCCCATGGCCAGGATCGGAGTGATGCCGATGCCGCCCGCGAGGAGAAGCGAGATATCGGCGTCCTCGACCAGCCGGAAGTTGTTGGACGGCTCCGAGGATTTGAGGACGTCTCCGACACTGACGTTCTCGTGCATCCACTTGGATCCACCCTGCCCCGCGCCTTCCCGGAGGATTGCCGTGACGTACCGGTTCCGCTCCCTGGGGTCGTTGGCGAGTGAGTAGGACCGGGTCAGCCCGTTGCCCATCCGGACGTCGATATGGGCGCCGGCCTCGAACGGGGGCAGCTCGCCGCCACCGGCCGCGACGAACTCGAACATCTTGATGTTCGGCGTCAGCTCCTTCACTTCGGTGACTTCGAGCTCGATCTCGGCCATACCAATCTCCGCACCACTCGACTCGCCGTCCAGGCCTGCGGGCTTATACACTCAACACGGCGTACGCGTCCACAGACCCACGACCACGATGGCCCCGGTGCCGGGCGCCTTGGCCCGGTGACGGCCGGCAATTCGCCGCGAATCAAATGTGGTGTCCCGACGCGCCCAAGCCAAGGCTCGCGGGGGTAACGGCCCGAAGGGCATCGTCACCGCTCCGTCTCGAGGCTGCGCGCCGCCTCCAGCGCGATCTCGGACAGGCCATCGCCACCCGCGGCCACGTGCTCCGCGAGCTGGCGCCGCATGCGCGGATCCCAGAAGTTGCGGAGATGGGCCGCGGTGTCGCGGACCGCCTGCTCCCGGGGGTAGGGCTTGAAGAAATCCGCGATCTGGTTGGCCATGCGCACGATGTCGCGAACGGTCATCGTCGTCCTACGCCGACCCCTGGGCCTCGAACAGGACAACCCCCTCCGGCGACAATGTGGCCAACACCATGCCCGCCCGCCGCGCCAGATCCAGCGCCAGGGAGGTCGGCGCCGAAACCGTCGCGAGACACGGAATACCGACAGCAGCCGCCTTCTGGACGAGCTCGAACGAGCAGCGGCTGGTCATCACGGCGAACCCCGCGGACGGGTCGATTCTCGACACGGTCAGCGCGCCGATGAGTTTGTCCAGCGCGTTGTGGCGGCCCACGTCTTCCCGGAGCAGGAGAATCCTCCCGGCCGCGTCGCACCACGCGGCCCCATGAACCGAGCGATTGATGCGGTTCATGGCCTGCCTTGCCGGGAGCGAGTCGAACGCCCGCGCCACCGCAGTGGCGTCCACGGCAAATCCGGCCCTAACCGGACGGACCTTGCGCACCACCTGGTCCAGCCGCTGCATCCCGCACAGGCCGCAGCCGGACCGGCCCTCCAGAGACCGCGCCTGCCGTTCTCGCACCACCTGGGCGCGCGGTACAGTCAAGACATTCACCATGATGCCGCCCTCGACCACTTCGACCGAAATGTCGCGAATGAGATCGAGGGAGGCGAGCACGCCCTCGGAAAGCGAGAAGCCGCGGGCGAAATCCTCGAGGTCCGCCGGCGTCGCCATCATCACCACATGGGGACGGCCGTTATAGGCGAGATTGACCGGCACTTCCTCGGCAAGCTGCCATTGCTTGCGGCCACGGTTCGCGCCCTGCACCAGCACGGTCACCGGGACCGAGGCGACTTGGCGCCGACGCGTGCCCTCCCGCATCGCCCTGGTGGAACCTGTCGCCGCCATGCCGTTACTCCGCTGGACCCGCCGCCACGCGCTTGTGCTCGCTCTCGCGAGCCTCCCACTCCCGCTGCCAGTCGGACTGCTGGTTGGAGCGCACGACCTGGACCGCGGTGACCTTGTATTCCGGGCAGTTCGTGGCCCAGTCCGAGAATTCGGTGGTGACCACGTTGGCGCCGGTCACCGGATGATGGAACGTGGTGTAGACG
Organism: Alphaproteobacteria bacterium; assembly: GCA_036396355.1. GTDB lineage: Bacteria > Pseudomonadota > Alphaproteobacteria > SMXQ01 > SMXQ01 > DASWKZ01. The sequence continues at coordinate 12,408 of DASWKZ010000043.1, forward strand.
ACACCGGGCGGCACCCGTTCGGTGACATCGGCGGGCAGGGTCGTGGCCCCGATCCGGCTCGAGATCAGCACGAGGTCGCCATGCTCGATGCCGCGAACCTCGGCATCGTGGGGATGTATCTCAAGGACGTCCTTCTTGTGCCAGGTGTTGTTCAACGTGCGCCGCGTCTGGGAGCCGACGTTGTACTGGCTGAGGATACGGCCGGTCGTCAGGACCAATGGGAACGAGCGGTTGGCCCGCTCCGGCGTCGGCACGAAATCGGTGAGCATGAAGCGCCCCTTGCCGCGCACGAACTTGCCGATATGCATGACCGGCGTACCCTCCGGAGCCTCGTCGGTGACCGGCCATTGCGCCGAGCCCAGCCGGTCGAGCTTCGCGAAGCTCACGCCCTTGAAGGTGGGCGTCACGCGGGCGATCTCGTCCATGATCTCGGCCGCCGAGCCGTAGTCCATGGGATAGCCCATGGCCGCGCTGAGGCGGCACACGGTCTCCCACTCGGAGAGGCCCTGCTTGGGCGGCATCACCGGGCGGACGCGGTTGATCCGCCGCTCGGCGTTGGTGAAGGTGCCGTCCTTCTCGAGGAACGAGGTGCCCGGCAGGAACACGTGGGCGTAGGCCGCCGTCTCGTTCAGGAACAGGTCCTGAACCACCACCAGCTCCATGGCTTCCAGCGCCTCGATCACGTGCTTGGTGTTGGGATCGGACTGGGCGAGATCCTCGCCCTGGATGAACATGCCCTTGAAGGTCCCCTCGAGCGCGGCGTTCAGCATGTTGGGGATGCGCAGGCCAGGCTCGCGGTCGAGCTCCTTGTGCCAAGCCTCCTCGAACAGGTGCCTCACGGTATCGTCGGAGACGTGCCGGTAGCCCGAGAACTCGTGGGGGAACGAACCCATGTCGCAGGAGCCCTGCACGTTGTTCTGCCCGCGCAGCGGATTGACGCCCACCCCCTCGCGCCCGATGTTGCCGGTAGCCATGGCCAGATTGGCCATGCCCATGACCATGGTCGATCCCTGGCTGTGCTCGGTGACGCCGAGGCCGTAATAGATCGCGCCATTGCCCGCGGTGGCATAGAGGCGGGCGGCGGCGCGCACCTCGGCGGCGGGAACCCCGGTCACCTCCTCCAGGGCCTCGGGGGAGTTGCGCGCCTCGCTGATGAATTCGGCCCAGCGCTCGAAATCCTCCCCCTCGCAGCGCTCCTCGACGAACGCACGATCGACCAGGCCCTCGGTGACGATGACGTGGGCCAAGGCATTGATGACCGCGACGTTGGTGCCGGGCCTAAGCTGCAGGTGATGGGCCGCCTGAACGTGAGGCATGCGCACGAGGTCGATGCGGCGCGGGTCGATGACGATGAGCCTCGCGCCCTGGCGCAGCCGCCGCTTCATGCGCGAGGCGAACACCGGATGGGCGTCGGTGGGATTGGCGCCGATCACGATGATGACGTCGGCCTTCTCGACGCTCTTGAAGTGCTGGGTACCGGCGGAGGTGCCGAAGGTCTGCTTGAGGCCGTAGCCCGTCGGTGAATGGCAGACGCGGGCACAGGTGTCCACGTTGTTGTTGCGGAACGCCGCCCGCACCATCTTCTGGATGACGAACACCTCCTCGTTGGTACAGCGCGATGACGTGATGCCGCCGATGGCACTGCGGCCATGTTTCTCCTGGATCGCCTGGAACCGCTCGGCGGTGAAGGCGATGGCCTCGTCCCAGTCCACCTCGCGCCACGGATCGGTGATCCGCTCGCGGATCAGGGGCTTCAGCACGCGGTCCTTGTGGGTGGCGTAGCCCCAGGCGAAGCGCCCCTTGACGCAGGAGTGGCCCTCGTTGGCCCCGCCGTCCTTGTAGGGCACCATCCGCACCACCTGGTCCCCCTGCATTTCGGCCTTGAACGAGCAGCCGACGCCGCAATAGGCGCAGGTGGTCAGCACGCTGTGCTCGGGCTGGCCGTGCTCGTAGATGGATTTCTCCATGAGGGTTGCTGTGGGGCAGGCCTGCACGCAGGCGCCGCAGGACACGCACTCGGAATCGAGGAAATCATCGTCGGCGCTGGCCGCCACCTTGGACGCAAACCCGCGCCCGTCGATGGTCAGCGCGAAGGTCCCCTGGACCTCCTCGCAGGCCCGCACACAGCGCGAGCAGACGATGCATTTCGCGGGATCGAAGCTGAAATAGGGGTTGGAGTCGTCGACCTCGGCGTCGAGGTGGTTGGCCCCGTCATAGCCGTAGCGGACCTCCCGCAGGCCGACGACGCCGGCCATGTCCTGGAGCTCGCAATCGCCGTTGGCGGCGCAGGTGAGGCAGTCGAGCGGGTGGTCCGAGATATAGAGCTCCATCACGCCCCGGCGCAGCCGCTCGAGCCGCTCGCTCTGGGTGCGGACCTTCATGCCCTCGGCCACCGGGGTGGTGCAGGACGCGGGCACCCCCTTGGCGCCCTCGATCTCCACCAGGCACAACCGGCACGACCCGAACGCCTCCAGGCTGTCGGTCGCGCACAGCCTCGGAATCTCGGTCCCAATCTCGGCGGCGGCGCGCATGACCGAGGTTCCCGCCGGCACGGCCACGGCCCGGCCGTCGATCTCAAGCGTCACCGCGGTCCCGGAACCGCTTCGCGGCGTCCCGAAATCGGTCTCCTTGATAAGCGCCATGTTAAGCCTGCCTTCCTGGTGTCACCCGGCCGCCCGTCGGGGCGCGGCACGGAAGTCTTCCGGGAAATGGGCCAGCGCGCTCCTCACCGGCAGCGGCGTCAGCCCGCCCAGCGCGCAAAGGGATCCATCAACCATTATTTCACAAAGGTCTTCGAGGAGCCGAAGGTTTTTTTCACGATTCGTTCCCGCCATGATCCGTCCAATGACCTCGGCCCCCCGGGTCGATCCGATACGGCATGGCGTGCACTTGCCACAGGACTCCAAGGCACAGAATTCCATGGAGAATTTGGCTTGGGCCGCCATGTTGACGGTATCGTCGAAGACCGCGACGCCGCCGTGACCGAGAAGGGCATCGGCCGCCGCCAGCGCCTCGTAGTCCAGGGGCAAATCGAATTTGGAAACAGGGAGATAGGCGCCGAGCGGGCCACCCACCTGCACCGCCCGCACCGGCCGGCCGCTTCGCGTGCCGTCCCCGATCTCCTCCACCAACTCGCCCAGGGTGACGCCGAAGGGCAGTTCGAACAGCCCTCCCCGCTTGATGTTTCCCCCGAGCTGAAACGGCTGGGTGCCGCGGGAACGGCCGGTTCCGAAACCCTTGTAGAAGGCTCCGCCCCTCTCGATGATGAGGGGGACCGCCGCGAAGCTGAGCACGTTGTTGACCAGGGTCGGCTTCCCGAACAAGCCCTTATGCGCCGGAATCGGGGGCTTCGCCCGAACCATGCCGCGGCGGCCCTCGATGCTGTCGAGCATCGAGGTCTCCTCGCCGCAGATATAGGCGCCCGCGCCCTTGCGCACCTCGAGGGTCAGGGCCCTCCCGCTGCCTGCGACGTCGGGGCCAAGATAGCCGGCCTCCGTGGCGGCGGCGATGGCGCGCTTCATGGTGCGGATGGCGTGGGGGTACTCCGAGCGGATGTAGATGTAGCCGTGGGTCGCGCCGGTGGCGAGGGCGGCGATGGCCATACCCTCCAGCAGGGTGAAGGGATCGCCCTCCATGAGCATGCGATCGGCGAATGTGCCGCTGTCGCCCTCGTCGGCATTGCAGGCGAGATATTTGCGGTCGGCCTCGGTTTCCAGGACCGTCCGCCACTTGATCCCGGTAGGGAACCCGGCCCCACCGCGACCCCTCAGTCCCGATTCGGCCACCTCGGCGACGATCTCGGCCGGCGTCATCGAAACCGCCCGCTCCAGCCCGGCGAACCCGCTATGTGCCTTGAAATCCTCGATCGAAAGCGGGTCGATCGCCCCGCAACGGGAGAAGGTGAGCCGCGTCTGACGCTTCAGGAGGGGGATCTCCTCGGTCGGACCGTGGCCGAGGCGGTGATCGCGGCCTTCGAGAAACCCGGCATCGAACAAGCCTGGAACGTCGCCAGCGCCGACCGGTCCGTAGGCAAAACGGCCTGTCTTCGTTGCCACCTCGACCAATGGTTCGAGCCAGAGAAGTCCGCGCGAGCCGTTGCGCACGATCCGCACGGCAACATCGCGCCTCTCCACCTCGGCCGCGACAGCGCCCGCCACCGCCTCGGCACCAACCGAAAGGGCGGCGGCATCGCAGGAAACAAAGACGTTGACGGGAGCATCGCTCACGCAGATGCATCCTTTCTCAACTCCCCCAGGATCTCGTCCAACCGCGCCGCATCCACACGGCCGTACAGCCGCTCACCGACCAGGACGGAAGGCCCGAGGGAGCAGTTGCCCAGGCAGTAGACCGACCGCAAGGTGAACGCGCCGTCGGCGGTGGTGGTCCCGAATTTCGCCCCGAGCACCTTCTCCGCATGCGCGGCCAACGACTCGCAGCCCGAAGCCTGGCAGCACTCGGCCCGGCACATGCGGATCACGTGGCGGCCCGGAGGGGCGCGGAAAAAGTCGTGATAGAAGGTGATCACGCCGTGGACCTCGGCCCGCGTCAGATTGAGCGCGAGGGCGATCTGGCCCACCGCATCTTCCGGGATGAAGCCCACCTGATCCTGGACTTCGTGGAGGATCTCGATGAGCGTGTCGGGACGATTGCGGTGGCGGGTGCAAATGGCCGTGACCGTCCCCTGGAGGGCCGCACCGTCTCCCGTCTCGGACTCCGACATGTGAAACCCGTCCCGTCCTGCCCGCGCTCCGCGGGGCGGAAATGCCCCGGTAATCCGTGGCTGGTCGATCTACCCGATACTTGTTTCGACCATTCATGCCCGGTATGTCAATGGCCGCGGCGAACGTGCCAGCCCTCCGTAGACAGCCGCCTTCCAGAGCAGCCGGGCTCGGCCGGCGCGGTTTGCCGGTGAGGCCCTTGTTCGTTATGCTGGGCAACCAATACGGACACTACCCGGGTGCCAAATCCGTACACAGGGGAGAACCATGAAACTTGCGAGCTACGTAAGCGGCAAATGGGTGGAGGGCACCGACGAAGGCGCCGCGCTGGTCGATCCGGTGACCGGCGAGGAACTGGCCCGTGCCTCCACCGCCGGGATCGACATTGCCGCGGCCATGGCCCATGCGCGGAAGACGGCGGGGCCGGTCCTGAGGGCGATGACATTCAATGAACGCGCGAATCTCCTCAAGGGCATCGCCGACACGCTCACGGCCAACCGCGACAGCTATTTCGAGATCGCGGTCGCCAATTCCGGGGCCACCAAGGCCGACGCCGCCTTCGACATCGACGGCGGCATCGGTACCGTGAAGTTCTATTCCCGCCTCGGCGAAGGTCTGGGCGGGGCGCGGTATCTCCGGGATGGCCGCTTCGACCGCCTCTCGCGCGACGAGGCGTTTCAGGCCATGCACCTGTCGGTCCCGATCGAAGGCGTAGCGATCCATATCAACGCGTTCAACTTTCCATCCTGGGGGCTATGGGAGAAAGCCGCGGTGGCGCTGCTGTCGGGCGTCCCCGTGCTGGCCAAGCCGGCGACGGCGACGGCGCTGCTCTCCCACCGCATGGTCAAGGACGTGATCGACGCGGGCATCTTGCCCGACGGCGCCCTGTCCCTCGTTTGCGGCGCCGCCCGCGACCTCACCGACCATATCACCGGCCAGGATGCCATCGCCTTCACCGGGTCGGCGGGAACCGCCCACGCGCTGCGCGCACATCCCAGGGTCATCGAGAGCGCGGTTCGGCTCAACGTGGAGGCCGACAGCCTGAATGCGAGCATCCTCGGGCCCGACGGCAGAGCCGACAGCCCCGAATTCGACCTGTTCGTCCGCGAGGTGGTGCGCGAGATGATCCAGAAAGCCGGCCAGAAGTGCACAGCCATCCGGCGGGCCCTCGTCCCCAAGGGCGCCATCGACGACGTCACCGGTGCGCTCGAATCGCGCCTCGGCAAGGTCGTGGTCGGCAACCCGCGCAACGAAACGGTGACTATGGGGCCGGTGGTCACCAAGTCCCAGCAGGCGGCAGTGATCGAGGCGATCGGACGGCTGCGGACGGAGGCCCGGACCGTGCTGGGCGGCGGGGCGCTGGATCCCGTCGATGCCGACGTGGAAAAGGGCTGCTTCGTCCCGCCGACGCTGCTGCGCTGCGATGATCCGGCCGGTGCCCAGGCGGTTCATGAGGTCGAGGCGTTCGGTCCGGTGTGCACGGTGATGCCCTATGGCGACCCTGCCGAGGCCTTCGCCCTGGCATCGCGCGGCGCCGGCTCGCTCGCGGCCTCGGTGTTCACCGGCGACCAGGCCTTCGCGGTCAAGGCCGTCTTTGGCCTCGGGGCGCATCACGGGCGCGTTCTGGTGGTCGACGACAGCGTCGGGAAATCCCAGACCGGCCACGGCAACGTCATGCCCATGTGCGTGCATGGGGGCCCGGGCCGGGCCGGCGGCGGCGAGGAGCTCGGCGGGCTTCGCGGCCTCGCCTTCTACCACCAGCGGCTCGCGGTGCAGGGCCGGAAGGACTGGCTTGAAGGCCTGGCCGAATCGGCAGCCGAGGCGTGACCCGGCCGTTCCCGGAACACCAGCGCCGGCTCGCTCGCGGCCTCGGTGTTCACCGGCGACCAGGCCTTCGCGGCCAAGGCCATCCTCGGCCTTGGGGCGCATCACGGGCGCGTTCGGGGGTAAAAACCAAGCAATATAACGAAACTGTCAATCACATATAGGAAAATTCTAATTGACGTATATCACCCCGATGTTAAGAGCTTGGCGCAAAGCAATATTGGAATATCATGGAGCGGGAGGCTGCAATTCGGCACAGCCGCGCAAGCGCAACGTATCCGGGACGCATGCGTGCAAACGCATCCCCTGGTTCACGCGAGCCGCAATGTCACCAATGATTGCCGTTACGATTCACCGCCCGTATTGCGAGGAGGCATAGCCAATGGCAGCCGAGATTTCCCCCGAAGTCACCAAACTGGCCGATGAGAAGTTCCTCGTCGATCCCTACCTCGACTGGACCGAACAGGAAGGAATCCCGGTGGTCGAGGATTTCGGGGTGGATTTGAAGACGGTGGAGACGAAGCCGTGGTCACGGATGGGCGTGGAGGGCGCCTTCGTCCACCTCAAGGGGCGCGGCGATTTCATTGCCATCTATGTGATCGACCTGCCGCCCGGCGCCAAGACCGAGCCTCAGAAGCACATCTTCGAGGAAGTCTTCTATGTCATCGACGGCCACGGCTCGACGACCGTCGAGTCCACGAACGGCAAGACCCACAGCTTCGAATGGGGACCAAAGAGCCTGTTCGCTCTGCCCCTCAATTGCAAGTACCAGCATTTCAACGGATCGGGCTCCGAGCGGGCCCGGCTCTATTCCTGCAACAACCTCCCCCTTGTCATCAACCTCTACCGGAACAGCGACTTCGTCTTCAGGAACGACGCGAAATTCCCCGAGCGCGAGGGGGACGTCGATTACTTCGCCGGCGACGGCGAGTTGATCCCCAAGATGCCGGGCCGGCACATGTGGGAGACCAACTTCGTTCCCGCCCTCGACAAGTTCGAGCTCCAGAAATGGGACAAGCGCGGCGCGGGCGGATCGAACATCATGTTCTCCCTGGCCGACGGCACCATCCACGCCCACTGTTCCGAGATGCCGGTGGGAACCTATAAGAAAGGGCATCGGCACGGCGCGGACTTCCATGTCATGTGCTGCACGGGCACGGGCTATTCGCTTCTCTGGTACGATTTCGAAAAGGACCTGGTGCGCGTCGACTGGGATCACGGGGTCGTGTTCGCCCCGCCGGACGGGATGTTCCACCAGCACTTCAACACCAGCCCGTATCCGGCGCGCTACCTGGCCATCGCCATGGGCAGCCTGCGCTACCCCACCCTGGCCGAGAAAAAGCAGGTGTGGCTCGGGATGGACGTCAACGTGCGCGACGGCGGTAACCAGGTCGAGTACGAGGACCAGCATCCCAAGGTGCACGAGATCTATCTCCAGGCGCTGGCCAAGACGGGCGCCAAGTCGAAAATGGGCAAATTCATCGACGAGACCCCGTACCTCGAGGACGAAAGGCTGCGCGTCGCCATCGCCGATCAATGAGGCGCTTAGCGCAACGATGGACGGAACAAGGCGGAACCGCCTCAGCCGTGCGCCGGCAATGGTGCCGCAGTCGTCCTCGCTCACGACCACTGGATATCAACATGGGAAGCAATCGGGAACCGCACCATGACCAATGACATCACCAACTTGCGCAACGCCTTGGAATTCCTCAAGGCGGAGGGCGATCTGATCGAGACCGACAAGGAGGTCAATCCGGACCTCGAGATCACAGGTCTTCAGAAGCATTTCGACGGCGGCCCCGTGATCCTGTTCAACAACGTCAAGAACAAGCCCCATGCGCGCGCCATCACCAACCTGTTCGGCGATATCCGCGTCGTCGAGAAGATGTTCGGCTGGAAGGATTCGCAGGAGCGCGTGCGGAAGGTCGCCCACGCCATCGACCATCCCCTGAAGGCCGTGGAGATATCCCAGGACGAGGCCCCGGCACAGGAGGAGGTCATCACCGACGATCTCGACGTCAACAAGTACATCACCGCGATCCGCCACACGGATCTGGAATCCGAGCTTACGATCGGCTCCGGCATCTCCTGCGTGATCGGAGACTATTTCGACGGTGGTAGCCACATCGGCTACAACCGCATGAACTTCCGCTGGGGCAACGTGGGCACCTTCCAGATCTCACCCGGTTCCCACATGTGGCAGGTCATGACCAAGCACTACAAGGACGAGAAGCCGATCCCGCTGAGCATGTGCTTCGGAGTCCCGCCCGCGTGCACGTTCGTGGCCGGCGCCGGGTTCGACTACGCGCTGCTGCCCAAGGGCTGCGACGAGATCGGCATCGCCGGTGCGGTCCAGGGAACCCCGGTGCGCATCGTCAAGTGCCGAACGATCGACGCTTACACCATCGCCGATTCCGAATACGTGCTCGAAGGTTACCTTTATCCGCGCGACAAGCGCTACGAAACCAAGGAATCCGAGGACGCCCAGACCCAGGGCAAGTACTTCTTCCACCCCGAATGGGCGGGATACATGGGCAAGGCCTATCGGGCACCGACCTTCCACGTGACCGCGATCACCATGCGCAAGCGCGAGAGCCGGCCCATCATCTTCCCGCTCGGGGTCCACACCTCCGACGACGCCAACATCGACACCTCGGTCCGCGAGTCCGCCATCTACGCGCTGTGCGAGCGGCTCCAGCCCGGCATCATCCAGAATGTCCACATTCCCTACTGCATGACCGACTGGGGCGGGTGCATCTTCCAGGTGAAGAAGCGCAACCGGATCGAGGAAGGCTGGCAGCGCAACTTCCTGTCCGCGATCCTGTCCTGCTCGCAGGGCATGCGACTCGCCATCGCCGTCAGCGAAGATGTCGACATCTACTCCATGGACGACATCATGTGGTGCCTGACGACGCGGGTGAACCCCAAGACGGACATCCTCAACCCGTTGCCGGGCGGGCGCGGCCAGACCTTCATGCCGGCCGAGCGCATGACCGCCGGCGAGAAACAGTGGACGGCGGCCAACACCGAGTTCGAGGGCGGCATGGGGATCGACGCCACCGTCCCCTACGGCTACGAGCAGGACTTCCACAGGCCGGTCTACCCGGTGGACAAGGTCAAGCCCGAGGATTTCTTCACCGCGGAGCAGATCGCGAAAATGCGGTCCCACATGACCGGCTGGGTCCTGTCGCTGGCCAAGACCGGCCGCTAGGACGGAGGAGCGAGGGAGACGCACCCGATGCTCGGACCCTATCGGGTTCTCGATTGCACCGACCAGATGGGCTGGCTCACGGGGCGCTTCCTCGCCGATCTCGGCGCCGATGTCATCAAGCTGGAACCGCCGGGCACCGCGCTGGACGATCCCGGCTGGCGCGCCAACAACGTCAACAAGCGTTTGATATCCCTCGATCTCGAGAGCGATTCCGGCCGCGAGGCGTTCCGTAGGCTAGCCGCCAAGGCCGACTTCCTGCTGGAGACCGCGCTGCCCGGCAGCGAGCTCGCGGCTCTGTTCGACCCGGCCGCACTTCGGGCCCGGAATCCCGGGCTCATCCACGTTTCCATCACGCCCTTCGGACGCGGCGGGCCGCGGGCCCGGTGGCTCGCCTCCGACATCGAGCTGATGGCGGCGGGCGGCGCCATGTCCCTCGCCGGCGAGCCCGGCGAGACGCCCTTGCGGGTGACCTTCCCCCAGTCCTACGGCTGGGCCGCCGCCCAGGCGACCGTAGGTGCACTGGTGGCCCTTACCCGGCGCTCCACAACAGGCACCGGGGACCACGTGGACGTGTCCGCCCAGGCCGCGGTCATCGCTTCCATCGCGTTTTCCCCGGCCTACTGGGACATGCAGGGCATCAATCCCAGCCGGGCCGGCGCGTTCATGACGGGGCGCTCGATCCACGGCGCTAAGTACCGGGTGTTCTGGCCGTGCAAGGACGGCTACCTCAACTTCATCATCTACGGCGGGGTCGCCGGACGGCGCACCAACGAGGGCCTCTTGGCGTGGATGCGGGAGGCCGGCGCCGATCTCGGCGTGCTCGCGGAGATCGACTGGGCCAGCTTCGATCCGACCCAGACCACCCAGGCCGAGGTCGACGCCATCGAGCAGCCGATTGGGCGCTTCTTCCTCACCATCACCAAGGCCGAGTTCCTGCAGGGCGCGTTCGAGCGCGAGATGCTGGGCTATCCCGTCAACAACGTCGGCGACATCGCCCAGGACTCCCAGCTCGAGGCCCGCGGGTTCTGGCAGGATCTGCCCGGGCCGGACGGCCGGAGCGAGCGCCACGTCGGCGGTTTTGCCCTCATCGACGGCAACAGGCTGCGCACGCGGCTTCCCGCTCCCGACCCCGGCCAGCACACCCGGGAAGTACTGGCCGAGTTCGGATTCGGCAAGGACGAGGTCGAAGGTCTCATTGCCAGCGGCACGGCGGACGGGCGATGACTGGCGTTCCCCAGGCCCTCGACGGGATCAAGGTCATCGAGGTCGGCGGCTACGCGGCCGGCCCGTGGATCGGCAAGATCCTGGCCAATTACGGCGCCAAGGTGATCCACGTCGAGGCGCGGGACCGTCCCGACGGCTTCCGGCTCCAGTACCCGCCCTTCAAGGACGGCAGGAAGGGCATGAACCGGAGCGGCTGCTTCTCCTACTTCAACGACTCCAAGTACGCGGTCACCGTGGACGTGAAGAAGCCGGGCGGAATCGAGCTCGCCCGCAGGTTGTCGGACTGGGCCGACGTGCTGATCGAGAACATGCGTCCCGGCGTCATCGAGCGCATCGGCCTCGGTTATGAGGTGTTGCGCAAGTCCAACCCGGGCTTGGTCATGCTGTCCACCTGCAACATGGGCCAGACCGGACCGCGGGCCGCCACCGGGGGCTTCGGGTCCCAGCTCTCGGCCCTGGCCGGCTTCTGCGGCCTCACCGGGTTCGCCGATGGCTCGCCCCAGCTCCTCTACGGGCCCTATATCGACTTCGTCGCCGCGCTGGTCGGCGCCCCGGCCATCCTCGCCGCCCTCGACGAGCGCCGTCGCACCGGCAAGGGTTGCTATATCGATGTCTCCCAATACGAGTGCGGCTGCACCTTCCTGGCCGGCGCCCTCTACGATTACCACGCCAATGGCCGCGTGGTCGAACGCGCCGGCAATGCCGATCCGGTGGCAGCGCCGCACAACGCGTATCCCTGTAGGGACGACCAATGGATCGTGCTGTCGTGCTGGGATGACGGCGAGTTCGAGCGCCTCTGCGCCGCCACTGGCCGCAAGGAATGGGTCAAGGATGGCAAATTCCGCACCGCTACCGCCCGTCGGGCCAACCCCGCCGCCCTCGACGAGGGGATCACGGCATGGTCATCGAAACAGGATGCCGACGATGCCGCGGAGGTCCTCCAGGCGGCGAAGGTCCATGCCTACAAGGTCAACACCGTGGCGGATCTCTTCAGCGATCCCCAGCTTGCGCACCGGCGCATCTGGCGCGTGCGCAAGCATGCTGTTATCGACTATCAGTCCTACTACTATCCCGGCTTCGAGCTCGATGACGCCCCCGGCGACGTGGTCGCGCCCGCGCCGCTCCTTGCCCAGGACAACGAGATCGTATTCCGCGACTTCCTCGGCCTCGGCGAGGAGGAGTACCGCAAACTCGAAGAGAACGGCGTCATCTAGGCCGAGGGGCGACGCCGCCAAAAGGGACCGCCCGCCATGAGCAAGGACCCCCTCGATGTCGCCAAGGCCACGCGCCCGAAGGCGCTTGTGGACCACAACGTCGTGCCGGATGCGCCCATCGCCGTGGGCGTGCGGCTCGAAAGGCGTCCGGCGCGGCGGCCCGACGGGACTCCGGCGGACGGCCTCTTCAACGCCTGGGTGATCCTTGACAACCCCAAGCAGCTGAACGCCCTGACCGTCGAGATGATGAAGGGGGCGACGGTGGCGCTGCGCCGGGCATCACTCGCGCGCGACGTGGTCGCCATCGTGCTGACGGCGACCGGCACCACCAGCTTCTCAACCGGCGGCAATGTCCAGGAGCTTGCCGAGTATTACGTCGGCAACCCGCAAGAGTTCCGCCAGTACATGCGCCTATTCATGGACCTGGTGACCACCATCCTGACCGTCGACAAGCCGGTGATCTGCCGCGTGAACGGCATGCGCCTCGGCGGCGGGCAGGAGATCGGCATGGCCTGCGATTTTTCCATCGCCCAGGACCTCGCCCGCTTCGGCCAGGCCGGCCCCAGGCACGGCTCCGCCCCCATCGCCGGCGCCACTGATTTCCTGCCCGTCCTCATCGGCGTCGAGAACGCCATGAACGCGGGAGTCCTGTGCCAGTTGTTCTCCGCCCACAAGGCCTACCGCCTGGGCATGATCTCGGACGTGGTGCCGGCCCTCAAGGTGGACGGGGCATTCGTCGCCAACCCGCTGGTAGTGACCGATCGCATGGTGGACGCGTACGGCCGGTTCGTGTTCGGCGAGCCCAGGACCGGCGACGAGCTCGTCAGGGGCAAGGAGGTGATGGCCAAGGGCAAGATCGACCTGTCGCTGCTCGATGAGGCGGTGGAGAAGCTTTGCACCGTCCTGCTCGAGACCTTTCCCGAGTGCACGCTGAAGACCATCGAGGAATTGCGCAAGCCCAAGCTCAACGCATGGCAGGCCAACAAGGAAAGCTCGCGCTCGTGGATGGCCTTCAACATGATGACCGAAGCCCGGGCCGGGTTCCGCGCTTTTGCCCGGGGCACCAAGGAAACCGGCCGCGAGGTGGATTTCGTGGCCCTCCGGCAGGCGCTCGCCCTCGGAGCGCCGTGGACTGACGAGCTCACCGAGAGTGTCATGCCGAAGAAGAAAGGGTGACGGATCATAAACGACGGCGTTCCCCTCAAGGCCTGGACCGAGCGCAACGGTGCCCTCCTCCGCCTCTGGCTGGCGCGGCCCACGGCAAACCTGATCGACATGACGACAGCGGACGCGGTCCGCGAAGCACTTGCCGCGCACGAAGGCGACGCCAACCTCCTCGCGGTGCTGATCGACCACGAGGGGCCGAATTTCTCTTACGGTGCCTCGATCCCCGAGCACCTTCCCGAAACCTGCGCCCCCATGCTCGCGGGCATGCACGCCATGATCCGCACCATGGTGGAATTCCCCCTGCCCATCCTGGTCGCGATCCGCGGCTGGTGTCTCGGCGGCGGCCTTGAGCTCGCCTGCGCCGGGACATTCGTGTTCGCCGCACCGACAGCGAGGCTGGGCCAGCCCGAGATCAAGCTCGCCGTGTTCGCGCCGACGGCGAGCGTACTGCTGCCCGAGCGCATCGGCCAGGCCCGGGCGGAGGACCTGCTACTCTCGGGCAGGACCATCGGTGCCGAGGAGGCACTGGCCATGGGCCTCGTCAATGCGACGGCCGAGGACCCCGAGGCGGCGGCGCTGGCCTGGTTCGACGGGCACCTCATGGACAAGAGCGCGCCCGCCCTGCGCTGTGCCATGCGCGCCGCGCGTAAGGGCTACACGGAACGGGTCGCGGAAAAGCTCGCCTGGGTGGAGAAGTTCTATCTCGATGATTTGATGCGGCACGAAGACCCCGTGGAGGGCCTCCGGGCCTTCATGGAGAAGCGCCCGCCGCGCTGGCGGCATCGTTAACGATGTCTGGTAATCTATTGAATTAGAAAAGAAATCGGCGCCGAAGCCGTTTGGGCTTCGGCGCCGTGATCTGGCCAGCGGAACTGCCGGCCCGGCCTCAATGGAACTTCACGTATTCGAAGTCGATAGGCTGGCGGTTGATGCCGCGCTGCGGCGGCGCGATGTAGTTGGCGAACTTGCCGGGCTCGGTCACCGGCTTCATCAGCGACTGGATGTAGTCGCGGTCGTCCTGGTCCGGCAGCCATTCGCCGTGGCGCTTGTCCCATTCCGCCTCGGTGATGACCTTGCCCTCGGGCGTCGCCTTGATCTGGGCGAACGGACCGATGTTGCGGTGGAAGGCACGATCCGGCAACACCAGCTCGAAATCGACGCCGTTCTGCCTGATGATCTTGTTCCAGTTGTCGATGCCGCGCCGGCTGTCGGCGACGTAGTCGTTGCGGAGCCGCTGGTTGATAGCCACCAACGCCGGCTCGTCGACCTCGACGATCTTGTCGCCGCGGATCTCGGGCACCTTGTAGGTCGCGCTCTCGAGCACGTGATCATCGGCGATCTTGGTCTCCCCGTAGCGCCCCTTGAGCCCCATGGTGTAGTAGTTCGCGGCGTTAGTGCTGAGCTCCTGCCCGAACAGGTCGAGGCAGATGGAATAGTGGAAGTTGATGTATTTCTGCAGCGTCGGCAGATCGATGCCGCCGTGCTGGCGCACATCCGTGGGATCACCCAGCTTGTTCTCCTTCATGATCTCCGCGCTGCGCTGCACGATGCGCGAGACCCCGCTCTCGCCCACGAACAGGTGATGGGCTTCCTCGGTGAGCATGAAGCGGCAGGTGCGCGACAGCGGATCGAAACCCGATTCCGCAAGGGCCGCCAGCTGGAACTTACCGTCCCGGTCCTGGAAGTAGGTGAAAAGATGGAACGACAGCCAGTCGTCGGTCTTCTCGTTGAACGCCTGGAGAATGCGCGGCTTGTCGGGATCCCCGGCGTGACGCTGTAGCAGGGCCTCCGCCTCCTCGCGGCCGTCGCGGCCAAAATAGGCCTGAAGCAGGTAGACCATGGCCCACAGGTGACGCCCCTCCTCGACATTGACCTGATAGAGGTTGCGCAGGTCGTAGAGGGACGGGCAGGTTTTGCCCAAGCGCCGCTGCTGCTCAACCGAGGCCGGCTCGGTATCGCCCTGGGTAACGATCAGGCGGCGCAGTTCCGAGCGGTATTCGCCGGGAACCTGCTGCCAGGCCGGCTCACCCTTATGGGCCCCGAAGTTGATCCTGCGGCTCTCCTCGGCGGGCGCAAGGAAGATACCCCAGCGGTACTCGGGCATCTTGACATAATCGAAGTGGGCCCAGCCCGACGGCTCGACGCTGATGGCCGTGCGCAGATACACGTCGTAGTTGCTGGTGCCCTCGGGGCCCAGATCCTTCCACCAGTCGAGGAACTTGGGCTGCCAGGCCTCAAGCGCACGCTGCAAGCGGGAATCCTCGGCCAGGTTCACGTTATTGGGGATCTTCTCGATGTAGTCGATGGATGCCATGTTCAATCTCCCGTTCCGCAATTCGTCTCGAATCCTCGAACCTCCGTGCTCATACGCGGTTCTGATCGAAGCTCGCGCGCTTGCCGGTGCCGAACAGCTTCAGCGCGCCTTCCTCGCCAACCGCGTTGGGACGCTGGAAGATCCAGTTCTGCCACGCCGACAGGCGGCCGAAGATCTTGGTCTCGAGGGTCTCGGGGCCAGCGAAGCGCAGGCTCGCCTCCATGCCGGTCAGGGCATCGGGGGACAGGCTCGCGCGCTCCTCGATGGCGATCCGGACCTCGTCCTCCCAATCGATGTCATCGGGGGCGAAGGTCACGAGGCCAAGCTTCTCCGCTTCCACGGCATCGAGGTCCTCGTCGCCCTTGCCGCGGACGCTCTTCAAGGTATCGGCCTCGCCCAGGTAGCGCGTCTCGAGGCGGCTCAGCCCGTTGCCCATGGGAAACGGCCCGAAATTCATGGACGTGAGGCGGATGCGTGCCGGCGGTCGGTTGTCGCCATCGAGCGTACCGTCCAGCATGTAGCTGCGATCGGCGGCGAACAGCAGCTCCGCGAGGGTACCTACGAAGCAGCTGCCGGGCTCCACCAGGGCGATCATGCTGCGTGAGGTCACGTCGATGCGCTTGAAGACGCGCTTGAGGAACAGCGTGATCTCGCGCACGAGCCAATCCCCGGCGTTGTCGGCAAGGGCCTTGTCGGCGCCGGCGACGAGCCCCGGGTCGCCGATCGTCCTGAACACCCAGATTCCGAGCGCCGGCTCGTTGGTGCGCAGGTGCAGGATGAGGTCATCGAGTTCCCGCGCCACTGCAAGCGGCCAGAACGCCGAACCCTGGGCATGGATCTTGGTCGCACTCGTCGGCACCGGCTCTGCCGGCCCCTTGACCGTGATCTCCGCGGCATTGTGAGACCGATCGAGCTTCACGGTGACGTGCTCGTAGACGATCTCGTCCTCCTTGATCTCGCGCTCGAGCTCGACAAGAGTGACACCCTTGGCGTCCTTGGGCCGATCGGTCTTGCCGGCGCGCTGAAGGGCGCGCTCGCGCACGGTGTCGGACATCTTCGAGCGCGGAATGATCTCGTCCACCAGCTTCCAGTCGAGCGCGCGCGCGCCGCGGATACCCTCGGTGAGGGTACAGAAGAAATCGGCGTGGTCACGCCGCACCTTGCGCTTGTCCACCACGCGGGTGAGCCCTCCGGTCCCCGGCAGCACCGCCAGCAGGGGCACCTCCGGCAGGGACACGGCGGAGGAATTGTCGTCCACCAGCATGATGTGCTCGGTGGCGAGAGCCAGTTCGTACCCGCCGCCGGCGGCAGTGCCGTTGATCGCGCAGAGATAGGTCTGGCCGGAGTGGTGGCTCGCATCCTCGATGCCGTTCCGGGTTTCGTTGGTGAACTTGCAGAAATTCACCTTCTCGGCATGGGCCGCCTTGCCCAGCATCCGGATGTTGGCGCCGGCGCAGAACACTTTTTCCTTGGCCGAGGTGATGATCACCGCGCCGATCTCGGGATGCTCGAAGCGAAGCCGTTGGACGGCGTCATAGAGCTCGATATCGACGCCGAGATCGTAGGAGTTGAGCTTGAGCTCGTAGCCGGGCTTCAGACCGCCATCCTCCTTGACGTCCATGGCGACGGTCGCTACCGGCCCATCGAAGCTCAGCTTCCAGTGCTTGTAACGGTCGGGATGGGTTCTGAAGTCGACTGTCATGGGTTTTCACCTGCTCCCTGATCTCGATGGCCCCGGCACATGACCCCCGCCACCGTCTCGCTCCACTGGGGCGTTGCCCCCATGGCCTCGACCGCCGTTCCCGGCGGCCCCGTTACCGCGCAGCCTAGCACGGAACGTGCAATAAACCGAATAAAGACTTAAATAAGTACCGTAATACCTATTTACAAATAGGGCATGACCCGCCATCCTGTCAAGGCCAATTCCGAGGGCTACCACGGTGGCCAGCCTTGGCACCGGGCCAGAAGGGGTCAGGAAGCGATGTCCGAACCAGAGTGGCTCAAGAATCAGCCAGTTGCACCGGTGGAGACCGCCCCCGTCAAGATTCGCGAGGCGGAACCCGTGGACATCCCCACGGTAAGTGACCTTGACGCCCGTATTACCGGTATCCCCAAGCCCGATTACTGGAGGCGCGCCTTCACCCGCTACGGGACCCGACCCCAGCGCTATTTCCTCGTCGCGGAGCGGGCCGACCGCGTCTGCGGCTTCATCATCGGGGAGGACCGGGCCTGGGAGTTTGGCTCGCCGCCCTGCGGCTGGATCTTCGCCATCGGGGTCGATCCCGCGCACCGCCTCGCCGGGATCGGCACCCGCCTGTTCGAAGCCATCTGCGCACGCATGCGCGCCAACGGCATGACCACCGTGCGCACCATGCTGGCCCGCGACGACGCCCTCAATATGGCCTTCTTCCGCAGCCAGGGCATGAAGGGCGGGTCGTTCATCCAGCTCGAAATGCCCCTCGACTGAGCGGAGCGAGCGCTCGTGAAACTCCAGAAAGCCACGCTGTTCGCCCTGCTCGCTGCGCTTGAGTTGGCACGT
Organism: Alphaproteobacteria bacterium; assembly: GCA_036396355.1. Lineage (GTDB taxonomy): Bacteria > Pseudomonadota > Alphaproteobacteria > SMXQ01 > SMXQ01 > DASWKZ01. The sequence continues at coordinate 30,619 of DASWKZ010000043.1, forward strand.
GACCCCACCCGCCAACTGTCGGCCGCCGAGATCGCCCAAACCTACGGGATTTCCGCCAATCACCTCGCGAAGGTGCTGCGCGACCTCGGCCGCGCCGGTCTCGTCGAGGCCCTCCGCGGTGCCAAGGGAGGCTACCGCTTCCACGCCAATGCCAAGCGCGTCTCCCTCTACGACGTGATGGCACTGTTCGGGGACACGGTCGCGGGCGGGGGCGACATCCCCCATCCTTCGGACGAGACCGAAGTGGGTAGAGCCCTGGCCCAGGTGCTCAACGAGGTGGACGAGATCGCCGTCGCCACCCTCAAATCCGTGACGCTTGCGACGCTGCTCAAGTCCCTCGAGCGCGACGCCAAGCGAGGGATCGCCCTTTCCCATTGAGCGGATGGTGATATCCCATCTTCACTTGCCGGTGAACTCGATCTGCCCATCGGGCAGGAAGTAGAGGACGTAGGCCTCGCCCCCTTCCACCGTCGGCCAGTGGTCGCTGCCCGGCGGATCCACGTACCAGCCCCGCCCCATGCCGTCGAATTTGGGCTCGCCCGCGATCGGCATGATCATGCCGATCTCGCCGCCGGGATGGACGTGATGGGGCCCCTTGACGTTGTTCATGCGCACCACGTCGACGCTGAACCTGCCGGCGGCGCCGCCGGGCTTGACGACGCGGCCGAATTTGATCCCGCCCATTTCGCGGTTGCAGATCCAGCCCTCGGCCTCGCCCTCGCGGCACAGCACTTCCACGTCCCGGAAGGTCTCCCCATCGGGGGGCAAGATCCTGTTCAGAAGATCGGTCAGCTTCGCATCCACCGCGTGGTCGCCGATGGCGGCCGCGATCTCACCCATCAACTCTTCGAATTTCGCTCGACTCATGGCTTTCCCCGCACTCAGGTCGCGCCGATCATCTCTCCTGATTATAGGGCACCGGCCGCTTGCGTGAAGCATGTCGCTTGTCAGGGGCGACGGCCCGTGGATATAGATGGGCCCCATTCAGGAACCGGACCGCGAGGATGGACAGGACCGATGACGGAACAACATGGTGACGCGATCACGCCAACCGTCGAGGGCGGGGTGGCGATCCTCACCATCGACAACCCGCCGGTCAATGCCATTTCCCAGGCCGTCCGGCAGGGACTTATGTCGGCAATCGGCGAGGTCGCCGGTGACGCAACGGTCAAGGCCGTGGTCATTATCGGCGCCGGCAAGGTGTTCATCGCCGGGGCCGACGTGCGCGAATTCGGAAAGCCGCCGCTCGAGCCCTTCCTGCCCGAGGTGATCGCCGCCATCGAGGGCTCGGAGAAGCCCGTCATTGCCGCCATCCACGGCGTCTGCCTCGGTGGCGGGCTCGAGATCGCGCTCGGATGCCACTACCGCATCGCGGCGCCCGATGCCCGGCTCGGCTTTCCCGAAGTCAATCTCGGCATCATTCCCGGCGCTGGAGGCACCCAACGCCTGCCCCGCCTCATCGGCGTCGAGAAGGCGCTCGACCTCGTGACCACCGGCCGCCAGGTTGCAGCCAAAGAGGTTTTGGAGCTCGGAATCGTGGACGCGCTCGCCGAGGGCGATCTGCTGGAGACGGCCAGGACCTTTGCCCGTGAACGTGCCGGCAAGGCACCGCCTCGCCTCTCCGAGCGACCCGTGGTGCCGCCCCCGGACGGCTTCTTCGACCGGCAGCGCGAGGCCATCACCCGCCGCGCCCGTGGCCAGGAGAGCCCGCTCCGCGCCCTGGAGGCGATCCAGGCCGCGGCGGAACTCCCCTTCGCCGATGGGCTCAAGCGCGAGCGCGCTATCTTCCAGGAGCTCCGCGGCTCCGACCAGGCCAAGGCCCTGCGCCACGTGTTCTTTGCCGAGCGTGCGGTCTCGAAGGTCCCCGGACTGGAAGATGCGAAGCCCCGCAGGATCGAGTCCATCGCCGTGATCGGCGGCGGCACCATGGGCGCCGGAATCGCGGTCGCGGCGCTACGCGCGGGCCTGCCTGTCACCATGGTGGAGGCCGACGAGGCCGCGGTCGAACGGGGACGGTCCAACGTCGCAAGGAACTTCGATGGTTTTGTGAGCCGCGGGCGCATGAGCGAACAGCAGAAGGCCGAGCACATGGACCGGCTGTCCGCAGGGGCCGATTACGGCGCCCTTGCCGGTGCCGATCTCGCGATCGAGGCCGTGTTCGAGGACATGGAGGTGAAGAAGGCGGTGTTCGCGCGCCTCGACCA
>DASWKZ010000044.1:0-4807 GCA_036396355.1 Alphaproteobacteria bacterium
GTCATCGGCGGCGCCGGCGCGGACCCGGTCGAAGGCCTCCTCGAATAGTTCCTTCAGGCGGGGAAACTCGGCGGCCGCCTTGCCCGTCGCATGCCGCCGGACCAGGCCGAAATCGTGAATCCAGACGGGCTTCGCCCCCCGGGGGGAGACCTTGAACGGCACCTCCTCGATGACGCGGAGGCCCATGTTCTCGAGCATGGGGAGCGCGTCGGACAGCGGCAGCGGCGCCCCCGGCTGAAATATCTTGAGACGGAGCCCGCCGGCCGCGGCCCCCTCGCGCCGGTAGAGGTCGAGGCCCGGCCGGCCCGCCGCCAGCACCGCTTCCACCCTGTCCGCGTCGGCCACCGCGGCGGTGGCGGGGAACGTCTCCCGGTAGGCCGACGGGAAGGCGCGCCGGTAGCGTCGGAACAGGGCCAGCCCGTCGGATTCGCCGCGGGCGGCGATGAACGCGTCGCGCAGGTCGTCGCTCCAGGAGCGCGCGGCGCGGGCGAGGTCGCTCTCCACGGCCTCGAGGTCGTAGCGCACCCGGCGCGCGGGGTCGGTCCGGATGATGAAGTGGATGCGCGCCAGCGGATCGTCGCCGAGCTGCGTATAGAAGGCCGCGACGCTGCCGTCGAACGCGGCCGACAGGATTTCGCCGAAGCGCTCGCGGAGCGACGAGGAGAACACCTCCCGGGGCGTGAAGACGAGGCAGGACATGTATCGTCCGAAGGGATCGCGGCGAACGAACAGCGCCGTCCGCTGACGCTCCTGCAAGTGCAGGATGCCGAGCGCCGTCTTGACCAGCTCGTCGGGGGGGATCTGGAACAGCTCGTCGCGCGGATAGGTCTCGAGGATGTGCAGCAGCGCCTTGCCGTCGTGGCTCTTGGGGTCGAACCCGGCGCGCGTGATGGCGTAACTCACCTTGCGGCGCAGCAGCGGGATGAACAGCGGGCTGAGGCTGTAGGCATGGGACGTGAACAGCCCGACGAAGCGATGCTCCCCGGCCGGGTGGCCGCCGCGGCCGGCGATGGTGACGCCGATGGTATCCATGTGCACCGGCCGGTGCACGGTGGCGCGGCGGCTGGTCTTGGCGATGGTGATGACGCCGTCGTCGGCCAGGAGCCGGCGCCCGCCGCGCGGCTGGGTCGAATCGTCGGCATAGAACACGCGCACCGCGGCGTCGCGCAGCACGCCGAGACCCGAGCCGCGCACGACGCTGGCGCCCTTGCCTCTCTTTCCGCCCTTGAACGCGTAGCGGCGGTAGCCGAGGAAGGTGAAGTGGTCCTCGTCCAGCCATTTGAGGAAGGCGCGCACCTCCTCCAGGTCCTCGCGCCCGGCCCCCGGTGGCGCGGCGCGCACCGAGAGTTCCTCGACGATCTCGGCGAGCTTCCGGCGCATGGGCTGCCAGTCGTCGACGGCGGCCCGCACGTCGGCCAGCACCTTGCCGATGGCCCGCTCGATCTCGGCCATCTCGGAGGCCGTCGCCTGGCGGTCGATCTCCACATGGATGAACGACTCGCGCGGCGCGACCGATGGACGGCCGCTCCCGGTTGCACCGATGGCCCTGAGCGCGCCGGCCTTGTCGCGCTCCACCGCGACGATGGGGTGGATGATCAGGTCGACCGCGAAGCCCCGCGCGTTGAGCGCCGCCGCCACCGAGTCCACGAGGAACGGCATGTTGTCGTTCACCACCTCCACCACCGTGTGATCGCAGGCCCAGCCGAACGTCTCGACGTCGGGATTGCACACCCGCACCGCCGCCTGGCCCGGCTTCCGCCTGGTGGCGAAATCGAGCAGCGACAGCGCCTGGCGGGCGAGGTCGTCGGCCGAGCGGGCGCCGATGTCCTGGTAGGGGACCCCGCCGTAATAGGCGCGCGCGAAGGCCTCGGCGAGGGCGCGCCCCGGGCCCTTCCGGGCCCGCCGGGCGGCGCGGGCGATCTCGTCGATCCGCTGGTCGATCAGGGCTTGGCCGTCGTACAGGTGGTCCATGGTCCGATTCGGTATCCGCGACCGGCGGGGAACGCGAGGCAGGCGAACCATAAGGCAAAATCGCCCGATTCTCCACGTGCGGCCCCGACCCGTCGATGACGGCCGCTCCCGTGCCGCCGGTCGCGACCGAACGGGCGATCCGTGCCATAGTCGGCGCCGGTCACCCGGCCCATGAACTCGACCTCGCCATGACGCCGCCGCCGGCCCCATCGGACGCCCTCACGCGCCGCCGCCTGCTCGGCGCCGCCGCCGCGATCCTCGCCTCCGCCGGCCTCGGGCCCCTCGGCTGCGCCGCCGCGCCCGGCGGGCGATTCCGCGACGACCCGTTCACCCTCGGCGTCGCCTCGGGCGACCCCTGGTCCGACGGGGTGGTGCTGTGGACGCGCCTCGCGCCCGATCCGCTGGCCGGCGGCGGCATGCCGGCCGTGCCGGTGCCGGTGCGCTGGGAAGTGGCCGAGGACGCCGCCATGAGGCGCCTCGCGGCCGCCGGCGAGACGGTCGCGCGCCCCGAGGATGCCCACGCCGTCCACGTGGAGGTCGGCGGGCTGCGGCCGGGGCGCCCCTATCACTACCGCTTCACGGCCGGGGGCGCGGCCAGCGAGATCGCCCGCACCCGCACCGCGCCGGCAGCCGAGGCACCGGTCGCCACGCTCCGCTTCGCGAGCTGCGGCTGCCAGAGCTACGAATCGGGCTTCTACACCGCGCTCCGGCGCCTGGCCGAGGAGGAGCTCGACTTCGTCGTCCATACCGGCGACTACATCTACGAGGGCGCCCGCCGGCCCGGGCGCCGCCGCCTGGCGGTGCGGCCCCATCCCGACCACGACTGCGTGACGCTGGAGCAGTACCGGCTGCGCTACGCGCTCTACAAGGCCGATCCCGACCTGCGCGCGGCCCACGCCGCCCATCCGTTCCTCTGCGTCTTCGACGACCACGAGGTCGCCAACGACTGGGGCGGGGACGGGGCCCCCGGCGGCGCCCGGGGAGCCGCCTTCCTCGCGCGCCGCGCCGCTGCCTTCCGGGCCTATTGGGAGCACATGCCGCTCCGCCGCGCCCAGCGGCCCGCCGGCGCGGCCCTGCGGCTTTACCGCCGCCTCGCCTTCGGCCGACTCGTCTCGCTCAACCTGTGCGACACCCGCCAGTACCGCACGCCGCCCCCCTGCGCGGGCAAGATCGCCGAGCGCTGCGCCGCCGACTCGGACCCGCGCGCCCGCATGCTGGGCCGCGACCAGTCGCGCTGGCTGGCCGACGGTCTCGCGCGCTCCCATGCGCGCTGGAACGTGATCGCCCAGCAGGTGCCGATGATGGCGTTCGACCGCGGCACCGGATCGGGGCCGGCGCGCCACAACATGGACGCCTGGGACGGCTACCGGGCCGCGCGCGGGCGGCTCCTCCGCTTCCTCGCCGCCGCCGAGATCGCCAACCCGGTGGTGCTGGCGGGCGATCTCCACCGCGCCGCCGCCGCCGCGCTCGCCGGCGGCGCCCCCGATCCCGCCGCGCCCGCCCTCGCCACCGAGTTCGTCAACACCTCGATCTCCTCGGGCGGCGACGGCCGGGCCATCACCCGCACCACCCGCAACTGGCTCGCCCGCAACCCCCATGTCGGGTTCATCGGCGGCCTGCGCGGCTATTGCCGGTTCACGGTGACGTCGGACGCCTGGCAAACCGACTTCCGCGTCCTCGACCGCGTGACCGTGGCCGGCGCCCCGGCCCGCACCGGGGCGAGCTTCGCCGTGGAAGCGGGACGTCCGGGCGCGGTCGGAGCCTGAGCGCGATCCGCCGGCCGATCCCGGCCACCGTGCCACTATCGGCGCCGGACCGCCGGGTTAACAGCATACCGGTCGAGGTGGATGGGCGCGATACCCGAGGCTCACCCGCGCCGGCGCTCAGAAGACCAGCACCTTGTCGGCGGCGAGCGTGCCGGCGGCGAGTTCGTCCATGGTGCTGCGCCGAGCCCCCGCCATCATCTCGGTGTCGGCGAGGCCGCGCGCATCCATGCAGGTGCCGCACAGCAGGACCTGTCCCTTGGCCCCGAGCACCCGCTTCAACATGCGCTCGATGTTGTAGTAGCCGTCCGGGGTCTTCTGGTCCGCCTTCGCCGCGGTGACGGCGTCCGCCATCAGGAAGACGGTGACCTGCGCGTCCGAGTCCTTCTTCAACAGCGCGTGCGCGAGACGCAGCGCGTTGTAGCAGCGCTCGGTGCCGTAGGGCGGGTCGTTGAGGATGAACAGGGTCTTCAATCGGCATCGTCTCCGGTTCGCGACGGACGGGCTCATTCACCGAGCGCGCGGCGGCGGTCTTCGAACTCCTCCTTGTCGATCTCGCCGCGCGCGAAACGCTCCTTGAGAATGTCGAGCGGCGTGCGGCCCGGCGGCTCCCGGTGCGGTGTCGCCCCTTGCCACGGCCCGCCGATCCAGCGCACGAGAAGGACCGCGACCGCGATCACCACCGCCAGCATGAGGATCATGAACAGCGGACCGAAGATCATCCCGTACCAGCCCCCGCCCCACCAGGTCATGTGCGGCCCGTATCCATACGAGCCGGGGTCGGAGGGCCCCTGCGCCCACGCCCAGGCCGGCACCACGGCAACGGCGGCGCCGGCCGCGGCGATCATCGCATTCCAAACCTTCTTCCATACCTTCGTCATGTGCGCGCTCCATTCCGAGGCCGCCTTGCACCCGCGGCGCCGTACTCCAGGATGGCCGCCGCGCGTTCGCGCGCATTGATCTCGATCAAGCGATACGGAAGCCCGCCCATCGGCGGGTCCGGCGCGTGGCGACGACCCGGCGCGATGGCCCCCAAGGTTCTTTGCACCGCCCCTCTTTTGGCCGATACTAGG
>DASWKZ010000045.1:0-2139 GCA_036396355.1 Alphaproteobacteria bacterium
CCGCCAACGAGAAGGACCTGGTGAAGGACGGAGGCCCGCGCGCCCACGTGATGATCTACGAGCTGCAGGAGGCGGCGCCGGCCTACCCGCAGATCCGGTCGGTGACGACCGAGGACGGCACGCCCATCGGCTGGGGCGCGCTCTCCGGGCTTGCCGCCGATCCCGCGCGGCCCGGGATCCTCTATGCCGTCAACGACTCCTTCTACAGGATGCAGCCGACGATCTTCACCATCGACGCCACGAGCACGCCGGCGACGATCGTCAAGGCGACCCCGGTCACGCGGAATGGTTCGCCGGCGCAGAAGCTCGACCTCGAGGGCATCGCCAGCGACGGCAAGGGCGGCTTCTGGCTGGCCTCGGAAGGGCGCACCGACCGCGTGATCCCCCACGCCATCTATCACGTCGACGCCAGGGGCGAGATCAAGAAGGAGATCGGCCTGCCGCCCGAATTGATGGCCGTGGAGAAGCGGTTCGGCTTCGAGGGCATCACCACCGTGGGCACGGGCGACGGGCTCACCCTGTGGATGGCGGTCCAGCGCGAATGGGGCGACGACGAGAAGGGCTTCGTGAAGCTGGTCTCGTATGTCCCCAAGACCAAGACGTGGGGCGCGGTCCGCTACCGGCTCGACCGCGGCGAGGCCGGATGGGTCGGCCTTTCCGAGATCACCGCCCATGGGGATCACGCCTACATCGTCGAACGCGACAACCGGATCGGCGCCGCCGCCAGGATCAAGAAGCTCTACCGCGTCGCGCTTTCGGACATGAAGCCGTCACCCCTCGGCAGCCCCCTGCCGACGGTGGAGAAGGAGCTGGTCCGCGACTTCCTTCCCGACCTCAAGGCGCTCAACGGCTTCGTCGTCGACAAGATCGAGGGCTTCGCCATCGACGCCGCGGGCGTCGGCTACGCCGTCACCGACAATGACGGCGTCGACGATTCCTCCGGCGAGACCCTGTTCTTCCCGATCGGCAAGGTCGCGTCCGGCACCAACGTCTCCGCCTCGGTCCCGGCGCCCGGCCCCGGCCGGTAGATCGAGGCGCTTCCCCCCGGGCCACGGCCCGGGGCGCTGGCGCCGTGATCGTCCCGCCCGGGAGTCACGGAATGCGGCCGCGATTCGAATTCCTTGTCCCTCATGAGCCGTACTCCACGGTCGTCATCATCCCGCCCGCCATATGGTAGAGGTGATGGCAGTGAAGCGCCCATTTGCCGGGATTGTCGGCATCGAAGGCGATGGTGACGCGACCGCCCGCGGGCACCAGCACGGTGTCGCGCACGGCGCCCTCGAGGCGGGTGCCGCCGATCCCGACGACCTGGAAGTGGTGGCCGTGGAGGTGCATGGGATGCGCCATCGTCGTGCGGTCGGCGAAGGTGATCTCCACGCGCTCGCCCTCGCGCACCTCCAGCGGAACGTGCGCGCCATGGACCGCCCCGTTCATGGTCCAGACATAGCCCGGACTCTCGCCGAGGGTGACGGTGTGGCGGCGGTCGGCGGGCCGCGGCGGGAGCGGCCGGCCCGTCCTCAGGCGCCGCTCGAGGCCGAGGCCCACCGCCTCGGCCTTGCGATGCGCCGACGGGGACAGCCGGGCAATATGGCCGCCCTTGGTCGCGAGCACGAAGCCCGTCCGCTTCGCGTCGCCTTCGCGCGCGGCAAACACGGGCCACGCCCCCTGTTCCCGCGGCAGGTCGATGAGGATGTCGAGGCGCTGGGCGATGGCGAACTCGAACCGGCTCCCGGAGACGGGCTCGACCGGAACGCCGTCCACGGCCGCGAGGCGGCCGCGCAGGCTGCCGAGCTCGATCCAGAAGTTGGTGGCGGCGGCGGCATTGATCAGCCGAAGCCGGACCCGGCCCCCGCGCTCGACCGGGAAGACGGTCGGATCGTCGAGGGTGCGGTCGTTGAAGAGATAGGCGTCGTGCTCGACGTCGTGCAGATGGGCGGCCCCCGCTGCCGCGGCTCCCCCGTGTGCGTCATGGCCATCCGCCGGCGCCGCGGCCTGGCCATGATCCATGGCGCCATGGCCGCCACCTCCGCGCTCCGGAGCGCCGCGACCGTCATGGGCGTCGGCGGGCTGCGGACCATCCCCGTCGCCATGGTCGCCCCCGCGAAGCCCGGCGAGAATCTCGGCGGGGTTCCGGAAGGT
>DASWKZ010000046.1:0-2937 GCA_036396355.1 Alphaproteobacteria bacterium
GAATCGGTGGTGTCGAAGTCGAGGTTGCTGACCTCGGGCTTGACGATCAGGTTGATCCGGTTGCGGTCGAGCACGGTGGGGGTGAAGTCCAGCGAGATGCCGAACTGCTTGAATGTCACGTCGACCTGGCCGTCCTCGCTAATTACGGTGATGGGGAACTCGCCGCCGGCGAGGAAGCTCGCCGTGTCGCCCGAGAGCGCCACCAGGGTGGGCTCCGCCAGGGTCCGCGAGAACCCCTTGGTCTCGAGGGCGTCGAACAGCGCCTGGACCGTGTAGCTGCCGATGGAGATGCCGAGAACGCCCCGCAGGAAGCCGGGATCGGGGTCCACGCCCGACGCCCCGGCGCCGGTGCCGAACTCGAAGCCGGTGTCGCCGATGGTGCCGAAGGTGATGCCGTCCTTCAGCGCGAGGAGGTTGATGCCGATGCTCTTGAGGGCAGAGCGCCGGACCTCGGCGAAGCGCACCGCCAGCATCACCTGCTGGGCGCTGCCGACCCGCAGCATGTTGGTGACCGCGCCCGGCGCGTAGCGGTTGGCGATGGTCGCCGCCCGCTCCGCCCGCTCGGCGCTCGACACCATGCCGCTCAGGACCACCGAATTGCCCAGCGGCCGGACCTCGACGGTCTCCCCGGGCATCATCTCGTTCAGGCGCGCCTTGACGCCCTCGATATCGAAGGTGACCACCAGGTCGGCGACCGCGATCAGCCGGCGGTTGGGCCCGAAGATGGTGAGGCTGGTGGTGCCGATGGCCTTGCCGAGGATGTAGAGGGTGCGGTTGGTGAGCGCCAGCACGTCGGCGATCTTGGCGTTGCCCACGGAGATGTCCGTGAACGGCACGTCGAGGCGGAGGATCTGGGACTTGTTGACGGGGACCACGAATTCCCCGGCATGCACCCCGGCCCCGGTCTGCACCGTCACCCCGGCGGCGCGTGCCCCGTTCTGGTTCTGGGCGAGGCCCGCCGACGGCGCAAGCGCCGCCGCCGCCAGGGCCAGGGCCGCTACCCGCCCGAACCGGGCGGCCCGCCGCGGAAGTTTGTCCCTGGCGACCTCGTGTGCGCCCGCCCGTCCCCCGAAGCGGCACGCCCGAATGCTCCTCGATTTCGCGACAGTGTCGATCAAGACTCTTCCCTCCCCTCGAACAGCTGCTGTCCCAGTCGCCGGCGCCGGCCAACGCGCGAATTAAGCGCTTTCGACGGTCAGTTTGCAACCTCTTGACCGGTCCGGTCCCCCGATCCCTGCCCCTCGCCGGCCCCGCTCCCCGAAGGGGCGGCCTCGGCCTTCTCGCGTGTCGGACTCGCGGCCGGAGTCCCGGCCGGAGTCTCGGTGGTGTCCGTGCCCTCGCCCGACGGCATCACCGTTTCCGGCTTGAACACCTCGACCTCGGCCGGGGCCGGGGCCGTCGACTCCGGACCCGGCGCGGAGTCCCCGGTCTCGCCCGCGGGCGAATCGGCGGGCGAATCGGTGGTGCCCTCCTTCTTCTCCCGGTCGCCCTCCGGGCCGCCGTCCGATTGCGGCACCAGGGAGGTGGGCGCGGTGGCGGCCGGGGCCGACGGCGGTGTCGCGACCGGGCTCGCCGCCTCGCGCGGCACGCGCTGGCTCGAGGACGACAGCCCGCGGATGATGCGCACGGTGGCGAACGGGTCGGGCTTCGGCTTCGAGATCGCCGGCTTCCGCACGACCTTCTTCTCCTCGGTCTTGGGCGGCGGATTCAGCCGCGCCGGATCCGACTGCGGGCCGATCAGGTCGGCGATGTTGACGGTGCGGGACGCGGCGATGTCGCGGTCGGTGACCGGGCGCAGGACCAGCTGCAGCTGCCCGATGCGCTGGGCGAGCGTCAGCTTCTGCGCCTCGATGGGGGTCGCCTCGACGGTGACCGCGCGAACGACGACCGGCTTGTCGCGGCTCTCGCTGGCGATCTGGCCGACGCCGAGGATGCGGACGTTCTGCAGCAGGATGCTGTTGACGGGATTCTCGCCCGACTGGCGCGTCAGCAGGATATCGACGCGGTCGCCCGGCAGCAGGAAGCCGGCGACGCCGGTGATGTCGTTGACGCGGATGGTGATGGCGCGGCTGTCGCCCTCCATGACCGAGGACAGCGAGGCGCGGCCGCCGAAGCCGGAGATCTTGCTCTTGAGGATGGGCTCGTCGGTCTCGATGCGCCGGAGCGCGACGCGCGGGCTGTTCGACTTGAGCAGCTCGGCGCGGTTCTTGAAGGCGCCCTGGGGGACGCTGGCCGTCGGCCAGGTGACCTCCTTCAGGTGCTCGCTCTGGATGCGGTCGCCGAAATTCAGCTGGGTGCGGGCCACCACCACGGTGGTGACCTCCATCTGCTGCTTCTGGGACGCGGCCCCCTGGATCTGGCGTTCGATCCAGCCCCGCGCCACGAACACCGACGCCCCGCCGAGAAGCAGCGCGACGAGCAGCATGAAGACGGCGCCAATTCTCATAACACGTCACTCCTCAGGGTTCGGACGATTCGGGGGCCGGGGTCTTGTCGGGACTCGCGCCCGACGCGGGACTCCCTCGGCCTTCCCATCGCGCCCGTCGCGGCGCCGACGGCCCGGGAACGGGCCGGGATGCGCCCTTGGGGCGCGAGGCGGCGGCGTGCCGGCAATGTCCGACCTCTTGGGGGCCATCGCCGGTGGCGCCGCCGCTACGCAACGCAACTCGCTACGAACTGAACTACTGAACCGATACGCGGCTCTTACGAGCCGCCGCTGGTATTCGCGTTGCTAAGAGCACCCTGGATGGTGTTGAAGGTGATCGCCAACTCCTGACCGACCAGGGTCACGGCCACGATGATCACGACCGCGATGAGGGCCGCGATCAGGCCGTACTCGATGGCCGTGACGCCGCTCTCGTCGCGAAGCAGGCCCTGGATGCGGGCGAGCATCTTGCTAATCATTGTCTACTCCTCCTCCATTTGGTCTGCGACGAA
>DASWKZ010000047.1:0-1770 GCA_036396355.1 Alphaproteobacteria bacterium
GGCTTGGCAGATCATGAGGAGCGAGAAGAGCACGTCGTTGTGGAGGGAGAGGTCTCGGGCGAGCGCGCCGCCCCGGTCACGCGAGGCCGGAGAAGGCGGAGATGGTCCAGGTGTCGCCTGAGCTCGGCGAGGCGTTCGACCAGATAGCTCACCGCCGGATCGCCGCGAGCTTTACCCGGGCGGTCCGCCGGAGGAACGGCGCGAGGTCGGCCGCCCGGAGCTGGACGTCGCGGACGAACGCGTGGTCCGAGGCCGGATCGGCGCAGTAGATGCGCACCCCTTCTGTGATCACGTGCCGGCCTAGCCCAACTTCCACGGCCGGCACCCCCGGAACTCGCCTGTGAGGGGGCGGGCGAGGGGGAATAGCCTGTGATTTCGCGGGGCGGGTGGGCTGTCGGCCCAAAATAGTGACGACACAGACTGGCTGGACGGCCGATTATGCTTGACGTATAGACTGCGATAGTGACATGTTAGCGCGGGATGTACATCCGGCGCACCACGCGGCACGTCAAGGGCAAGACCTACCAGAACCATCTCCTCGTTGAATCGATCGCCACGCCCAACGGCCCGCGCCAGCGCGTGATCTGCTCGCTCGGCGCACTGGCCCCGGCCCCCAAGGCGATGTGGCTTGGCCTCGCCCAGAAGCTCCACGCCTCGCTCGCTGGCCAAACCGCGCTCCTCCCGGACCCCGCCGTCGACGCCCTGGTGGCGCGGGTGCGGCCACCGCGGCGCGCGGTGGCGGCCCGCGCCCCGGACGGGCCGGGCGCTGCGGTCTCCGTCGACACCGCGCACGTGACGGTCGAAGACGTGCGCGAGGCCGGGCCCGTGCATGTCGGCCATCAGCTGTGGCGGGCGCTCACCCTGGACGCGATCCTGGCGGCCGCCGGCCTCAGTGCGCGGGCGCGCGTGCTCACCGAGGTGATGACGCTGAACCGCCTGGTGAGCCCGGCCGCCGAGCACGCGATGCCGGACTGGATTCGGCGCACGGCGCTGGGCGACCTGCTCGGGACCAACTTCGCCACCCTCAGCGACGAAGCCCTGTACCGGAATCTGGATCGCCTGCATCCGCAGCGCGCCGCCATCGAGCAGGCGCTGTCGGCGCGGGAGCGCACGCTGTTCAATCTCGCCGACACGATCTATCTCTACGACCTGACCTCGACGTACTTTGAGGGGCAGTGTCCCGACAACCCGCAAGCCCAACGCGGCTACTCGCGGGATTCGCGGCCGGACTGTAAGCAGGTGGTGATCGGGTTGGTGTTGGATCCCGAGGGCTTCCCCAAGGCACACGAAGTCTTCGACGGCAATCGCCAGGACCGGACCACCCTCGACACGATGCTGGCCACGCTCGAACAGCGCACGGGCCGCCGGGGCGGCGCGACCGTCGTCATCGATCGCGGGATGGCGTTCGCGGAGAACCTCGCCCAGATCCAGGCCCGGGGGCACCACTACCTCGTGGCCGGCCGGCCCGGCGAGCGGCTCGCCCACGTGGACGCGTTCGACGACGAGACGGGCTGGAGGGAGGTCCACCGCGCCCCGTCGCCACGGAACCCGGCCCAGCGGAAGTCGCGCGTCGTCATCAAGCGCCGAATGGTCGGGGCCGAGGTCCACATCCTGTGCCGCAGCGCCGGCCGGACGGAGAAGGATCGGGCCATCCGCGAGAAGCACGACGCCCGGTTCCTGACCGACCTGCGGAAGCTGCAGGCGCGCGTGGCGACGGGCCGGCTGCGGGCCACCGGCAAGATCCACGAAGCCCTCGGCCGGCTCAAGGAG
>DASWKZ010000048.1:0-12204 GCA_036396355.1 Alphaproteobacteria bacterium
ACTTGCTCCCGCGAACGAATCTCGATGCGGTCGCCGGAAGGCGCCAGCTCGTGGGCATAGCCGTGCTGGAAATAGAACGCCCTTTCGTGCTCGGAAAGGGTCAGAACCTCCCAGAGATATTCCTCGGCGCGAACCCTGGCGCAGATATCGAGCGCCTGCACGGAATCGACATAGCAGGCCAGCCGCCGCCGCAGGACGGGCACGCGGCCGTACTGCCGGGCGATCAGGAACCGGATCTCGCGGTAGTTGATCCGGTCCCGCAGGCGGTCGATCGCGGCGACGAGGGACCCGTTCATGCCGGGATGGGCGGCGTTGGCGGGGAAGCCCCGGAATTGGCCCGTTTTTTCATGGACATCGGCGACGAGAGGCGCTTCCATTTGCGTCGCGAGCCGATCGGGCCCGAACCCGGGGCCGGCGAGACGAGCGCAAGATACCCGAACCCGGTCCTGAAATGAACCATCCCACCAATCTTCTCGTCACCGGCGGGGCCGGCTTCATCGGCAGTGCCTTCGTCCGCCGCGCGCTCGCGCGCGGGCATCGGGTCGTGGCGCTCGACAAGCTGACCTATGCCGGGAACCGGCGCAACCTCGACGGTGTTCTGGCGCCCGGCCGGTGCGATCTCGTGCTCGGCGACATCCGGGATCGCGCCGTGGTCCGCGAGCTCCTCGTCCGCCACCAGGTCGGCGCCCTCGTCAATTTCGCCGCCGAAAGCCATGTGGACCGGTCCATCGTCGATGCCGGCGCCTTCGTCGAAACCAACGTCCACGGCACGCTCTGCCTGCTCGACGCTTCCCTCGACTATTTTCGGGCCGCGGCGTCGGATGCGGCCAAGGGCTTCCGCTACGTGCAGATCTCGACCGACGAGGTGTTCGGCTCGCTGGAGGGCGAGGGCCTGTTCACCGAGGAGTCCCGCTACGATCCGCGCTCGCCCTACGCGGCCTCCAAGGCCGGCGCCGATCATCTGGTGCGGGCCTGGGGGCATACCTACGGCCTGCCCGTCCTCGTCACCCATTGCTCCAACAACTATGGGCCGCGCCAGCACCCGGAGAAGCTGATCCCCCACATGATCATCAGGGCGCTCGCGGGCGAGCCCCTGCCCGTCTATGGGGACGGGATGAACGTCAGGGACTGGGTCCACGTGGACGATCACTGTGACGGCGTTCTCCTCGCCCTCGAGCGGGGCGAGCCGGGGGACTCCTACTGCTTCGGGGGCGGCAACCAGTGGGCCAACATCGATCTCGTGCGCGAGATCTGCCGGCTGCTCGATGCGCGCCGCCCGCGCCCGGGCGGCGGCTCCTATGCCCGCCAGATCGCGTTCGTGGAGGATCGGCCCGGCCACGACCGGCGATATGCCCTTGACTGCGCCAAGGCTAGCCGGAATCTTGGCTTCGCGGTCACCAGGGACTTCCAGACCGGACTCGCGGAGACGGTGGACTGGTACCTCGAAAACGAGGCGTGGTGGCGCGAGCTGGAACGGGGAGCGGCGTGAAAGGGATCATCCTCGCGGGCGGCATGGGCACGCGCCTCTATCCCCTGACGCGCGCCACCTCCAAGCAGCTGCTGCCCGTCTACAACAAGCCGCTGATCTACTACCCCCTCTCGGTGCTCATGCTGGCGGGAATCCGGGAGATCCTCGTCATCTCGACGCCGGCCGACCTGCCGGTCATGAAGGGGCTGCTGGGCGACGGCGCCGAGCTCGGAATCTCGCTCCGATACGCGGTCCAGGAGGCGCCTAACGGGATCGCCGACGCCTTCGTCATCGGCCGCGATTTCGGGGAGGGACAGCCGGTCTGTCTCGTCCTCGGCGACAACGTGTTCCACGGCCAGGACCTCGTGGAGCGCCTGGAGCGCGCCAGCGGGCTCGAGGCGGGGGCCACCGTCTTCGCCATCCAGGTTTCGAATCCCGCGCTCTACGGGATCGTCTCGTTCGACGAGCGCCGCCGCCCGCTCCGGATCGAGGAGAAGCCCCGGAATTCAGCCTCCCACTGGGCGGTGACGGGGCTCTATTTCTACGACGCCCGGGTCTACGACTTCGCGCGCACCCTCCGGCCCTCGGCGCGCGGCGAGCTTGAGATCACCGACCTCAACAACCTCTATCTCGCCCGGGGAGAGCTGCGGGTCGAGCGGTTGAGCCGGGGCGCCGCCTGGTTCGATGCCGGCAGCAGCGACAGCCTGCTGGCGGCGGGCAACTACGTTCAGGTGTTGGAGACCCGCCAGGGGGTCATGGTGAGCTGCCTCGAGGAGATCGCCTACCGCAAGGGCTTCATCGACCGTGCCGGCCTGGCGCGGCTGGCCGCGGGGATTCCCAACTCCGGCCTCAGAAAATACCTCCAGGATCTTCTGGCCGAGGAGTCGGCGATGGAAGGGGTGCCCGGTGATCTCTGAGGACGGACCCGCCGGCGCGGCCCTCGTCGAGATCAGGACCTTCCGCGACGGGCGGGGCTCGCTGTCGGTGGTCGAGGGCGGGGTGGACCTGCCCTTCGTGCCGAAGCGCCTCTACTACCTCTACGGGGCCGAGGGCGGGGTCCTGCGCGGGGCCCACGCCCACCGCACCCTCAAGCAGTTCCTGATCGCGCTCAGCGGCGCCGCCGAGGTCGAGGTCGATGACGGCCAGACGAGGCGTACGTTCCGTCTCGAACGGCCGAGCCATGGGCTGCTCCTCCGCCCCGTGGTGTGGCGGGTCATCCGGCAGCTTGCCCCCGACACGGTGCTCTGCGTCCTTGCCTCGGAGAATTACGACGAGGGGGATTACATCCACGACTACGACGAGTTCCGGGAACTCTGTAGCCGGTCATGAGCACGACCGTTCCGCTGGTTTCGCTCGCCGCCATGATCGAGGAGGTGCGGCCGGGTCTCGAGGCGGCTTTGGCCAGGGTGCTCGATGGCGGCCGCTTCATCATGGGTCCCGAGCTCGAGGCGTTCGAGGCCGAGTTCGCGGCCCGCTGCGGCGCGCGCCACGCGGTCGGCACCGGCTGCGGTCTCGACGCGCTGACCCTCGCCCTGCGGGCGCTCGATGTGGGACCCGGCGACGAGGTGATCGCGCCCTGCCACACCTTCATCGCCACCTGGCTCGCCATCTCGGCGGTCGGGGCGAGCGTGGTCCCCGTCGACGTGGAGCCCGGCACCTGGACCCTGGACGTCGCCGCCGTCGGCGCCGCCATCGGCCCCCGCACGCGCGCCGTGGTCCCGGTCCACATCTACGGCCACCCGGCCGACATGGACCCGCTGGCGGCGCTGTGCGGGGATCGCGGCATCGCCGTGATCGAGGACGCCGCCCAGGCCCACGGCGCCCTCTACAAGGGGCGTCCGGCGGGCAGCCTCGGCCGCGCCGCTGCCTTCAGCTTCTATCCCACCAAGAACCTGGCGGCGCTGGGGGACGGCGGCGCCGTGGTGACCGACGACGGCGCGCTCGCGGCCCGGGTGCGCCGGCTCCGCAACTACGGCGCCGATGCCAGGCACGCCTTCCCCGAGCGCGGCGTCAACAGCCGCCTCGACGAGCTCCAGGCCGCCTTCCTGCGCGTGAGGCTCGAGCGCCTGGAGACGTGGAACGCCGAGCGCCGGCGGATCGCCGGGCGCTACCTTGAGGGCCTCGCCGGCCTCCCCCTCGGGCTCCCGGAGGCGCGCCCCTGGGCGGAGCCGGTCTGGCACCTGTTCGTGGTCCGCACCGACCGCCGCGACGAGCTCGCCGAGCGGCTCGCCGCCCGCGGCATCGAGACCGGGCGGCATTATCCGGTCCCGCCCCACCGCCAGGGGGCCTACCGCGACCTCGGCCTCGACCCGCAGAGCGTCGCCAACAGCGAGGCCATCGCGCGGGAGGGCCTGAGCCTTCCGCTCTGGCCCGGCATGACCGACGCCATGGTGGACCGGGTCGTCGCCGAGACGCGGGCGTTCTTCGGCACCCGCGGCTGACCGCGGCCGGCGGCCTCAGGATCGGGGGCGGACCTCGAACAGGGAGACGCCGGCGGCCTCGCCGGGGACGGGAACGGGCGCCAGGAACGGCAGCCGTTCGCCCTCGGCCAGGCGATCGTAGAGGGTGCGCACCCCCTTGCGCACGTAGTGGGAGCGCTCGGTCCAGTCGCCGCAGATGAGGAGGTGGGTGACCCGGGCCGCGCGCAGCAACGCCTCGGCCCGCGCCGGTTCGGCGGCGGTGAGGACCTCGGGGATCAGCGTGAATTTGGGCTGGAAGCGGTGGTTGGGGAAGGCCAGCACGCCCGAGCGGGTGCGGTAGAGGATCTCCGGCGCGAAATCGGGGAAGGCGAGGGTGATGGGATTGGCGATGCGGTTCTCCTGGATGCGGGCCTCGAGCGCGCGCACCGCCGGCGTGATATCGCAGGCGAGGAACGCGGCATGCCTTTCGGTGTTGCCGAGGCGCGCGATCGAAACAGTGAGTGCGATCGGAAGCGCCAGCAGAACGGTCAGGATCACCGGGCGCAGCACCTGGCCGAGGCGGGCGCCGAGGCGCCGGGCGAGGAAGGCGATGGCCATGGCGTAGACGAGGCAGAGCGGCGCGATCGAGAAGAACTGCGCGTATCCCGACCACCGCACCTGCCACAGCGTCATGGGGAAATAGGCGGCGAGCGCGAGGGCGGGGAACAGCCACCGGGCAAACTGCTCGGGGGTGCGCCGCCACACCAGGCCGAAGCCGACCAGGGCCAGGACCGGGTAGAGCACGCGGGTGATGTTCTGCCCGACCCAGATGCCGCCGCGCGGGAACAGGGTGATGGGCTGGAGCTCGTGGATCCGCTGCAGGCGCTGGGCGGCGTAGGCCGGATCGACCTCGGCCAGCGGGCTCGCGAAGAAGCCGGGATAGGCCCATCCCAGGAGGGCGAGGAGGGGCATCGCCGCCGCCGCGCCGGCGAGAAGGCGCCGCGCCGGCGTCTCCGGGACGATGGCGTCCGCGGCCAGGGCCAGGGCCCAGAACGCCGCCGCCGCGGCGAAGAGGGCGACATGGGCGATGGAGAACGCGTCGTAATAGACGTCGGTGAACGCGGAGGGCCCGCGCTCGGCCAGCAGGAACACGGCCACCGCGGCGGCGGTCGCCGCCGACAGCGCCACCCCGGCGCGGGCGACGGGCCTGCCCCGGCGCAGCCACAGCAGGCCCAGCGCCAGCTCGGCGAGGACCGCCACGATCAGGAACTCGACGCTGACCCACAGGCCGAATCCGGCCGCCGCGCCCGCGGCCCAGGCGAGGCGCCCGGCCCCGGGCCCGGCGGCGAGGCGCACCATCAGCCCGGTGAGGAGGCCGGCGGTGATCAGGATCAGGCCGTTGTGGTCGGGACGGCCGAAGGAGAAGGAGAACAGGAGGTCCAGCTGAACGGCGGGGATCGCCATCAGCAGCCACGCCCAGGGGCGCGGCACCAGGGGCCGGAAGATCCAGGGCAGCAGCCCCACCAGGGCGAGGAGGAGCAGCGGGTTGACGAGATGGGCCCAGACGCGGAGCCCCTGCTCGAAGGGGATCAGCGGCGACAGCAGCGCCGGCACCGCGATCAGGAGCGCATCGAGCGGCCGCGTCCAGTGGGTGAAGTGGCCGTCGGGGGGGTTGACGCGGAGGAGCCTTCCGTCCCACCAGTCCCCCGACCGCCACAGCTCCATGGCCTTGACGACCCGGGTATAGGCGTCGGTGTCGATGAAGCGGTCGTTCGCGACGGCGTCCAGATAGTTGAGGCTGAAGGCGGCGAGCACCATGGCGAAGATGGCGAAGCCGAGGATGTTGGCGTAGCCGATCGCCCGCGGCCAAAGGACGGGTGCCGGCGGCACCCTCCGGGAATAGCCCATACCGGCGCTCGCATCCGTCCCGCTCGACCGGCTCATGGGCCGCTCTCCCTTCCCGGTTGGGATGGGCGTTTCGGTGTCGGGACGCTCACCGCCGCCGCGAACAGCACATCGCCGAGGCTGGAAACGAGCCTTGTCAGCAGCGCCAGCGCCACCGCCAGGTCGGCCGGGCCGGTCAGCAGCAGGACCAGCGCCGCCTCGCGCACGCCGACGCCGCCGGGCGCCCCGGGGGTGGCGAAGCCGGCGAGCCAGGCGATCAGGAAGAACGCCCCGGCGGTGAGGGAGAACCCGCCCGCCGGAAGCGCCGCCAGGCACAGCGCCGCGATCAGCCCAGATCCCGCGAAGAAGGCGGCCTGGCAGGCGAAGGCGACGGCGAGGACGCGCATGGGCCGCCCGGTGCGGTCCCCCTGACGGCGGAACAGGGGCCCGATGAGCGCCAGGAGACCGAGCCCGGCGGCGAGGCCCGCCGCGCCGGCGAGGCCGGTATCGAGGGTGACGCCGGCCGGCACCGGCGGCGCCTGGCCGAGGACCGCCCGGTCGAGCAGCAGGAAGCCGCCCGCCACCGCCAGCGCCGCGGCGACGTGGAGGGCGAGCTCGGTGACGCTCGCGGCCGCCAGCGCGCGGTGGGGCAGCCCGGCCCGCGCCCCCATCGCCTGGCGCGCGCCGTAGTGGAAGACGTTGCCGGGGAGGTATTTGAGCAGGTTGGAGACGCCGTAGGCGCGGATCAGCGGCATCAGGGCGCGGGCCCCCGCCGGTCCCTCCCCGGCGCCGGGCGCCGCCGTCAGGGTCACCAGGGCCCAGGCGGCGGCCAGCAGGGTCAGCAGCGCCGCGTAGGCGGCGGCGCCGATTCCGGCCGCCGCCCAGAACCAGGATTGTTCCACGTGGAACGCCAGCGCCGCCCAGTCGGAGTAGACGGCGTCGGCGAGGAAGGCGAGCGACGCCGCGAGGAGGGCGAGGCCGAGGGCGCGCCGGACGCCGGCGGGGACGGGGAGGCGGCGCACAGGGTCACGGCCCCTGGAGAATGTCCGGGTCGCGCGCCAGCAGGGTGGTCTCGTCCGGATAGGGCAGGCAGGCGGCGAGGCCGTAATACGGCCGCGCGGCGAGGCCCGAGCGGGCGATGGCGGCCTGGTAGCGGTGACGGCGCGAGTTGTCGAGCACGATGAGGCCGTCGGCCTTGAGCCGGGGGACGGCGGCGCGCAGGCACTGGGGGCGGCAGCGCCCGTCGATGACGACGAGGTCGAACGGGCCGCCGGCCGCCTCGATGGCCCGCACATAGGCGGTGAAGTCGAGGCCGGGCGCGGCCCGCACCGAGCGCATGGCGTCGACGCGGTCGCTCCGCGCCGGCTCGACCAGCCGGAGCGTCAGGTTGGGGAAGGCGCCGGCGCGGGCGGCGACGGGCCCGGCCCAGGCGGCGTCGTGCTCCACCGAGACGACGCGGGCCGCCCGTCGCGCCAGCCACAGCGACGAGGCGCCGGAGCCGTACTCGAACACCTCGGCCCCGGTCCGTGCCGCGAGGAAGCGCTCGACCGCCTCCGCCGCGGCGAGGTTCCACCACGGCAGGTCGAGCCCGGCGAGGTCGTCGAAATCGTGGATGGCGAACAGCGAGCGCAGCCACAGCCGCGTGCGCGAGTCCCGGCGCGCCTCGAGCCAGCCGAGCAGCCCGGTCCCGGCCAGCGCCGCGCGGACGGCGCGGAAGCCGCCCACATAGGCGCGCCGGGCCGCCGCCCCCGCCGCCTCGGCGCGCATGGTCACGAGCCCTCGCCCGCGGCGCGCAGGGCGCGGGCGGGCGGCGACGGCGCCTCGGGCGCGGCGGCGGGGGCGGCGGTGAGCTCCTCGCGCAGGCGCCGCGCGCGCAGCTCCTCCAGGAGCCGCCGGTTGGCGGCGATGGTGTCGCTGATCAGCGCCCCCATCATGAAGATCATGGCCGCCACCAGCAGCACCGCCGCCAGCAGCAGGGACTGCACGTGGCCCTCGCCCTCGCCGATGGCCATGAACCACAGGTAGCGCAAGCACAGGACCAGCCCGGCCGAGCCGAACACGGCGGCGACGGCGGTGAGGAACGCCATCGGCATGTACAGCATGAACACCCGGAGGATGGTGTGGACCGACCGCCACACGTAGCCCGCCGTCGAGCGGATCAGCCGCGACGGCCGGAGGTCCGGGTTCACCCGCACCGGCACCGAGGTGATGGCGATGTTGCGCCGCCCGGCCTGGATGATGGTCTCCAGCGTGTAGGTGTAGTCGGTGTAGGCGTAGAGCTGGATGGCGGCCTCGCGGTCGATGGCGCGGAAGCCGCTGGGGGCGTCGGGGATGCGCACGCCGCTGGCCGCGCTCACCACCCAGCTGCCGAGCCTTTGCAGGAGCTTCTTGGCGCGCGAGAAGTGCGCGATATGGGCGATGGGGCGCTCGCCGATGACGATCTGCGCCTCGCCTTTCAGGATCGGCGCCACCAGGGCCGGGATGTCGGCGGCGTTGTACTGGTTGTCGGCGTCGGTGTGCACGATGACGTCGGCGCCGAGCTTGAGCGAGGTCTCGAGCCCGGTCATGAAAGCCTGGGCGAGGCCCTTGTTGTGGGGGTGCCGGACCACGTGGTCGGCGCCGGCGGCGCGGGCGACCTCGACGGTGCGGTCGGTGCTGCCGTCGTCGATCACCAGCCACTCGACGCGATCGAAGCCCGGGACCTGCCGCGGCAGCGCCGCCAGCGCCACGGCCAGCGTCGCCTCCTCGTCGTAGCAGGGAATCTGGATGATGAGCTTCATGGCCCCAAGTCCCGGCGACTTCCCGCGGCTCGCCCCGCGCCGCGGGACCCGCGCCTGCCCGGAAAGCTAGCCCGGCGATGGTTAACATACTCGTAAAATCCCGGGAAAGGGGCCAGCCTTGATTTCCGCGCGGGGATGGGACAAAGAAGAGGGGTCATCCCGAGGCGCTGCCGGGGCGGGCCGTGGGCGGGGATCACCGCCGTCGCCGCCGGCATGCGGGGGGAAAACGTGGAGCACGGAAGGAGCACGACATGGGCATGTTGAGCCGCGTTGCCAAGGGGGCCGGGATCCTGGGCGTGGTGGGGACGGCGGCGATGCTGTCCCCGGGCGGGGAGGCGCGGGCCGACCTCGTCCCCACCGATCGCACGGCCGGGGGGGAGATCGCCGCCCAGCGCCAGCAGGTGCGCGATTTCCTCCTGCGCGAGGACGTCATGGCCGAGATGCAGGGCCTCGGCGTCTCGCCCGGGGAGGCCGCCGAGCGCGTCGATTCCCTGTCGGCGGCCGAGCTCCAGCAGATCGCCGGCAAGCTGGACACCCTGCCGGCGGGCCAGGGCATCCTGCTGGTGGCGATCCTGGTGATCGTGATCCTGGTGCTGGTGCTCTAGAAGACCGGCGCCCGCCGGGCGCGGGCGCGGCTCAGGGGAGCGGCGGCATGGCCGCGAGCAGCCGGCCGCGGCCGGCGAGCGGCGACGCGCGCCCGAGGCGCGAGAGGATATACCAGCACCGCACAACCACAGGTTGCAGGACGGGGACGCCCAGCGCCGCCTCCAGCTCCTCGATGAGGTCGAAGACGCGCCAGTCGCTGCCCAGGATGTAGAGCGCCTGGGGGTCGCCGGGCACGGCGCGGAAGGCCGCGATCAGGCGCTCGCGGATGCCGGCGGTGTCGAGGTCGTAGACGTTCTCCTCCGCGCCCACCGGCTTGCCCATGGCCAGCACCTCGTGCCCGGCATCGGTGAAGTAGCGCGCGAAGGCCTGGGCCAGCGCGCCGCCGAACGGGGTGAAGCCGGCGAAGCGCGAAATCCCCAGGGCCTCCATGGCCGCCCTCTGGGTCGAGCCGGTGGTGAAGACGGGCACGCCGTGGCGGGCCTCCCACTCCCCGATCAGGCGCCGCTCCCCGGCGAGGCCCTGGAGCATGAAGGGCGGCGCGCCCTCGGGGTGGATCATGTGGCAGCCTTGGGCGGCGAGGCTCGCCACCTTCTCGGCATAGGCCGGCATGGCGCGGCGGAACTCGTCGTCGGAGCGGTACCGGAAGCCCATGTATTCGGGCACCAGCTCGATCCCGGCCGGCAGCAGCGCGCGCAGGTCCTCGAGGGAGCCCGAGGTCGTGGTCGGCTTGATGACGCCGATGCGCGCGGCGGCGCCGGCCGCGCTCATGGGGCGGCGGGCGCGGGCCCGGCCGGCGCGGGGCCGGCCTCGGCCGCCTGGGGCGCGTCCGGGTCCCCGGTGCCGGCGATCTCGCGGATGAGCTTGGACAGGATCGCCGAGTAGAAGTCCTGGAAATCGTTGGCGGGGATGGAGAAGGCGCCGGGCCCGCCGATCACGTTGTCGAGGTAGAACACGTCGAGCCCGGGGAAGGTGCCGAGAATGGGCAGCCCGTTGACGGTGTAGCCCCGGGCCACCGCCTGCTCGCGCCCGACGATGGCGGGCAGCCCGTCCTTGTCGGGGCCGTCGCCCGAGAGGTCGATGACGCTGCGGCTCGCCTCGAAGCCGTTCTCCAGCAGCGATTCGGCGCCGTAGAGGATGGCGCTGCCGACCGCGGTGCCGCCGCCGTGGATGCGGCGCGGCGTCTCCTCGAGCTTGCTGGCGAAGGCGTCGATGTCGGCCTCGCTCGCGATCGCCACCCAGTCGGCGATGACGGCCTGCAGGAGGTGGCCGCTCCATTCCACGTAGGAGAGCGCGATGCGCCCCGTGGGCCCGTTGCGGATGGCGGCCAGCACCCGCGGGTGGCGGAGCGCGCGGGCGTAGCCGTGGCGCTGGAGCAGGAACTCGTCGTCGTCGATGCTGCCCGAGCCGTCGGCCATGAGGATCAGCTCGACGTCCACCCTCTCCCGGGCCGGGGCCTGGGCCTGCGCCGGGGCGAAGGCGGGCACGGCCAGAAGCAGGGCCAACAGGAGCGGCGCGAGGCGCGGGCGGAAGCGGTGGTTCACTAGGTAAGTAAACACGCCCCCGCGCGGCTTTGCCAGCGAATCCAGCGGGCGTGGTTTCGTTCACCGGAATCGTCCATCGGGATCGTCGTCGCCTAGCCCGTCCCGGTGCTATCCGGTCAGGACTCGTTCACTCCTCTCGTCATGCCCCGCTTTCGGGAACTGCTGTCCGGCTAAGACTCGTTCACTCATATCGTCATGCCCCGCTTTAGGCCACGGCTGTCCGGTTTAATTTTCTGGACGGGGTGCATGGCGATGATCAGGAGGCGGGGCATGACGATGTGAAGATCGGCCGACAACCGTCAGGCCCGCGCGCGGGCGAGGGCCAGGAACCGCGCCATGCAGGCGGCGGCGAGGAGGAGGGGGACGAGGTTGACGGCGAACACCGCGGTCACCGCCCCGCCGACGGCCGCCGCTCCGGTGGCGTCGCCGAGCCCGGCCGCGGTCGCCACCATGCCGCCGATGGCCGCCCCGAAGGCGGTGCCCAGCGAGCGGATCGAGGGGATGGCGGCCGAGGTCACCCGCTCCTCGCCGGGCTTCGCGCTCGCCATGGTGCGGGCGACGATGAGGACGTAGTGGGTGCCGACGCCGAGCCCCAGCACGAAGGCGGCCAGCGTGAGCACGGCCAGCGCCGGCAGGGTGGCGGTGGCGACGATGCCGGCCATGCCGGCGATCATGAGGAGCACCCCGCCCATCAGCGCCAGCGATTCCTTGCGCCCCGACCAGCCCGAGACCGCGAAGGTCCCCAGCGTCCAGCCGAAGGAGATGACGATGGTGACGAAGCTCACGAACAGCGGCGTCACCCCGTGCACCACCTGCAAGAGCAAAGGCAGGAACAGGTTGACCGAGGTCACCGCCATGCCGCCGAGGAAGGTCACCATGAGGGCGAGCCCCACCGGCGAGAACACCGAGAACGCGCCGGACGGATAGAGCCGGTTGGCGGCGTGGCGGTCGAGCCGGAAGGTTGCCCAGATCAGCGCCACCGCCAGCGCGATCAGGGCGACGCGCGCGGCGCCCCCGCCCGCCGGGCCGGCCAGCGCCACCGCGAAGGCGCCGGCGGCGAGCAGCCCGAGGCGCCCCAGCGGGAAGGCCCGGCGCCCGGCCCGGCCGTCCGCGCCCCGGCCCGCCTCCTCGGGCACGCGCAGCCAGGCCAGCGCCGTGAACGCCGCGATCAGCGGCACCATGGTCCAGAACGAGCCGCGCCACCAGCCGATCTCGGCGAAGGCGCCGCCCACCAGCGGCCCGCACAGCTGGGCCACCATCCAGGTGCCCTGGTAGGCGGCGAGGACGCGCTTGCGCAGCCCCTCGGTGAACAGCGCGCCGATGAGCGCCATGCCGCCGCCGGTGATCAGCCCGCCGGCCAGCCCCTGCGCGGCGCGGGCGGCGATCAGCGTGCCCATGTCCGGCGCCAGCGCCGAGGCCGCGGTGGCGGCGAGGAAGCCCGCCCCGCTCAGGGCGTAGCCCCGGCGGCGGCCGAGCGCGCCCCACAGCGGCCCGACGCTCGCCGCGCCGACGATGGCGCCGATGGT
>DASWKZ010000049.1:0-7094 GCA_036396355.1 Alphaproteobacteria bacterium
GCCCACGGCGTGCCCGGCCTGGTCAACCTCTACGGCATCGAGTCCCCTGGCCTCACCGCCTCCCTCGCCCTCGCCGACGCGGTCCTGGGGGCCTTGGAGGCACGGTGAGGAACGTGGAGAATCCGTTGATCGAGGCGGTCGGTCATCGGCACGGCCGGCGAGCCGGTTCGTGCCCGTGGTGGCGCCCGCCCCGATCGTGATACAGGATGGCGTGGGCACGGCCCGGCGGGCGATCCGCGGGCGCCGGCCGGCGAATGTCTCGGAGCCCGCGGAGCAGGGCATGATGAACGAAGCGTTGCTACGGGAAGACGGCGCAAGGGCGGCGGAGCCGGACCGCCGCCTCTCGGTCGCCCCCATGATGGACTGGACCGACCGCCACGAGCGCTGCTTCCTGCGCCGGATCACCCGCTGCACGCTTCTTTACACCGAGATGATCACCACCGGCGCCATCCTCCATGGCGACCGCGAGCGGCTCATCGGATTCGATCCATCGGAGCATCCGATCGCCCTCCAGGTGGGCGGGTCCGATCCCGAGGAGCTCGGAACTTGCGCGCGCATCGCCGGCGAGGCCGGCTTCGACGAGATCAACCTCAACGTCGGCTGTCCCTCCGACCGGGTCCGGTCGGGGCGGTTCGGCGCCTGCCTGATGGCGGAGCCGGCGGTGGTGGCCGAAGGCGTCGCCGCCATGTCGGAGTCGGGGCTGCCGGTGACGGTCAAATGCCGCATCGGCATCGACGGGCGCGAGGCGTATGACGATCTCGCGGCCTTCGTCGAGACCGTGCGCGAAGGCGGGGTCCGCTCGTTCGCGGTCCACGCCCGCATCGCCGTCCTCGAGGGGCTGAGCCCCAGGGAGAACCGGCAGATCCCGCCGCTGCGCTACGAGGATGTCCGCCGCCTCAAGCGCGAGATGCCGGAGCTGGAGATCGTGATCAACGGCGGCATCCGGTCGCTCGACGAGGCCACGGGTCACCTCGCGTATCTCGACGGCGCCATGATCGGCCGCGCCGCCTATCACGATCCGTGGGTGCTGGCCGCGGCCGACGCCCGGATCTTCGGCGTGGCGTCGTCCGGCGTGACCCGCGGGCAGGTGATCGAGGACATGGCGGCCTATGCGGAAGCCCATGTCGCGGCCGGCGGGCGCCTTCCCGACATCACGCGGCACATGTTGGGTCTTTTCCATCAGGTGCCCGGCGCCCGGGCGTGGCGGCGCCACCTCGCCGAGAACGCCCACAAGGCGGGGGCGGGGCCCGAGGTGGTCCTCGCGGCGGCCGCCTTCGTACCGGAGGAGGTTAGGGGGGCGCCGCCCGCCACCGGCGGGCGCGCGGGCGAATCCGCCGACGGGCGCGCTACACGCTGAACGATTCGCCGCAGCCGCAACGGCCGGTCTCGTTGGGGTTCCGGAAGACGAATCCCGACTTGAGCGGATCCTCCTCGTAGTCGATCTCGGTGCCGAACACGTAGAGCGCCGCGAGCCCCGCGATGACGATGGTGACCCCCTTGTCCTCGACCACCTCGTCATGGGGGCCGATCTCGCGGGCGTAGTCCATCTTGTAGGTCTTGCCCGAGCAGCCGCCCTCGCCGACGTCGATGCGCAGCCCGGCGACCGGGCCTTCGGCCTTGGCCAGGATCTGCCGCACCCGCTCGGCCGCGGCCTCGGTCAGGGTGATGGGCTTGGGGCGTGCAATGGCTTCCGACATGAGCGTATCCGCTTTCAGATGAATCCGAGTTCCAGCTTGGCCGCTTCCGACATGCGCTCGGGCGACCACGGCGGGTCCCACACCAGATCGACGGCGACCTGGCGCACCCCCGGAACGGTTCCGACCCGGGATTCGACCTCCCCGGGCATCGAGCCCGCGACCGGGCAATTGGGCGTGGTGAGCGTCATGGTGACGGTGACGTCGCCGTCCTCGCTCACGTCGACGCCGTAGACGAGGCCGAGCTCGTAGATGTTCACCGGAATCTCCGGGTCGTAGATGGTGGAGAGCATCTCCACCACCTTCTGCCGGATCTCGGCCGGGTCGGTCATCCCGTCGGACGGCCCCGGCGTCTCGGCGGAATGCTTGGGGAAATCGGAGTTGGTACGGTCGTCCATCATCGCTACTCTGTCACCACGGTTTCGCCGGCATTGTCGAGCGCGGCCTTCATGGTATGCCAGGCGAGGGTCGCGCACTTCACCCGCATGGGGTAGTCGCGCACGCCGGCCAGGGCCTGGAGCTTGTCGAGGCTTTCCTCGCCGTTCACGTCTTCGCCATCCGCCTCGCCGGTGACCACGGCATGGAACCGGGAAAACAGCCGCCGGGCCTCGTCCTCGGTCCGGCCCTTGAGCATCTCGGTCATGATCGAGGCCGATGCCAGGGATATGGCGCAGCCACGGCCCTCGAAGCTCACGTCCTCGACGCGGCCGTCCTCGATCCGGGCCCATACCGTGAGCTGGTCGCCGCACAGCGGATTGTGGCCCTTGGCCTCGCGGTTGGACGGCTCGCGGTGGCCGAAGTTCCGCGGGTACTTGGAGTGATCGAGGATCACTTCCTGGTAAAGCTCACGCAATTCCGACATCAGCCGAACAGCTCCCTGACCTTGGCGAGCCCCGCCACCAGCGCGTCGATGTCGGCGCGGGTGGAATAGGCGCCGATGGAGGCGCGAATCGTCGCCGCCACGCCGAAATGCTCCATCACCGGCTGGGCGCAGTGGTGGCCGGCGCGCACCGCCACGCCCTCGTGGTCGAGCACCGTGCCGGCGTCGTGGGGATGGACGTAATCGAGCACGAAGCCCATGACGGCGACTTTATCGGGGGCCGTGCCGATCATGCGCAGCCCCGGCAGTGCGGCAAGCTGCGCGGTTCCATAGTTGAGAAGATCCTGCTCGTGCGCCTCGAGCGCGACGCGATCGAGCCCCATGAACCAGTCGATGGCGGCGCCCATGCCGATGATGCCGGCGATGTTGGGGGTGCCCGCCTCGAAGCGGTGGGGCGGCTCCGCGAAGTCCGTGTGGGCGAAGGTGACCGAGCGGATCATGTCGCCGCCGCCCTTCCATGGCGGCATGGCGGCGAGCAGGTCCGCCCTGGCATAGAGCGCGCCGGTGCCGGTCGGCCCGTAGAGCTTGTGTCCCGAGAAGGCGTAGAAGTCGCAGCCGATCTCCCGCACGTCGGTGGGCAGATGGGGCGCGCCCTGGGCGCCGTCCACCAGGACCTTGGCGCCGACCGCGTGGGCGCGCGCGGTGATCTCCTTGAGCGGCGTGACGGTGCCGAGCGCATTGGCGACCTGGGTCACGGCCACCAGCTTGGTGCGCCGGGTGAGGAGGCGCTCGAAGGCGTCCATGTCGAGCACGCCGTCGTCGTCGATGGGGGCGACCTTCAGGGCGACGCCGGTCTCGTCGCGCAGCAGCTGCCAGGGGACGATGTTGGAATGATGCTCCATCTCGGTGAGCAGCACCTCGTCCCCGCGGCCGAGATGGGCGCGGCCGAAGCTGTGGGCGACGAGGTTGATGCCCTCGGTGGTGCCGCTCGTGAACACGATCTCCGAATCGCGCTCGGCGTTGATCAGCGCGCGGACCTTGGCGCGGACCCCCTCATAGGCGGTGGAGGCCCGCTCGGACAGGTAATAGACGCCCCGATGCACGTTGGCGTATTCCTCGGAGTAGACGCGGGCGACCGCGTCGATCACCGACTGCGGCTTCTGGGCGGAGGCGGCGGAATCGAGGAAGGCGAGGGGCTTGCCCCGCACCGGCCGGGCGAGGATCGGGAACTCGGCGCGCACGCGCTCGGCATCGAAGGCATCCGATGCGGCGTGGAGCGTGGCCGGGTCGGTCATCGCCATCTTCCTCATTCCTCCTCGAGCCAGCGGTTGGTGTGGGTCCGCAACAGGCGGGCGAGGCCCTCGTCCTCCATCCGCGCGACAAGGTCGTCGATGAAGCCGGCGACCAGGAGGCGCCGGGCCTCGGCGGGGGCGATGCCGCGCGCGGCCATGTAGAACAGCTCGTCCGCGTCGAGATCGCCCACCGTCGCGCCGTGGCTGCAGCGCACGTCGTCGGCCAGGATCTCGAGCTCCGGCTTGGCATCCGCGACCGCGCGGTCGGACAGCAGGAGATTCTGGTTCTTCTGGTGGGCGTCGGTCTTGACCGCATGGGGCGCGACCCGGATGAGGCCCTGGAAGACGCCGTGGGCGCGGTCGTCCAGCACCCCCTTGAACACCTCCTCGGTGGTGCAATGGGGATGGGCGTGATGGACGCGGGTGGTGTGGTCCATGTGCTGGCGGCGGCGGCCCAGATAGGCGCCCAGCAGCCGGCAACGCCCGCCGGGGGCCGCGAAGGTGGCCGCGGTCTCCTGGCGGGATATATCGGCGCCGGTGGAGAGCGCGAAGCTCGCATAGGCCGCGCCCCTCCCGATCCGCACGGCGGCATGGGAATGGTGCAGGGTCTCTGGGCCCTCCGCCTGGATTCGGAGGTGGTCGAGCCGGGAATCGGGCGCCAGCGCGATGTCGGTGACGACGTTGTCGAAGACGCCTCCGCCGGACCCGTCGAGCCCGGCATGGATCTCCACCAGCCTTGCGCGGGCGCCCGGGCCGAGCGCGACGACATTGCGCAGATGGCGCGCGGCGCCGTCGCCGCCCGCGGAGAGGAACAGAAGCGCGACGGGCCTCTCGATCTCGGTGCCGTCGGCCAGCGCGACGTAGGTGCCGCCCGCCATGAACGCGGCATTGAGGGCGATCAGCGCCTGGGCGCCCTGGTTGCCCGTCGACAGGATGGGGGCGATCGCCTGCCCATGGGCGGAGAGAGCCTGGGAAAGCGGCAATATGGTCACTCCGGGCATCTCGGCGGCCTCGGAGAGGTCGGGCCGGTAGGCGCCGTCGACGAACACCAGCCGGGCCGCGAATTCGCCCGGCGCCAGCGCGTCGAGCGTTCCGCGTGGAACATCCGCCGTGCCGCTCGCGGCCTCCGCGCCGGGCGCGAAGGCGGACCGGACCAGGGGGTCGAGGCCGGTGAACTTCCAGTCCTCGAGGCGGCGGGTGGGGATGCCGCCCGCGGCGAAGCGGGCCAGGGCCTCCGATCGCAGGGCTCCGAGCCAGTCGAGACCCGCGCCGGGAAGCGCCGCCGCCAGTCCGTCGAAGGCGGCCACATGGGCGCGGGCCGTCTCCGCGCTCTCGGTCATCGCAAGGGTCTTCGCCGCCATCGTCCCCGGGCTCCGTTCAGGCCGCGCTCTTCTCGTCGGAGAAGGCGGCGTAGCCCTTCTCCTCGAGCTCGTGGGCGAGCTCCTTGCCGCCCGAGCGGACGATGCGGCCGCCCGCCAGCACGTGGATGCGGTCCGGTACGATGTGCTCGAGGAGCCGCTGGTAGTGGGTGATCACCAGCATGGAGCGCTCCGGCGCGCGCATCCCGTTGACGCCCTCGGCGACGATGCGCAGCGCGTCGATGTCGAGGCCGGAATCGGTCTCGTCCAGCACCGCGAGGGTGGGCTCCAGCATCGCCATCTGGAACACCTCGTTGCGCTTCTTCTCGCCGCCCGAGAAGCCGACATTGATGGGCCGCGACAGCAGCTTCTCGTCCATGCCGAGCCGCGCCAGCAGGGCCTTGGCCCGCTTGAGGAAATCCATGGCGTCGAGCTCGGGCTCGCCGCGCGCCTTGCGCTGGGCGTTGACGGCGGCCTTGAGGAACACCGAGCTCGCCACTCCCGGGATCTCCACCGGGTACTGGAAGGCGAGGAAGATGCCGGCGCGGGCGCGCTGGTCGGCGCTCATGGCGAACAGGTCCTCGCCCTTGAACAGCACCTCGCCCTCGGTCACCTCGTAGCCGTCGCGGCCGGCCAGCACGTAGGCCAGGGTCGACTTGCCCGACCCGTTGGGGCCCATGACGGCGTGGACCTCGCCCGCCGGCAGGGCGAGGTCGAGGCCC
The DNA here is from genome assembly GCA_036396355.1 of Alphaproteobacteria bacterium. Classification (GTDB taxonomy): domain Bacteria; phylum Pseudomonadota; class Alphaproteobacteria; order SMXQ01; family SMXQ01; genus DASWKZ01. Next base: position 5,887 of record DASWKZ010000049.1, read on the forward strand.
TTGAGGATCTCCTTGCCGTCGACGGTGGCGTGCAGGTTGCGAATCTGGAGAAGGTTCACGCTCATTCCCCTTAACCGACGCTGCCCTCGAGGCTCACGCCCAGGAGCTTCTGGGCCTCGACCGCGAATTCCATGGGCAGCTTCTGCATGACCTCCTTGCAGAAGCCGTTGACGATGAGGGACACCGCGTCCTCCGGCCCCAGCCCGCGCGACAGGCAATAGAACATCTGATCGTCGGAGATCTTGGACGCGGTGGCCTCGTGCTCGACCCGGGCCGAGCGGTTCCTCACCTGGATGTAGGGCACGGTATGGCCGCCGCACTCCTCGCCGATGAGCAGCGAATCGCACTGGGTGTAATTGCGCGCGTTCTTGGCCTTGGGATTGATGCGCACAAGGCCGCGATAGGTGTTCTGGGAGTGCCCCGCCGAGATGCCCTTGGAGATGATGGTGGAGCGGGTATTGGGGGCGAGGTGGACCATCTTGGTGCCGGTGTCGGCCTGCTGGAAGTTGTTGGTGACGGCGACCGAATAGAACTCGCCGACCGAGCCCTCGGCCTCCAGCATGACGGAGGGGTACTTCCAGGTGATGGCCGAGCCGGTCTCCACCTGGGTCCAGGAGATCTTGGCATTGCGGCCGCGGCAGGCGCCGCGCTTGGTGACGAAATTGTAGATGCCGCCCTTGCCCTGGGAGTCGCCCGGGTACCAGTTCTGGACCGTGGAATACTTGATCTCGGCGTCCTCGAGCGCCACCAGCTCGACCACGGCGGCATGGAGCTGGTTCTCGTCGCGCATGGGCGCCGTGCAGCCCTCGAGGTAGCTCACGTAGCTGCCCGGCTCGGCGACGATGAGGGTGCGCTCGAACTGGCCGGTCTGGGCGGCGTTGATGCGGAAATAGGTGGAGAGCTCCATGGGGCAGCGCACCCCCTTGGGGATGTAGACGAAGGAGCCGTCGGAGAACACCGCCGAGTTGAGGCGGGCGTAGAAGTTGTCGGTGATCGGCACCACCGATCCCAGGTACTCGCGCACCAGCTCGGGATGCTCCCGCACGGCCTCGGACATCGAGCAGAAGACGATGCCGAGCTCCCCGAGCTTCTTCTTGTAGGTGGTGGCGACCGAGATCGAATCGAACACGGCGTCCACGGCGACGCCGGCCAGGACCTCCTGCTCCCTGAGAGGGACCCCCAGCTTCTCGTAGGTGGCCAGCAGCTCG
>DASWKZ010000050.1:0-3073 GCA_036396355.1 Alphaproteobacteria bacterium
CGGCCGGGGAGATGTTGGGCGGGCTATATTCCGGACGCGGCGTCGGCGCCCAAGGTGGTGTTCCTTCAGATCCTGATGGTCCTGTCCACGGTCTCGGGGATGCTGCTCGTCGACCCGACCCTGATCAAGGTGGGTCGGAGCTTCAACGCCGGCCCGGCGCAGATGGTCACGAAGATCTATCTGCCGTCCCTGGTACTGCCCATCATCACCGGGCTCCGGCTCGGCCTCGGCGTCGCGATCATCGGGACGCTGATCGCCGAGATCAAGCTGTCCAATGCCGGTCTCGGGTTCCTGGCCATCCAGTACTACGACATGTTCCGGGTGCCCGACATGTACGCGGTGATCATCGTCATCTTCGCCCTCGCCATGGGCGCGAACGGGCTGATGACCCGTCTCAACGACCGTCTCGGCCGCCGCGGCATGCCGTCGCCCTCCGAGGTCTCGGGCGCCGCCTGAGCTCCGCGTCGCGGGGCCGGCCGGCCCTGGGGATCGCGCGCTAACCGCCTGGAAAACGGATCGAATCAGGGCCTGGGGCATCGGCCGGGAAAAGCCGCCGGGAGGCCCCGGCGGTCCCGGATCGCGTGCCTGGAATGGCCCGGCCCTCGGCGCGCGCCGAGGGCGGGGCCGGCCTCCGCACCGTGGACATCGCGGCCTCCGGACCGACGACGCCCGTGTCATCCCGGCATGCTCGCCGATCCGCGCGACGCGTCTCCTTTACTTCGTCCGTCGTCGCGAATGCGATTCGATTCCGGGACGCGTCGTCAAGATACCGCATGAGGATTCGAATCATCTCATTGTCGAGTCGAACGTCGTGATGACTCGTTCGCAGGACGATTCAGGTCGTCGGGTGTCGAAATCGGTCGAAATGTTTTTTGTGCCGAAATGCAAGTCTGTTGTTGCGAAGAATGCCAAAAAGAGTTCATTATCCGCCTTGCGTCGAACCGAATGGTGAGACGCACGCGAGGACATCGCGTACTGTACTGCGTTGCATGGTACTGCGTTCGTTACAGCGTAAGCGGTAAAACCTCGAAGGAGGCTATCTGTTATGAGAAAGCCAATGGCCAAAAAGTCCAGGACGAAGAAGGCCCGCAAGAAGGCCCCAGCGAAGAAGAAGGCAGCGCGCAGGAAGGCGCCTGCCAAGAGGAAGGCGGCCCGCCGCAAGGCACCCGCCAAGAGAAAGAAGGCGGCTCGCAAGAAGTCAGCCAAACGGAGAACCACGCGGGCGAGAGCCGCCGCGAGCGCTAGGAGATCTGCGACACGGAAGAAGGCCCCCGCGAGGAAGTCTGCCTCGAGGGCAAGGTCCGCGAAGCGGGCCAGAAGGTCCACGCGCCGCAAGTAATCGCTGGTGTCGGGAGCGCCTTCGAGTCCGGATCGTGAGCAGCCGGCTGTGCGGCGGGGCACAGTCCGGCGGGCGAAGACCGTAGCGAAGGCAGCGAGACCGACACGGAACGCCACCGAGCGGGCGTCGATGCCAGAGGCGTCGGCGCCCGCTGCGTCTCTCAACCGTCCCAGCTTCGGCATCCGGCTCGCGCGGGAGCAGTGCTTCGTGTGCTGGATGACGGCGGTCGAGAACCCGCCGGTCCACCGGAAGTCGCCGGAGCGCCTGCGCAGGGAGCACCACGACTACCTCGTCGCCCTGGAGCGGCGGGGGATCCTGTTCGGCGCCGGCCCCTTCGTGGACGAGAAGGGCGTGCGCCGCGGCGTCGGCATGATGATCATCCGCGCGGCGTCCACGGCGGCGGCGAGGCGGATCGCCATGGGGGAGCCCTATACGAAGGCGGGGTTGCGGAGGATCGAGATCACGCCGTGGCAGCGGAACGAGGGCACGGTCCGGCTCACCATCAACTTTGCCGACGGCGAACTCACCATCGACGGGCGCGCCTACGCGCTGGCGCCCAAAGGATAGGTCCGGGGCCCGGGCAACCGGTTCGGAGGCCGGCGCCGGAGGGCCGGCGGTTCCATGCGGGCAATCCCAGGGTCCCCCGGACCGGCGGTTTTGGTGTAGAGTCGGCGCCGCCGTCGCGCGAGGCCCCGCCCGTCCGGCGGAAAGATAAAGAGGCCCTTGCCGCGCGACGGGGCGGCGGGCGCGGGAAATGATACAGGAGGGAGCAATGGTCAGCTGCAGCGATCTTTCCGGCATGATGGCGATGATGCCGGCCTTCACCACCGACGACGGGGCGTCGATCGACGCCACCGACACGGTGGCCGTCGACCGCCTGGAGGCGGGCGTCAACCGGATGATCGGGGACGGCGCCGGGGTGATTGCCACCTGCGGCAGCTTCGGGGAGTTCCACACCCTCCTCTGGGAGGAGTTCGAGAAGCTCAATGCCGCGACCGTGGAGGTCGCCGCCAACCGGGTGCCGGTGTTCGTGGGCTGCACCGCCCTCAACTCCCGCGAGGTGGTGCGGAAGATGCGCTTTGCCGAGAAGATCGGGGCCTATGGGGTGCTGGTGGGGGTGCCGTTCTACTTTCCGGCGTCGGTGGAGAACGTGGTGCGGTTCTACCGGGACATCTCCGAACGGTTCCCCAAGCTCGGGATCATGATCTACCACAATCCGACGCTGCATAACGTGACGATCCCGGTGCCGGCCTTCGCCGAGCTGGTCAAGTGCCCCAACCTCGTCGGCATGAAGGACAGCCACCGCGATACCGCCCAGTTCATGAAGCTCCAGGAGCTCATCCGCGGGCGCATCTCGGTGTTCTGCAACTGGCTGCAGTTCCACCCCTATTATCAGCTGGGGGCGGCCGGATTCTGGTCCATCGACGCCTGGATGGGACCCCAGGTGCTGCTCGCCTACCACGAGGCGGTGGTGAGCGGGAACCTCGACCGGGCGCGGGAGATCATGTTCGCGATCTCGCCCGTGACGGCGGACCGCAAGATGAACCTGTCGTGGCGGGAGACCGCGTCCAAGATCGGCATCCGCCATGCCGGCTATTGCGATCCCGGGCCGCTCCGCCCGCCCTTCGTCGAGGTTCCGGCGGAGGTGGACAAGGCCCAGAAGGCCCGCGCCGAGAAGTGGCGGACGCTCTGCGGGACCTATCGCCCGGGCGGGGTCCGCTCCGCCGCGGAATA
>DASWKZ010000051.1:0-3950 GCA_036396355.1 Alphaproteobacteria bacterium
AGAGCAGGATGAACAGGACGATGGCGGCCCAGCCCGGCCGGCCCGTGAAATCGGCGAACGGCGCGATCACGTGATCGGCGAGCCAGGCGACGATGCCGGGCCGCGCGGCGGCGGCGGACGCGCCGCTCCCGCCCGGCTCCCTTGCCACCAGGGTCGCCCCCATGCCGACGCCCATGCCCGCCGCCATCACCGCGTAGGCCGCGGTGAAGCCGAAGGCATCGGCGATGTAGAGCGCGCCGGCGCCCGAGGCCAGCATGCCGAAGCGATAGCCCAGCTGCACCGCGGCGGCGCCGGCGCCCTGCTCGCGGGCGGCCAGGATCTCGACCCGGAAGGCGTCGATGACGATATCCTGGGTCGCCGACAGGAAGGCGACCGTGAGCGCCGCCGCCGCGGTCACCAGCACGCCGCGGGCGGGATCGGCCGCGGCGAGGGCGAGGATGGCGGCCGAGAGCGCCAGCTGCGAGGCCAGCATCCAGCCGCGCCGGCGGCCGAGCCAAGGGGTCAGCCAGGGAATCGCCAGCCCGTCGAGGACCGGCGCCCACAGGAACTTCAGCGCATAGGGCAGGCCGGCCAGGGCGAACAGGCCGATGGTGGCGCGCTCGATGCCGGCGGTGGCGAGCCAGGCGGACAGGGTCGCGAAGGAGAGCGCCAGCGGCAGGCCGCTGGAAAACCCCAGCACCAGGATCAGCGCCATGCGCGGGTCGCCATAGACCCGGGCCGCCTCGCGCCAGCGGCCGGTCATGGCCGGCGCGTCCCCGGCTCGGCGCGCGCCCGGCCCGGCCTCACCCCGCCTCCCGCGCCACCAGCTCGGCCAGCGGCGTCTCCGGCCGGGCGCCCACATGGCTGATGGCCTCGGCGGCGCAGATCGAGCCCATGCGCCCGCAGGCCCGGAGCTCCCGGCCCCGGGTGAGCCCGTGGAGGAAGCCCGCGGCGTAGAGGTCGCCGGCCCCGGTGGTGTCCACCACCGGCCCGACGCGCACAGGGTCGATCACGTGGACCTCGTCGCCGGCGACCACCACCGAGCCCTTCTCCGAGCGGGTCAGCGCCGCGATCCGGCAGTGGGGCCGTACGCGCTGCAGCGCCTCGTCGAAGTCGTCCGCCTGGTAGAGCGACAGGATCTCCGCCTCGTTGGCGAACAGCACGTCCACGTGGCCCTCGACCAGGCGCAGGAAATCGGCGCGGTGGCGGTCGACGCAGAAGGGATCCGACAGCGTCAGCGCCACCAGGTTGCCGGCGCCGTGGGCGACGGCGGCCGCCTTCTCGAACGCCCGCTTGGCGGCGGGCGGGTCCCACAGGTACCCCTCGAGATAGGTGACGGCGGCGGCGGCCACCGTCGCCTCGTCGATGTCGGCGGGCGCGAGCGCCGCCGAGGCGCCGAGGAAGGTCTGCATGGTGCGCTGGGCGTCCGGCGTGACGAAGATGAGGCAGCGCGCCGTGGGCGGGCCGTCGGCGGCGGGGGCGGTGTCGAAGGCGACGCCGAGCGCGCGGATGTCGTGGCGGAAGATGCCGCCCAGCTGGTCGTCGCGGACCTTGCCGATGAAGGCCCCGCGCCCGCCCAAAGCCGCGATCCCGGCTATGGTGTTGGCGGCCGAGCCGCCCGAGGATTCGAGGGCCTGGCCCATGCGGGCATAGAGGGATTCGGCCCGGGCGGCGTCGATCAGGGTCATGGCGCCCTTGGCCAGGCGGTTCTCGGCGAGGAACGCGTCCTCGGCATGGGCGATGACGTCGACGATGGCGTTGCCGATGCCGAGCACGTCGAACCGGCGCTCGCCGGCCATGGCGCTCATGCTGGCGTTGGGGGCACGCGCGGTCCCTCCCTGTCCGGTCCCCGACCGGCGCCGAGTATACAGGCCGGCCCCCGGCGGGCAAGGCGACGGGGCGGGGCGGGCCGCGCGGCGAGTTGTTTCGCCCGGCCCTTTGGCGCTATGCTAGGGAGCGAGGTTTTCACACGTCGATCTAAGGATTCGCGCCATGTTCGGCCGCAACAAGGGAGACCCCCCCAGGGTCTCGACCGGTCCCAAGCAGCCCCAGGGCGGCGTCCCCGAGGCCAAGCCCCTGCCCCAGCCCACGGCCGCGCCCTCCCTCCATCTCCGCAAGCCCCTGCCGGCCCAGCCCGCGCGCGGCTCGGCCAGCCGCATCGCCGAGATTCCGGGGATGATCCCCCCGCGCAGCGAGATGCGGTCCTACGGGGTCGAGAGCAAGACCCTGGTGGTCGGCCGCGAGATCTCGCTCTCCGGCAACATCGCCGCCTGCGACAAGCTGGTGGTGGAGGGCTGCGTCGAGGCCGACCTCGACCACTGCCGCGAGCTCGACATCTCGCCCACCGGCCTGTTCAAGGGCTCCGCCGCCATCGACGAGGCCGACATCGCCGGCCGCTTCGAGGGCAGCCTCACCGTCCACAAGCGCCTGCGCGTACGCTCCTCGGGCCGCGTCACCGGCACGCTCACCTACGGCCAGATCGAGATCGAGGCGGGCGGCGAGGTGTCCGGCGAGGTGAGGGTCGTCAAGCCGGAGCCCAAGGCGGCCCCGTCCAAGCCGGTCCCGACCAGGGAAGGCACCGCTGCCGAAGCCGGCGGGTGAACGCGCGCGCCTTGTTCCGAATCCCGGTGGCGGGTGCCGTCGGCGCGGCGCTCGTGCTGGCGGCCTGCGCCGCCGCCCCGCCGGACGCCGCCCCCACGCCGTCGGCCGCGGCCCCCGCCGGCACGGATGCGAGCGATGCCGCCGGCCCGCCCGCGGAGGTGTCGGCGACCCCGTCGGCGGCGATGCCGGCGGCGGCCGTCCCGGCACCGTCGGAGCCCGAGGTCCGGACGGCGGCGGTGCCCCCCGAGCCGGCGCCGCCGGCACCGGCGGTCCTGCGGGGCCTCAGCGGCGAGGAGCTGACCCGGCTCCTGGGCGCGCCCCATTTCCGGCGCGTCGACGACCCCGGGGCCCTGTGGCAGTACCGGGGCGAGGGCTGCATCCTCGACGTGTTCCTCTACGCCGACGGGCCGGTCTACCGGGTCACCCATTTCGAGTTCCGCCGCCCGGACGGACGGACCGCGGCGGAAGCCGACGCGGCGGCGACGGGGCACGGCGATCCCGAGCGCTGCTTCGCGGCGCTGGTGGGCGCCGGCGGCCGCGGTTGAGCGGCCCTCACACCGTCGTCTTGGCGGCGAAGCCGCAGAGGTCGGCCACCACGCAGTCGGGGCATCTGGGCCGGCGCGCCGTGCAGACGTAGCGCCCGTGCAGAATCAGCCAGTGATGGGCGTGGAGCTTGTCGCGCTCGGGCACCGCCTTCTCCAGCGCCATCTCCACCTCGAGGGGGGTCTTGCCCGGCGCCAGGCCGGTGCGGTTGCCGAGGCGGAAGATGTGGGTATCCACGGCGATGGTGGGCTCGCCGAAGGCGGTATTCAGCACCACGTTGGCGGTCTTGCGGCCGACCCCCGGCAGCTTCTCCAGCGCCGCGCGGTCGCGGGGCACCTTGCCGCCGTGCTCGGCGATCAGGGCCTTGGACAGCGCGATGATGTTCCTGGCCTTGGTGTTGTAAAGCCCGATGGTGCGGATGTGGCGCTTGAGGCCGGCCTCGCCCAGGCGGATCATGGCCTCGGGGCTCCTCACCTTGGCGAACAGCGCCCGGGTGGCCTTGTTGACGCCCACGTCGGTGGCCTGGGCCGACAGCACCACGGCGACCAGCAGCGTGTAGGGATTGATGTAGCGGAGCTCGCCCCGGGGATCCGGACGCTCGGCCGCGAGGCGGCGGAAGAATTCCTCGACCTGGGCCTTTTTCATGGCCGCCCACTTTAGCCGTCGCGGGCCAGCGCGCAAGCCGTAAGGCTTTGACCGCGAAGGCGCCCCGGCTAATCTAGGACCATGGCCCGCCATGGTCCCGAGCGCGATCCCCCGGCCGCCGATGCCGGCATCGGCGAGGTCCTGTTCGAGGCGATGATCACCCCCCACCGCAGCCTGCCGCC
>DASWKZ010000052.1:0-2242 GCA_036396355.1 Alphaproteobacteria bacterium
CATGACCGACCGGGAGCTCGGCACCATCGGCGAGATGGTGCGGTTCCTTCCCGTCTTCGCCGATTACGACCTCGACCGGCTGACCAAGGACGCCCGGGGCTGCGCCGAGCTGCTGGCGCGCGAGGACGGGCTCGAGCGCGCCTTCGACCAGATCTACGCGGCCCTGCCCGAGCACCTGCGCGAAACCGCCTACGCGCTCGCCTGCGACGTGGTGGCAGCGGACGGCAGCGCCTCCCAGGAGGAGCTCCGAATCCTGGAGATGATCCGCCACCGACTCGACGTGGAGCGCCTCGCCGCCGCCGCCATCGAGCGCGGCGCCCGCGCGCGGCACGCCCGGGCGTAGACGCGGCCGCCTACCGGTCGCGGCGGTCCCTCTCGTTGCGGACGGTGCCGTTGTGGCGGCAATACCCTTCGAGCCAGTTGAACGCGACGTCGGTCTGGGCGCGGTCCATCATCGCCAGCACGCAGCGCGTGTATTTCTCATTGTTCCAGAGGCCGCGGGCATCCCGGGGCCAGGTCGGCGTCCGCCAGTCCTGGGCCACGGCATCCCGCGCCGCCGGGACCGCGAGGATCGCGGCGGGCGCCACCGCCGCCACGGCCAGTGCAATCGTGAAAATCCTCTTCATATCGGTGTCCTCCCTAGGTTCGATCGATGGATTGAACACCGCCGCGCGAGGGGGCGCCATAAGGCCCGGGGCCCGCCCGGGGCGCTCGGCCCGGGCATATGGCCTCCCTCGGCGTTCGTGCTAGAGTGCCCGGGCGGGTGGCAACGGGCCCGCCCCGGCGCCCCGCGGGGCCGCCGGCAAATGGACAGGCGCCCAGGCAGGAACCCGAGGGAGGTCAACGACATGGCATACGACCTGATCGTTCGCGGCGGCACCGTGGTGGACGGCTCCGGCATGAAGGGCTACCGGGCCGATGTGGGGGTCGCGGACGGCCGCATCGCCGCCATCGGCGACCTCGCGGGCGAGGCCGCCAAGGAGACCCTCGACGCCGAGGGCCACGTGGTCGCGCCCGGGTTCATCGACGCCCACACCCACATGGACGCCCAGATCTTCTGGGACCCCATCGGCGAGAACTCGTGCTGGCACGGGGTCACCTCCACGGTCATGGGCAATTGCGGCTTCTCGCTGGCGCCGTGCGCGGAGAAGGACAAGCGCCTGGTCATGCACAACCTCGAGCGGGCCGAGGACATCTCGCCCGAGGCCATGGACGCCGGCATCCCGTGGTCGTGGGAGACCTATCCCGAGTATCTCGACGCCATCGACAAGCTGCCCAAGGGCATCAACTACGCGGGCTATCTCGGCCATTCGGCGCTGCGCACCCACGTGATGGGCCCGCGCGCGGCCGAGGAGGCGGCCACCGAGGACGACCTCGCCGCCATGACGCGCGAGCTCGCCGAGGGCTTGCGCGCCGGCGCCATGGGCTTCAGCACGTCCTGCGCCAGCTCCCACCGCACGCCCGACGGCAAGCCGGTGGCGAGCCGCCTCGCCGCGTGGTCGGAGGTCGAGGCGCTGGTCGGCGTCATGGGCGATCTTGGCGCCGGCGTGTTCGAGATCGCGCGCGAGAACAACGAGCACAACGCCGAGGAGGCCGCAGCCGAGAAGGAGCAGATCAAGCGCCTCGCCATCGAGACCGGCGTGCCCATCACCTTCGGCAACCCGTGGTTCAAGCGGCGCCGGCCCGGCACCTGGCGCGCCCATATCGAGATGATCGACGACATCGCCGCCGCCGGCGGCAGGGTCCTGGTCCAGGGCAGCGCCTGGTGGCACGGCTCCATGCGCTCCTTCGAGACCCTGACCCCGTTCGACAAGGCCCCGGTGTGGGAGGACTTCCGCAAGCTGCCGCTGGAGGAGCAGAAGAAGGGCCTGCGCAACCCGGAGATGCGCGCGAGGCTGGTGGAGGCCGCCAACACCTTCGAGCACAAGCCCAACCCGGCCTTCCCCAACGCGCTCAACCGCCCGGTGCAGTGGGAGTGGTTCTTCCCGCTGCTCGGCACCCTGCCGCCCTTCGTCTCGGTGGCCGAGATCGCAAAGCGCGAGAACAAGGACCCGGTCGACGTCATGATCGACATGTCGCTCGAGCGCGACTTCAAGCTGTTCTTCGTCGATCCCTCCAACAACGAGGATCCGGACTTCGTGCTGTGGATGATCCGCCATCCCAACTGCACGGTGACGTTTACCGACGCCGGCGCCCACGTCACCACCACCCTCAACCCGGTGCACAGCTTCCTGTTGGGCCA
>DASWKZ010000053.1:0-2613 GCA_036396355.1 Alphaproteobacteria bacterium
TAGGCCGCCTCGGCCGCGCGCGCGATCCCGGCGAGGGCGCCCCGCCCGATCACCAGCGTCACGGGCGGGGATCCTCGGGCGCGAGGTCGTAGCGGGCGACCGGACGGCCGCTCGCGGCATCGAACACGACGATACGCTCGCCGCCGCCGGGCACGGCCAGGCGGAGCAGCAGACGCCCGTCGCCGAGACGGGATTCGAGGACCCGCGCGCCCGCCGGCAGCGCCAACGGCACCGCCGGGGCGGCGGCGTCGCCCTCGGCGAGGGTTCCCGCGCGCATCGCGATGAGGGTCACGAGCACGCTGGTGGCGACGATGATGGCCAGTCCCAATGCGACGACCAAGCCCTTGAGCGCGCGCATGATTTGGGTCCACTCTCCCGGCCATGAAGGGCGACGGCACGGAATTCCGCAGCGTCACCGCCGGCCCCGGGGATTCGGGCCGGGTCGACGCCTTCCTGGCGGCGCGCATGGGCGACCTCTCGCGCACGCGCATCAAGGCGCTGATCGCCGCAGGCGCGGTAGCCGCCGACGGGGCGACGATAACGGACCCCGCGCGGGCGGTCAAACCGGGGACCACCTACCGGATCGCCCTGCCGCCCGCCGCCCCCGCCGCGCCGGCGGGCCAGGCGATCGCCCTCGACATCCTTTACGAGGACGACGACCTCATCGTCATCGACAAGCCGGCGGGCCTCGTCGTCCACCCCGCCCCGGGCAATCCCGACCGCACGCTGGTCAACGCGCTGATACATCATTGCGGCGCGGCGCTCTCGGGAATCGGCGGCGTCCGCCGCCCGGGGATCGTCCATCGTCTCGACAAGGACACCAGCGGGCTCATGGTGGCGGCGAAGACCGAGCGGGCGCATGCCGGACTCGTCGCCCAGTTCTCCGCGCGCACCATCGAGCGGGCCTATCGGGCGCTGGTCTGGGGACTCCCGGCCCCGGCGGAAGGACGCGTCATGGGCAACATCGGGCGCAGCCCGCGCAACCGCAAGAAGATGGCGGTGCTGGCCCGCGGCGGCCGCCCCGCCGTCACCCGCTATCGCGTGATACGCGCCGTCGGAACCCGCGCGGCGCTGGTGGAGTGCCGCCTCGAAACCGGACGCACCCATCAGATCCGTGTCCACATGGCCTCCATCGGACATCCGGTGGTGGGAGACCCGCTCTATGGGGGGCGAAGAGGGGCGCCGGCGATGCCGGCGCGCGGCAGCGGCGCCCCGACGCGCCAGGCCCTGCACGCGTGCCGGCTCGGATTCATGCACCCGGTGACCGGGAAGCGGCTGACTTTCGAATCTGAAATACATATATATATCAAAGAATTGATAGAGTTCTTAGAGGGCCTGTAAAATTTTCTATTTTAGAGTGATTTGGTAAGGTATATTCTCTCGGTAGCGGTCGGCCGTGGGCGGCGGGGGCGACCGGCGGCGCCGCCAGCCGTGCGATGGAATGCGATGGAAGGAGTGCGTTGTCGATGTCGAGTACACCGAATCTTCCGGTCCTCTCCCCCGAGGGGAACCTGTCGCGGTATCTCCAGGAGATCCGCAAGTTCCCCATGCTGGAGAAGGACGAGGAGTACATGCTGGCTAAGCGCTGGAAGGAGCATGGCGACGTCGAGGCCGCGCACCGCCTGGTCACCAGCCACCTGCGACTGGTGGCCAAGATCGCCATGGGCTATCGCGGCTACGGGCTTCCCGTCGGCGAGCTCATCTCCGAGGGCAACGTCGGCATGATGCAGGCCATGAAGCGGTTCGATCCCGACCGCGGCTTCCGCCTCGCCACCTATGCCATGTGGTGGATCCGGGCGGCGATCCAGGAATATATCCTGCACTCGTGGTCGCTGGTGAAGATGGGCACCACCGCGGCGCAGAAGAAGCTGTTCTTCAACCTCCGCAAGATCAAGGGCCAGATGAAGGCGATCGAGGAGGGCGACCTGCCGCCGGAGAAGGTCGAGCAGATCGCCGAGCAGTTGGCGGTGTCCGAGGAAGAGGTCATTTCCATGAACCGGCGCCTGGCCGCTCCGGATCATTCCCTCAACGCCCCGCTCAAGGCCGACGGCGAGGGCGGCGAGTGGCAGGACTGGCTGGTCGATGAATCCGACAGCCAGGAGACCTTGCTCGCCGAGCACGAGGAGTACCAGCAGCATCACCGGCTGCTGCTCGAGACCATGAAGAGCCTCACCGAGCGCGAGCGCCACATCCTCACCGAGCGCCGCCTCAAGGACGAGCCGACGACGCTGGAGGAGTTGAGCCAGCACTACGGCATCTCGCGGGAAAGGGTCCGCCAGATCGAGGTCCGGGCCTTCGAGAAGCTGCAGAAGGGGATGAAGAACGCCGTCATGAAGGACCGGGTGGCAGCCCCCAACTGACCCGCGCCGAGACGGCGCACCCCGCCCTCCCGCCGACCTTTCGCCGATCCGATCCACCCCCGGGCGGGAACGCGCCCGTCGCCTAGGTTCTGTACTCATTCATTCGTCATTCCGGCCCTACAGTTATGAGCCCACGACCTAATCGGCGAACGGATCGTGGACGAGGATCGTGTCGTCGCGCTCGGGGCTGGTGGACAGCAGCGCCACCGGCGCCCCGATCAGTTCCTCGATGCGGCGCACGTACTTGACGGCG
>DASWKZ010000054.1:0-3459 GCA_036396355.1 Alphaproteobacteria bacterium
AAGCGGCATCGGCCGCCTCGCGGAAGCGGTCGATCCAGCCGGCCATGACCTGCGGCCGGGTCTTCAGCGCCGCCCGGTTGACGATCAGGCGCGCGCTCACCCGGGCGATCTGCTCGACCTCCACAAGATCGTTGGCGGCCAAAGTCGCGCCGCTCGAGACCAGGTCGACGATGCGCCGGCACAGCCCCAGGCCCGGCGCCAGCTCCATCGCGCCGTTGAGCGTGATGCACTCAGCCTGGACGCCGCGCCGGGCGAAATGCTGGCGGGTGATGCGGGGATACTTGGTGGCGATGCGGATGTGGCTCCAGCGCGCCGGGTCGTCGTGTTCGCCGATCTCCCGCGGCTCGGCCACCGATAGGCGGCAGCGGCCGATCTTCAGGTCGACCGGGGCGTAGAGCTCAGGATAGTCGAATTCCATGATGACGTCGTTGCCGGCGACGCCGAGCTGGGCCGCCCCGAAGGCGACGAAGGTGGCGACGTCGAAGCTGCGCACCCGGACGATCTCCAGCGCCGGCAGGTTGGTGGCGAAGCGCAGCTGGCGGGCGTCGTCGTCGGCGAAAGCCTCTTCGGGCTCGATGCCGGCGCGCGCCAAGAGCGGCACCAGCTCGCCGAGCAGGCGCCCCCGCGGCACCGCCAGGATGAGTCTGTCGTCGGCGGCCATCGGCACCCTCCCGCGGCCTACTCGCCCGCCACGGGTTTGCGGACGTCGGTTCGGCCGCCCTCCCCCTCGCCGCGCTCATGCAGCGGCAGCCAGGGCGTCGGCCAGGGCTCGCCCAGATCCTCGAGGAAACAGGCGATGGCGCCGACCTCGAGGCGGACGAGCCCGCCGCCGGAGAACACCAGGGTGAGCGCGCGGGGCCGCGCCTCGACGGTGAGCAGGCTCAGCACCTGGTTCTTGTCCCTGAGGTCGAGATTCTGGGTCCGCACCCGCCGCACCTTTTCGAAGCAGAGGCCCGCGTTCACCCGCTCGTAGAGCGGCCGTGGGCCGGCGTCCTCGAAGCGGGCATCCCGGTCTTCGTCACCCTCTTCGTCCCCCTGGATATCGGCGTGGTTATCCGCCTGCTCGTCCGGCTGGGTCTCCGGCCGAGGCGCTCTCGCGTCCGGCGTTTCCGCGCCGGCGGCTGCCGACTTGAACTCCGGGTCCTCCCAGCGGAAGCGGCTGAAGACCATGACGAAGCGCTTCTCGCGCGCCAGGTAGGTCATTTCCGCCGGGCGCACGACGGCGTCCTGCAGCATGGCGGCGATCACCGCCATGTCGTCGAGGTCGCGCGCGCGCAGCTTGAGGGGGCGGGGTCTCTCCATGCCGGCGGTTCTAGCACGCCGGGAGGATTAATCCGAGACCCGCTCGATGTCGGCGCCGCACGCCGACAGCTTCTCCTCCAGCCGTTCGTAGCCGCGGTCGAGGTGATAGACCCGGTTGACCACGGTCTCCCCGGCGGCCACGAGGCCGGCCAGCACCAGGCTGACGCTCGCCCTGAGATCGGTCGCCATGACCGGCGCGCCCTTCAGGCCGGGCTGGCCGCGCACCAGGGCCGAGGCGCCGTGCACGGTGATGTTGGCGCCCATGCGCATCAGTTCCGGCACGTGCATGAAGCGGTTCTCGAAGATGCTCTCGGTGATCATCGAGGCGCCGTCGGCGGTCGCCATCAGCGCCATCATCTGGGCCTGCAGATCGGTCGGGAAGCCGGGGAACGGCTCGGTCATGACGTCGACGCCGGCCAGCCGCCCGTCGGCGCGCTTAACCGAGAGACCCTGGTTGGTCTCGGCGACCTCGACGCCGGCCCGGGCGAGCGCCTCCAGCACGGTGCGCAGGTGCTCGGGCCTGGCGCCGACCAGGTTGAGGTGGCCGTCGGTGATCGCCGCCGCCATGGCGTAGGTGCCCGCCTCGATGCGGTCGGGGATGACCGCGTGGCGGGCGCCGTGCAGCCGCTCGACGCCGTAGATCGTCAGCGTGTCGCTACCGAGGCCGGTGATCGCCGCCCCCATGCGGATGAGGCAGGCGGCGAGGTCGGCGATCTCCGGTTCGCGCGCGGCGTTGACCAGGCGGGTCTCGCCCTTGGCGAGCGCCGCCGCCATCATCAGGTTCTCCGTCGCCCCGACCGAGACCGTCGGGAACACGATCTCGGCGCCGACGAGCCCGTGGGGCGCGCGGGCGTGGATGTAGCCGTCGCGCAGCTCGATCGCCGCGCCCAGCTGCTCCAGTCCCTTGAGGTGCAGATCGACCGGCCGCGTGCCGATGGCGCAGCCGCCGGGCAGCGACACCTCGGCCTCGCCGGCGCGCGCCACCAGCGGGCCCAGCACCAGGACGCCGGCGCGCATCTTGCGCACCAGGTCGTAGGGCGCCCGGGTGCTGGCGAGCCGGCGGGCGGTGAGCTCGAGCACCCGGCCCGTGTCCTCGCCCGCCTCGCTGTCGCCGTTGAGCGCGATGTCGACGCCGTGCTGGGCCAAGAGGCCGGCCATGGTGGTGATGTCGTTGAGGTGCGGCAGGTTCGAGAGGGTCAGCGTCTCGTCGCTCAGCAGGCTCGCCGCCATCAGCGGCAGCGCCGCGTTCTTCGAGCCGCTGATCCGGATGTCGCCGGTCAGGGGACGGCCGCCGCGAACGCGTATCTTGTCCATTCGGTAAATTCCCAGGTCTCGGCCGGTCGCCGGCGATTTTCGTCGAAACGCGGCCCGCCGGCGCGCTCAGGCGCGGGCGGGTGACGGCCTTCTACTGCAGCGGCCGCCCGGCCTCAAGGCTCGGACTCCCGTCGCGGCGCCCGGGCGCGCTCCTGCTCTCCCTCCGTCCCGCCGCCCGCGGCCGCTCCCTCGGCTGCCCCGGCCTCCGACCGGGCGCGGGCCTGGGCCTTGCGCCGGCGCAGGTTCTCGCGCAGGGCCGCGGCGCGGCGCGCCTCGCGCGCCGCCTGCCTGGAGGACTTCGGGGGGACCGGATCGGCGCTCATGAGGGCGGCACTGTGGGCAGCAAATGCGGCAAGGTCAAGGCAAGGTGGGTGGCGTGGCCGGACCGCGCCCGAGCGGCCGGAAACCGCGGTCCGCGGCGGATTTCCGTCCGCCCGGCGGCCCCGGAGGCCCCCCTTGCCGCGGCCCAGATCGCGCTTGCCTTCGCCAGACCGCGGTGGCATGGTCCGCGCCGTTCGACGGGGGGCGCCGTCCCGGCCGCCCCTCGGGGTCCGGGTCCCCCAGAGTCCGGAACCCCCGGTGCCGCCGTAGCTCAGAGGTAGAGCACTCCCTTGGTAAGGGAGGGGTCGGGTGTTCAATTCACCCCGGCGGCACCAGTTAAATCAAGGGCTTAGCGGTCAGGGCAGTACAGCAGTAAGGATCCGGGGTAACCTTCGGGGTAACGGCAAGCGCCATTTTGGACGGCCTATCCGAATCGGCCCTAAGTTGGCCTAATTCGAGGTCCGAAACTGGAGGGAAAACATGCCTCGCACCGTTGTCCCGATTCACATAGCCGCCAAGGCC
>DASWKZ010000055.1:0-2637 GCA_036396355.1 Alphaproteobacteria bacterium
CGACCGAGCCGCAGCCCGCCCCCACGTCCCACAACAGCTGGTCCGGCACCGGCGCCAGGGCGGCCAGGGTCGCCGCGCGGACCTCGCGCTTGGTGAGCTGGCCGTCGTGCCGGAAGGCCTCGTCGGGCAGGCCCGGCGACGCCGAGAGGACAGGCGTGCCCGGCTCCGCCCGGCATTCGATCGCGAGGGTGTGGAAGTCCTCGACGGCGCCCGCCGGCCAGTCGTCCGCCGTCGCCTCGACCCGCCGCTCGCGGGGCCCGCCCATGCGTTCCAGGGCGATCATGCGGCTCGGGCCGTAGCCGCGCGCCCGCAACAGCGCCGCCACCTCCCCCGGCGCCTCGACGCCGCTGGTCAGCACCAGCAGGCGCGCGCCCGGCTGCACCGCCGGGTGCAGGGCCTCGAGCGGCCGGCCGTGGATCGAGAGGAGCGCCGTGTCGGGCGCGCTCCAGCCGAGCCGCGCGCAGGCCAGGCTGAAGGCGGACGGCGACGGCAGGATGGTCATGACCTCGATCGGGAACCGGCGCGCCAGCTTGGCGCCGACACCGTAGGTCATGGGATCGCCGGTCGCGAGCACGCAGACCCGCTGCTCGCGGCGCCGGGCGATCTCCTCGGCGACGGTGTCGAAGGGGCTCGGCCAAGCCATCCGCTCGCGGCGATCGTTCGCGGTCTTCGGCACCATGGCGAGATGACGCGTGCCGCCGACCAGCACGTCGGCCGCCTCGATCAGCGCGCGCGCGGCGGGCGTCAGGTCGTCGAGCCCGCCCTCGCCGATCCCCACCACGGAGAGCCACTTGCTCATGGCCGCTCGGCCGCGAGCGCGTTCACCGCGGCGGCGGCGAGCGCGCTGCCGCCGCGCCGGCCGCGCAGGGTGAGATAGGGCACCTCGAGGCCGGCCGCGATCAGCGCCTCCTTCGCCTCGGCGGCGCCGACGAAGCCGACCGGAAAGGCGAGAATGGCCGCCGGCCGCGGCGCGCCCTCGCCCAGCAGCTCGAGCAGCCGGTAGAGCGCCGTTGGCGCGTTGCCGATGGCGACGAGCGCGCCCGCAAGATGACCGCGCCACAGCTCGACGGCCGCCGCCGAGCGGGTGGTGCCGAGGCGGCGGGCGAGCGCCGGCACCTCAGGGTCGTCGAGGGTGCAGAGGACCGGGTTCTCGGCCGGCAGGCGCTCGCGGATCACGCCGTCGGCGACCATGCGGCAGTCGGCGAGCACCGGCCGGCCGGCCGCGAGCGCCGTGCGGGCCCGCGCCACAACTTGGGGATGCCAGGCCAGCTCGGCCACGATGTCGGGCATGCCGCAGGCGTGGACCAGGCGCACCGCGACGGCCGCGAGCGCCTCTGGCAGGGCGGCCAAGTCCGCCTCCGCCCGCACGATCTCGAACGAGCGGCGGGTGATCTCGGCCGGATCGCGCAGGTACTCCATGGCTGCATCCTCGGCCCCGCCCCCGCTCAGGCCCGCGCCTTCTTCAGGCTGCGCGGCCCGTGGGGATGGTCGGCGTGGGGATAGGGGCGATGATGATGGTGATGAGGATGGTGATGGTGGTGATCGTGGCCGTTCCCGCCATCGTGGGGGTGATCATGGTGGGCCGCGTCTTCGACGCCGAACACCGTGCCCTCGCCGCCGGTGCCGATGCCCTCCACGTGGTGGTGGTGGCTTGCCTGGGGCGCGCCGACGTCCGCCTCGAAGCCGAGGATCCGTTCGCGGTACTTGCACAGCTTGCAGTTCATTAGGTTGCCGCCGGAGAGGATCTCCTCGACCCGCTCGGCGAAGGACTCGAGCACCAGCGGATGATCCTTCAGATAGGGCGCCTTGACGAACGCGATCTCCGGGTGCCGCGCCGCCACCAGGTCGGTGTAGCGGTAGATGCGCTTCACCAGGACGCCGGTGAAGAGGAAGTAAGGGAACACGACGATGCGCCGGTAGCCGAGCCTGGCGGCGTGCTCGAGGCCGGGCTCGACCAGCGGAAAGGTGACGCCGGAATAGGCGGTCTCGCCCCAGCCGAAGCCGAAGCCCTCCCACAGCAGGCGCATGACCTTGGCGACGTTCGCGTTGGCGTCCGGGTCCGAGGCGCCGCGCCCGACCACCATGAGCAGGGTCTCGTGTGTCGGGACCCCGTCGCCCGCTACTGCCAGCGCCTCGCGGATGCGGTCCGCCGCGGCGTTGATCAGCTTGGCGTCGAGCGCCAGGTCCCGCGCGTAGTCGATGGCGATCTCCGGGTGCCGGGCCTCGTAGGTGTTGAGCACCGCCGGGATGTCGTTCTTGGCGTGGCCGGCGGCGAACAGCATGCCCGGCACGGCGAGCACCCGCCGGCACCCGGCGGCGCGCAGCCGGTCGAGGCCGTCGCGGATGATCGGCGTGGCGAACTCGAGGAAGCCGCTCTCCACGGGATAATCGGGCAGCCGCTCGCGGATCCCCCGGGCGACCGAGGCGAACTCGCCGACCGCCTCCTCGTCGCGGCTGCCGTGGCCGCACACCATGACGCCGATCCGGCTCATCCCCACTCTCCCCTCGCGCTGAGGCCGCGGCCCGACCGCCGGCGTCCAGCCGGCCGAGGAGACCACGGCCACCCGTTGACCGCAATAGCCGCGCCACCCATGCTCCGGCCATGCTGATGCTCTGGACGACCGGCCTGGCGGCGCC
>DASWKZ010000056.1:0-2849 GCA_036396355.1 Alphaproteobacteria bacterium
ACGATCTCGCCATGGGCGTCGGGCAGGAGGTCGGCGAGGGTCAGCGCCATGAGGTCCGGCTCGCCGGCGACGGCGGCGGGCACGGCGGCGGCGGCGCCCCGCTCGGCGGCGGGGGCGAGCTCGGGCCCGTCGGGGAACAGCTCCAGGGGCGTCCTGGGATCGGTGGGCTCGGCCATCTCCGTCTCCTCGGCGGCGCCCGGGCGCTGGCGCGGCCGGGGGCCATGATCAACGATGGTCAACGATATCCTAATGACCGCCGGAGCCCGGAAAAAGGCGATTCCGCCGCCCCGTCACACCGGGGTGTGCGGGCGCGGCCGCCGGCGGTGGGCCCCGCGGCGGGAGGCCGCCCTAGCCGGGCGGCGCGGAGCCCGGCCCCGGCGCGCCCTCGCCGGCGGGCCCGGCGGCGGCGCGGGCGGCCTCGGGCAGGCTCTCCACGATCACCGCCCAGGGCGGCTTATGGGCCCCGGCGGCGCCGAGCGCGCAGAGCCGCGCCCGGGCCACCACGATGCGGCCGGGCGCCACGTAGCTGATGCGCGCGGCCACCGACGGGGCGGCGCCGGCGCCGAGCGCGGCCAGGGCCTCGCCCAGCGGCACCGCCAGGCGCAGCTGGAAGAACCAGTCGTAGCGCTTGCCCACCAGCCCCTTGCGCTTGAAGCCGCTCCAGCGCTCGAAGGCGTCGTTGGCGTCGAGCACCTCCCCGGAGGCGGCCAGCACCAGGTGGGGGACCGGATTGGCGGCGACCAGGCGGGCCACGGCGCCGCCCTCGGCGGGCGCGGCGGGCGCGGCGGGCGCGCCTCCCCGGGCCGGGGCCGGCGGCGCCCCGGCGCGGGCGGCCAGCAGCTCGACGCAGAACAGCCTGAGCGCGGCGGCCAGCGAGGCGGCGCCGGCGGTCTCCTCGGCGACGGCGCGGATGAGCCGGCCGAGGCCGACGCCGCGGCGCCCGGCCTCGCCCTCCAGCAGGCGCCAGTAGCGCTCCTCCAGCTTGACCGAGAAGCGGCGGCGGTCGGCCTGGACCACGCGGTGGACGACGGGGGAGAGGAAGGCGGGGGACTCGGTCACGATCGGGCGCGGGGGCTGCTCCCGGCGGGGCCCCGGGCCCCGCCGCGGGGGTTCGTCGGGGGCCGGCGCGCCGCGCGGGGGCGCCGGGCGGGCACCCGGCCGACGCCGGGGCGTCCCCTCACATGGGGGCGCTGGACATGGGGGCGCTGGCGCCGGACTCCGGAGACGCGGGCTCGGCGGGCTGGCCGCCGCCCTCGCCGCCCTCGCCGCCTTCGCCCATGCCGGCGTCGCCCGACTGCATGCCCATGGCGGCGGGCTGGGCCGCGCGGCCGCCCTCGGCCTCGGCCGGGTCCTCGATCTTGAGGGCCGGCAGCAGGTCGCCGGTGACGGCGAGCAGGCGGTAGTTGGCGAACAGCTCCGAGAACTCGGCGGTGGTCAGGTTGGTGCGGGCGATGAACACGTCCTGCTGGGCGTCGAGCACGTCCAGCAAATCGCGCTGGCCGACGTCGAACTGCTGGCGGTAGGCGGCCAGCACCCCCTCGGCCCCGCGCAGGCGGTCGCGCAGGACCTCGACCTGCTGGCGCTGGCGGACCATGGCGCTCCACGACCGGCGGGTCTCCTCGTAGGCCTGGATGGCGATGCGCTTCATGGCCTCGCGAGCCTCGGCGGCGCGCTCGATGGCGCCCGCGCGCCGGGCGGTGTCGCCGCCGCCGGCGTAGAGGTTCCAGCGGGCGACGATGAGCGCCGAGAAGCTGTCGTTGTCGCCCTGCAGGCCGTCGATGTTGTGGGCCTGGGTGCCGGTGATCTCGAGATCCAGCCGCGGCCACCACGGGGCCTCGGTCACCAAGACCTCGGCGTCGGCGGTGTCGATGTCGCGGAGCGCCACCGTCACCGACGGGTTGCGGTGCCGGGCCCGCTCCAGGGCCTCCTCCAGGGTCGGCGCCACGGTGCCCCCGGGCACGGCGGGACGCGAGAGATCCGCGGGCTCGGCGCCCACCAGGCGCACATAGGCGGCGCGCGAATCGTCGAGCCGGCGCTGGGCCTCGACCAGGTCGGCCTGGGCCTGGGCCAGGCGCGATTCGGCCTGGCGCTGGTCGCCGACGCCGCTGCGCCCGGCGCGCACCCGGCTCTGGACGTCGCGCAGCGTCGCGGTGTGGGCCTGGACGTTGTCCTCGGCGTAGCCGACCAGGTCGATCTGGCGCATCACGTCGAGATAGGCCTGGACCACGTCGAGGGCCAGGAACTCGGCGCGCTCGATCACCCGCGAGGCGGCCGAACTGACCCGCGAGCGCTGGCGCTCGACCTCGTTCTCGGTGCCGAAGCCGTCGAACAGGCGCTGGCGGACCAGCACCGAGGCCGACCGCCGCCACAGCCAGTGGTCGTCCGACGTGCTGGTGGGGGTGTCGAACCATTCCGGGCCGACATCGCCGCGCAGATCGAGGGTGGGGTAATACAGCGCGCGCGCCTCCCTGAGGTCGTGGGCGACGGCGCGGCGGTTGGCCGCGGCCTCGCGCACCTCGGGGTTGGCCATGCCGGCGCGGACCGCCTCCTCGAGGCTGGCGGCCGCGGCCGGCGCCGAATGCAGGAGGGCGAGCGCGGCGGCGGTGCCGGCGAGGCCGGCGAGGCGCCCGAGCGCGCGCCGCCCGGGCAGGCGTGGGGAATAACTATGCGGGTATGTCACCTGGGAACCCCCTTCCTGGCCAGCGCCCCGCCGCAAACCCCGTATGCGCGAGCGGCCCGCGCCCGCGAGCGGCAGGGTATGTCAGCAAACTACTCAAGAAATGTTAACACAGTCAACCGCTTTGGCCCCTCCGGGCAGTAAAAACCGGGGCCCGTGTCGGCAGTATTAC
>DASWKZ010000057.1:0-11128 GCA_036396355.1 Alphaproteobacteria bacterium
CCCTAGGTGGCGGCCGAGGTTCTCGAACAGGCTGACGACGTTCTTGCGCACCAGCGGCTCGCCGCCGGTGATGCGCAGCTTGCGGACGCCGAGGCCGACGAAGGCCGTGCACAGGCGGTCGAGCTCCTCGAGGGACAGCACCTCCGCCTTGGGCAGGAACGTCATGTCCTCCGCCATGCAGTAGACGCAGCGGAAGTCGCAGCGGTCGGTGACCGACACGCGGAGATAGGTGATGTGGCGTCCGAACGGATCTATCATCGGTCGTAAATCACAATGAAACGCTGCCTCGTTTCTAATATAAGGCCATGACCGGGGGCGTTCCAAGGCCCGTCGCCGAGGGGGCGCCCCCGTGGGGCGGGAGGGGAAGTGACGCCCGGGCGATCGCCGGGCGGGCGCTCAGGCCTTCCGCGCGCGGGCGGCCCTCGGGCGGCGGGATCTGGCGGCGGGTTCCTTGGCCCGCGGCAGGATCAGGGTGAAGCGCGCGCCCTCGCCGGGGACGCTCGACAGGGTGAGGTCCCCGCCCATGAGGCGGGCGAGGTAGCGCGAGATGCTGAGGCCGAGGCCCATGCCCTGGGAGCCCCGGCTGAGGACGCTCTTCTCCACCTGGTAGAAGCGGTCGAAGACGCGCTCCTGCTCGTCCGGCGGGATGCCCACCCCGGTATCCCACACCGTGATCCCCACCTTGCCGCCCGGCATGGAGGTCACGTCGACCCCGATCTCGCCGCCATCGGGCGTGAACTTGATGGCGTTGCCGAGGAGATTCATGATGATCTGGCGCGCCCTCAGGTGATCCGCCAGCACCTCGACGTCGGTCTCGGGGGCCACCCTGCCGGTGTCGAGGCTGCGCGACGCGGCCTTCATGTCGACCAGAGTCATCGCCTCGGTCACCAGGTCGCGCACGCGCACCGGGACGATGTCGACGCTGAGTTCCTGCCGGTCGATGTTGGCGGTATCCAGGATGTCGCTGATGATGGCGAGCAGGTGACGGCCCGCCTCGTGGATGTCGGTGAAGTAATTGAGATAGGCGTCGTCGAGGGGGCCATGGATCTTCTGGCTCGCCGCGTCGGAGAAGCCAATGATGCAGTTGAGCGGGGTCTTGAGCTCATGGCTCATCATGGCGAGGAAGTCCATTTTCGCCTTGTCGGCGACCTTGGACTGCTCCAGCGCGACGGCGAGCTCCTGGTTGCGCTCCTTGAGGGCGGCGAAGGTCCGTTCCAGCTCCCGCGTCGCCGTGTGCGCCCGTTCCTCGGCCTGATGCTGGCGGGTCACGTCGGTCCCGGTTCCCCGGTATCCCTGGAAGCTCCCGGTGGCCTCGTCGAAGACGGGGACTCCGCTGAGCAGCACGCGGCGGGTCTCGCCCTTGTCGTCCTCCATGAGGAACAGGCGATTGCGGAAGGGGACGTGGCGGCCCATGTCGTAGCGGGTCTCGGCCGCGGCGGCGTCCGACGGGTCGAACGATCCGAGGCTGAACAGGTGCCGCCCGCCCAGGGTCTGCGCGGGAACGCCGAGCGCCTCGGAAATGCGCGGCGAGGCGAACACCAGGTTGAGGTTGCGGTCCACCGACCACAGCCAGTCCGAGGACGACCGGATCACGTCCTGCAGCCAGCTCTCCATGTCCCCGGCCTTCCGGGTGGCGCGGGCGAGCGGGGTCACGTCCTCGTAGAGGCCCCCGAACCCCACGGCGTCGCCCTGGGAATCGGTGACCGGGAAATGGCGCGAAATGAAGTAGCGGTTCTCGCCGTCGCCGGCGATGGTGTCGGAGCGGCGCAGCTCGCGCCGATCCGCGTAGAGCCGCTCGATGACCGCCATGAGCGCGGGCGGGGTGGTGTCGAGACCGCCGCCGGCGTCGCCCTCGGGGGCGAACAGCGCATCGGCCAGTTCGGCGAAGGCGCGGCTATAGGCCACGAGATGGCCCGCGCGGTCGGTCAGGTAGAAGGGGGCGGCGCGCTCGAACAGTCCATGAAGAAGGGCGTCGGACTCGGCGCTGGCGGGGACGGGGATCCGGCTCGAACGCCGGTCGCCCGCGGCGGCGGCCTCGGTGGCATCGACCCTGAGCGCGGCGCCCGCCACGGCGTCCCGCAGCAGGTCCCGCAATGTGTGCTCGGTGGCGCTCATGACGCCCGCCCTTTCATGCACCCGGACCGGAGTCAGCCGGCCTCGCCGTGGCCCCAAGGGAACCATTTCCCCGCCACCGCGCCGCCTCCGGTGGCCCGATAGAATACACGCTTGCCGCCGAAACGCGACCACGTTCCCGGGTTTAGGCGGCTCCGGCGCTCCCCGGGGTGTGCGCCGGTGATGGCGGCCGCAGGGTCGGGACCCGGGGCCCGCGGATGATCGCGGAGGTGCCGTGATTCGTCAAGTGCTTCAATAGGATATGGAAAGGAAACCAAGCGCTGTGTTAACATTTCCGCGGCGGCGGACCCGCGCCCCGGCCCGACGCCGGAGGGAGGCGGGCGCGGCTACTGACGGGCAGCTGGACCAAGGGATGGCACGACCCACGATCTTTCCCGGTCTCGGCCCCATCCTCGGCGTGGTGCTGGCCGGCGGCCTCTCCCGCCGCTTCGGGGGCGAGGAGAAGGCGCTCGTCGCGCTCGACGGGGTGAGCCTCCTGGAACGGGTGATCGCGCGCGCGCGCCCCCAGGTCGACCACCTGATCCTCAACGCCAACGGCGATCCCGCCCGCTTCGCCTTCACCGGCCTCGCCGTCGTGGCCGACGCGTTCCCCGGCCACAGGGGACCCCTGGCGGGCCTGCTCGCCGGCCTCGACCATGCGGCGGCCGCGGTCCCCGGCTGCCGGTGGGTGGCGACCTTTCCGGTGGACTGCCCGTTCCTGCCCCGGGACCTCGTGGCGCGCCTGGCCGGGGTTGTCGGCGTCGGCGGGCGGCCCGCGATTGCCGTGGCGGGCCGGCGCCGCCACCCGGTGTTCGGCCTGTGGCCGCTGGCGCTGCGGGACGAGCTTCGGGGCCTCCTCGGCGGCGGCGGCCCGGCCGCGGTCGGCGATTTCGCCGCGGCGTGCGGCGCCCGCGCGGCCCGGTTCGAGGGGGCGGCGCTGGATCCGTTCCTCAACGTCAACCGTCCACGGGATGTGGCGCGCGCCCGCGCCCTTCTGCGCGGGTCCGACGGCGCGCTCAGTCCGCGTCCTCGGGCCTCCCGGGCACGAGGGCGATCACGCCGATGTTGATCAGCTGCTTGCCGGCGTGCTCGAAATTGACCGTGACGCGGTTGCCGTCGACGGACTGGACCTGTCCCAGCCCCCACTCGGGACAGCCGGGATGATGGACATAGTGGCCCGGCGCGAGGCGAGTTCCCGGGACGGGTGGCGTCTGGATCACGTCCATACTCCTTTCACCGTGCCGCCTTGGGAAATATGTTAGGGCATTTGCCGCCTTGGGCAAGGATGAAGCGTCCGGGCGCGGGCCCTTGGGGGGCGCCAGTGACGGGAGCGGGGCATGGAGCTGACATTCGACAACCGGGTCATCGAACTGTTGAGCGCGCGCCTGTGCCACGATCTGATCAATCCGGTCGCGGCCATCGGCAACGGCGTCGAGCTGATCTCGGAATTCAGGGAGGAGATGGCGGGCGAGGCGATCGCCCTGATCGGGGACAGCGCCAAGGCGGCCTCGAGCCTTCTCCAGTTCTACCGCGTGGCCTTCGGCTCGGCGCGGGCGGCCGACGGGGGCGGCATCGGCCTCGGCGAGGCACGCAGGCGCGCCCTTGCCTGCCTGGGCAGCCCCCGGATCGACCTGGTCTGGCCCGACGACGGCGACCTCGACCGGCTGGCGGTCGGTCGGGACGGCGTGAAGCTCCTCCTGAACGTCGTCCTGGTCGCGGTGGAGGCCCTGCCGGGCGCGGGACGGGTCGTGGTCGGCCTCGAGCGGGACGGCGCCAGGCTGCGCGCGGCGGTCTCGGCGGCCAAGGACGGATTCGTCGTCCCCGACGACATGCAGGCCGTTCTCGACGGCCGCGCCTCCGTCGACGAACTGACGCCGTACACGGTGGTCGCCTATTACGCGCGGCGCCTCGCCGAGGCGATGGGCGGCACCCTGGCGGTGGCCGGCGCGCCCGGTCGGCTGTCGATGGCGGTCGAGCTGCGGGTGGGGGGAGAGGCCTGAGCCCGCGCCGAGGCGGGCCCGGCGGCCGCGCTCACGCCGATGCGGCGGAGACGCTCGCCTGCTTGCCGCCCGATTTCGGCTCCGCGGCCGCGGGCTCCGAGGGGTCGCGCAGGACGTATCCGCGGCCCCAGACGGTTTCGATGTAGTTCTCGCCGCCGGTGGCGGTGGAGAGCTTCTTGCGCAGCTTGCAGATGAACACGTCGATGATCTTGAGCTCCGGCTCGTCCATGCCGCCGTAGAGATGGTTGAGGAACATCTCCTTGGTCAGGGTCGTGCCCTTGCGGAGGGAGAGCAGCTCGAGGATGCCGTACTCCTTACCGGTGAGGTGAAGCGGCGCACCCTCGACCTCCACGGTGCGGGTATCCAGGTTCACCACCAGCTTGCCGGTGCGGATGACCGATTCGGAATGCCCCTTGGAGCGCCGCACGATGGCATGGATGCGCGCCACCAGCTCGGCCTTGTCGAACGGCTTGGTCAGGTAGTCGTCGGCCCCGAAGCCGAGGCCCTTGACCTTGTTGTCGGGCTCGCTCAGCCCCGACAGGATCAGGACCGGGGTGCCGACCCGGGACGACCGCAGGCGCCGGAGCACCTCGTAGCCGTCGATATCGGGCAGCATCAGGTCGAGGATGATGAGGTCGTAGTCGTAGAGCTTGCCGATCTCCAGTCCGTCTTCGCCGAGGTCCGTGCAGTCCACGATGAAGCTCTCGGACTTGAGCATCAGCTCGATGCTCTTGGCGGTCGAGGAATCGTCTTCGACGAGCAGGATTCGCATTGCGTCTCTCCAGCGTCCCGATCCGGTTGGTCTGGCCCGGTCGCGCGGGTCACGTTCCACGGTCGCGCGAAGGACACATTCTTTTCCGGTTAACCATACGGGGAAATTGTTAACGCTATCAAGTTAACAAAGGTTTAAGCGCGAGCCGGCCGCGCCCAGCGCCGGCCCGCGTTCCATTTTACCCTTTCATATCAATAGCTAGGCCCCGGCGCCCCCGATCGGGCCCGGGGCGCGGGCGGCGCCGCGCCCGCCCGCCCTTTACCCAAACTTAAGCAGGACCGACGATGATGCCTTCAACATCGTGACCTGTGATGGCAACCGGATGCCGGCATTCCCCCTGATTTCGGCGACTCGAGCGGGATCGGAGACTCCCCTCCGCCCCCCGGGATATCGCCTCGGGCACGGGCGAGGGCGAGCCGCGGGCGGCATCGGGCTCGCGCGCCCGCGTCGAACGGGCCCCGAAGCGGAGGCGGCCCGATGAGGGGCTTCGACGAACTGGTGCGGCTCCGCCAGTGGCGGCTCGGCGAAATACGCCGCAAGGTCGAGGACCTGGAGCATCTGGCGGCAAGGCTCCGGGGCGAGATCGCGGGGCTGGAAGCGGCCATTCTTCGGGAGTGGCCCGGCGGCGTCGCGGCGGCCGACGGGCCGCGGGGCCGGGGGGAGGCCCGGGATGCGGCCGTTCGCCGCCGCGAGACCCTGCGCCGGTCCCTGGCGGCGGTCGAGGCCGAGCTCGCCGCCACCCGTGACGAGGTGGCGGCGGCCGACCGCGAACTCGGGAAATTCGATGTCCTGCGCGCTCGCCGCGGCAAACGGGCCGGGACCCACGCCGGGGGCGGCCGCGAACGGCCGGAGCAGAACGACCTCCGCCGCCGCAAGGCCAAGTAATTCGGCGATCCGGGGGCGGGATCGCCGCGGGGCCAGCCCGGCGCGAGCCGGGCAAGTCAGTGAATGCGGGGGAAAACCCTAGTCGCCGTCGCGGACGTCGTCGCGGTAGTCCTGGATCCGCGTCGCGCGCAGCCCGCGGATGCCATAGGTTTCGATGAGGCGCTGCCAGGACAGGAACTCCTCGATCGAGAGGGTATAGCGCTCGCACGCCTCCTCGATGGTGATGAGCCCGGAGCGCACCCCCGCGACCACCTCCGCCTTGCGCCGGATGACCCAGCGCTTGGTGTTCGGAGGCGGCAGATCCTCGATACTCATGGCCGCATCGAGGACATCGACGGCCCGTCCGGAATTGCGGTCGTTCGAACCGGCCATGCTCTCGGTCTGCGTGTCGCTCGCGTCCACTGCTCTGCTCACCTTGCTGCCTGCGGCCGTTGCCTACGGGGGTCCGCGCGGGCCCGGCCCTTCGGCCCGGGAATCGCCGCTAGGCACAAAGCTAGAGCCCGGCCGTTTAAAAAACGCTAAAGAAAAGGGTTAATTTCTCACGCCGGGGGGCGCCGGCCGCGGGGACCGGCAGGGGGCGGTCTGTCCGGCCCCGGTCCGCGCCGCCGCGGGGCCGGGCGGCGAATGGTGCGGAGGCTTGCGAATCGGGCCCGCCCCGGCGCCCCCCCGTCCGCCACTAACTCACGGATATTTCAGAAGGAATCACCGTTAACCGCGGGGTTGCGGCGACCCACCGCCGCCCATATACTTGCCCGCCGTTTTGGGCCAGGTTTGCACATGGTGTAGGAAAATGCCCGTGAAGCTTCCCCGAAAGTACCGGCCGTCCGAGAAGGAGCCGTTCATGAACGCCCGCCAGAAAGAGTACTTCCGCCGCAAGCTCCTGAGCTGGCGGCAGGAGTTGCTCAGCGAAACCTCGGAGACCATCCAGCACCTCCAGGAGGGCGGCCTCCAGGAGGCCGACATCGCCGACCGCGCGTCGCTCGAGACCGACCGGTCGCTCGAGCTTCGCACCCGCGACCGCGCGCGCAAGCTGATCGCCAAGATCGACGCCGCCCTCAAGCGCATCGAGGAGGGAACCTACGGCTTCTGCGAGGAGACCGACGAGCCCATCGGCCTCAGGCGGCTGGAGGCGCGGCCCATCGCGACGCTGTCGATCGAGGCCCAGGAACGCCACGAACGGATGGAGCGGACCCGGCGCGACGAGTGATCGCCGGCCGCGCTCGCCCGCGGCCCGGCGGCGGGGTGCGATGACCGAGGCCGGCGCCCGGGCGCCGGCCTTTTTCCGTTGCCCGACGCCGATGCCGTCCCCGGTGGCGTCGGCGGCCCGGCGGGCCGCCCGGCGGGCGCGGCGCTTTGAAGTTGGCGGCGACGCGCGGCTGGGGCATCCTTGCGCCATGCAGGCGTCGAACCCGCGAGGCCGCGCCCAGGCGCCCCCGGCGAATGTCGGGACCATGGAAGCTCCCGCGCACGGCGCGCGTCTGCCGGCGGGCAAGCTGGAGCGCGAGGTGGGGACCGGATTGCTGGTCCTCGCCGCGCTGGTGGCGGGGACCTCGGCCTACCTGTTCCTGAGCGTGCCCGGCGGATTCCTGCCGCGGCCCGCGGGCGTGTCGGCGCTGCCGCTGGTGGCCGCGATCGACCGCGCGGTGCCCGTCGCCGCCGGCGTGGCGTTGCTCGTCGTCTTCGTCGTCGTCACCGTCACCATGTGGCTGCGCCAGCGCCGGCTCATGCGCTACCTGATCCTGCTGCGCTCCTTCGAGGCCAATCCCGACGGCCGCGCGATCATCGGTGCCGACGGCAGGGTCGTGTACCACAACTCGGCGTTCGCCCGCATGATGGGAAGCGACCTGGGGGCGCGGTTTGCGCAGCTCGAGAGCGCAACCGAGGGCGAGGACGGCGGGCGCCAGCTCATGCTGCTGCGCGAGGTCGCGGCTGCCGGCGGCACCGGCCACGCCGAGATCTGCGTCGCCGGCGAGAGCGGGGGACGGCAATGGCTGAAGCTGTCCGCCTACCGCATCGCCCGGCGGCGCGGCTACGTGCTGTGGTGTGTCGAGGACGTGACCGCCCGCCGCGAGATCGAGAAGATCCTCGAGGAGGAGCGCGCCAAGCTCGAGGATTTCCTGGAGAGCGCGTCGGTCGGCTTCTACTCGGTCGATTCCGGGGGGCGGTTCGACTACGTCAACTACACCCTGGCCCTGTGGCTGGGCCTCCCGGTCTGGGAGTTCGTTCGCTCCGAGCGCCGGCTCGCCGATTTCCTGGCGGTGCCGGGCGATCCGGGCCGTCCGTGGAATCCCTTCCCGAAGGGCCATGCCGGCGAGCGCGGCGAGGTCACCTTCAGGCGCGCCGACGGCTCGGAGTTCCAGGCGGAGATCATCCAGACCTTCACCGGGGACGCCGCGGACGGCACGCTGGTGGCGCGATCGGTGGTGCGGGACCTCACCGCCGAGCGGGAGATGCAGGAGACCCTCGATACCTCCGAGCAGCGTTTCCGGAAGCTGTTCGAGGAGGGGCCGACCGGCATCGCCATCCTCGGCCTCGACGGCGAGATCGCCGAATGCAACCGCGCCTTCCGCGAGCTCGCCGCCCGCGGCCGCGACGTCACCGGCAGCGCCATCGGCCAGCTGATCGCCCCCGAGAACCGGGAGGCGCTGTCGGCGCTGCTCGCCGAGCTGGCCGAGGGCGAGCGGCCCCAGAGCTCCCTCGACGTGCGCTTCGCCGAGAATCCGGAGGGCTCGGCGTCGCTGTCCATCACCCGGCTCGAGGACGCGGCGGGGAACCTGTCGGGGCTGATCCTCCACCTGTTCGACACCACCCAGCACCGCCGGCTCGAGGCCCAGTTCGTCCAGTCCCAGAAGATGCAGGCGGTGGGCCAGCTCGCCGGCGGCATCGCCCATGACTTCAACAACCTGCTGACGGTGATGATCGGCTTCTGCGACCTCATCCTCCAGCGCCACCGCCCGGGCGAGCAGACCTTCGCCGACATCATGCAGATCAAGCAGAACGCCAACCGCGCGGCGAACCTGGTGCGCCAATTGCTGGCGTTCTCGCGCCAGCAGACGATGCAGCCCAAGGTCCTCAACATCACCGACGTGCTGGCGGAGCTCTCGCACCTGCTGAGGCGGCTGATCGGCGTCAACATCGCCCTGCACGTGGTCCACGGCCGCGACCTCGGCCTCGTCAGGGTCGACCAGGTGCAGTTCGAGCAGGTGATCATCAACCTCGTGGTGAACGCGCGCGACGCCATGAAGGAGAAGGGCGGCACGCTGACCATCCGCACCTCCAACGCGACCGTGGAGCGGCGGCGGCGCCGCGGCGACGACGCCATCCCCCCCGGCCGCTACGTGAAGATCGAGATCACCGACACCGGCGTCGGCATCCCGCCCGAGAACCTGGAGCGCATCTTCGAGCCGTTCTTCTCGACCAAGGAGGTGGGCGCCGGCACCGGCCTCGGCCTCGCCACGGTCTACGGCATCGTCACCCAGACCGGCGGCTTCGTGCAGGTGAAGTCGAAGCCGGGGGAGGGCACCACCTTCTCGATCTTCCTGCCGCGCCACGAGGCGGCCGCCGCCGCGGGGGTGGAGGAGGCGCGCGCCGGCCCGCTGGCGGCCAAGGACCTCTCGGGGGTCGGCACCGTGCTGCTGGTGGAGGACGAGGATCCGGTGCGCCTGTTCGGGGCGCGGGCGCTGCGCAACAAGGGCTACACGGTGCTCGAGGCGAAGAGCGGGGACGCCGCGCTCGAGGTCATGCAGCGGGCGCCGGCGCCCATCGACCTCGTCATCTCCGACGTGGTCATGCCCCAGCGCGACGGGCTGTCCCTGGTGCGCGAGGTGCGCGAGCGCTATCCCGGCATGAAGGTGATCTTCATCTCGGGCTACGCCGAGGACGAGTTCCGCGACGTGCTCGAACGCCAGCCCGGCATCCATTTCCTGGCCAAGCCGTTCTCCCTCGAGCAGCTGGCCGGCAAGGTCAAGGAGGTGCTGGCGGGGTAGGCGGGCGGCCCGCCGGGCCTACATGGGTCAAGGGGATATATGCGGGGATTCCCGGATATATCCCCATGACATACGTAACCAGATACGGTAAAATCCAGTCCAGGGGGCGGGCAGATTTTGGGGCCTTCGGGCTCGACTCCTACGGACGGATTGGTGCAAAGTTTCTTTATTCCGCTAATTCTGGGAGAGAGGGGGGTAGAGGTGACGGACGAACCACCAAAGGCCGAACAGGTCGAAGATACTTCAACGCAAGCGGAAGAAGTTACCGAAGACGAGTTGAAGGCCGCTTTTGGGGGCCCCGCCATTCACTCCAACAAGGTGTATGTCTCGCTGCTCCCTATGGGCGCGCGGTTAGCGTTCATGGAGCAACTTCGAGAGAAAGTGCCTCCAACATTTCGAGCGGCGGTATTCCTCAATATTCCGGATGTTCTTGCACTGAGAGACCTGCTCAATCGCATTCTAAAAAATGTGACGCTCGAAATAGTAACGAAGCCAAAACAAGAAGATGGCGACTAGCCCAAAACGCTCCGGGTCTGGCGGCGTATCAGCGCAATCAGCCGCCGTCGGTACTGGCGCGGAGACGGTTGGGCAGACCGGGGCAACTATTCATCCGGAATACTATAGCCTTTCTGAGGGGGTTGTCCCTGTGAGTATAGATACCCTTAGAGACTTCAAGAGCGGAAGTATTGAGGAATTTCTTCAACTAGTGGTGGGCGAGTTTTTTGCTGCTGGGGCATTTTGGGTTGGGGTTGAGCGAATATTCATGGCGGAAAATTTTTTGAAGGACACACTATTTTGGGTCTGCGTTGTTGGCTTTATAGCTGGACTTATAATTGCGGTCTTTGGTCTGAGGCAGCTTTCTCGGAGAAAAACAAGGATTGATTCTATCATTAATCGCGCAATTCGGGTCGAACCCAAAAAGCAATTAGAGGGGAAAACAAGTGGCACACGGTAGACACCTCTCCCTCGAAGAAGCCCGCAGGGCGGGAAAGCTCAAGCAATTCGCCAAGGAGCATCCCGCCGTGGCCCACCGTGACCGCTTCGAGCGGCTACTGGACGCGATGGCTCGGGGAAAGAAGCCAAAAGCAGGTCGAACATCAGGTAAGGGGACTTCCGAAGATTGAACCTGAACTCGAATTCCCCGAGGTACTTGGGAAGGTGCTTGCGAGACACCCATACATGGGTGCCGCCATGCCCCGCTTGAGCCACGCCCAGAACGCTTCGATGGTGTTGGTATGAACGGGGCCGCGCACGTATTCCTTGGCGCTGTGGATAACGGTGCCGTGCCGGTAGCCTTCCCCGGCGAGGTCGCGGAAGGAATTGGACTCATCGGTGGCAACCCGGCTTCCCGGCTTGACGTGTTCGAGGATATG
>DASWKZ010000058.1:0-3585 GCA_036396355.1 Alphaproteobacteria bacterium
GTGAGCCTCGATCTCCTCCCGCCGGACCTTGTCCCTTTCCACCGGCTGGATGCGCCCGCCATCGGGCTGATCGCGCTCATCTATGCGCTCACCGCCACCATCCGCGGCGCCTTCGGCTTCGGCGCCGTGGCCCCGGCCATCGTGTTCTCCTCCTTCATCACCGATCCCCACCACGCGGTGCTGCTGGCGCTCGCGACCGGGGCCTGGTCCCAGGCCCAGGTCGTCCCCTTCGGCCTCCGGCACGGCGACTGGCAGGTGGCGAAGCCGCTGTTCATCGCGGGCTTCGCGGCCGTCGCCGCGGGCGTGTTCGTCTTCAAGAGGCTCGAGCCGGGCTGGCTGACGGTGTGCCTCGGCGTCGTCATGCTGGCGATCGTGGCGATGGACCGCTACCGCGTGCTGGAACGGCTCGCCGCCAGGATCGATATCCGGAACACGGCGACGGCGCTGGGGCTTTCCACGGCGAGCGGGCTCATGGCCGGCATCGCCGGGGGTGGCGGGATGTACCTCTATTCGGTCTACATCAAGTTCGCCTGCCCGTCGCCGACCCTCATGCGCGGCACCTCGATCCTGGTGGGATCGATCTTCCTCTACTGGCGGTTCCTGGTGGCGATCGCGATGGGCCTGGTATCGCTGCGGCTGATCGCCGAGTCCCTGCTGCTGGTCCCGCCCTCGCTCCTCGGGGCCTGGCTCGGAATCCGCTTCTTCCATCGCGCCGATGCCCGACGCTTCTATGGCGCGTTCCAGGCCGTCCTGCTGACCGGCGCGGTGGTGCTGCTGTGGAAGGGGATCGGGCGGGTCCTGTGACGGGGCCCGCGCCGCTCAGTTCGGGCGCACCGTCACGCGGATGAGCCGGTTGGTGGGTCGCGCCTCCACCGACCGGGCCAGGGCCGCCCTGAAGATATCGGCGGTGGCCTCGTCGTCGACGGTGACGGTGACCGGCGTCCCGAACACGCCGGCGCGGTAGGTCGCGGGCGCCAGGGTTTCCAGCGCGAGGGAGACCAATTCGACCGGGTCGCGCACGGCGTCGCTGGGGGCGGGCGCCGCCACGTCGAGCCTGGGCTCGAAGCGCCAGGCCTCGGTCCGGAACATCTTCTTGAGGCCGGTCTGGGCGAGGTTGACGTACCCGCCGCCGCGCATGCCCTTGCGATGCTTCCGGCCCTGGGGCTTCGCCTTCCGGAGCACCTTGACGATGGCCCCCTTCATCCTGGTGCGGATGGCCGGATTCGTGTGGTGCTGCGGCTGAGGATCCATGCATCGTGCTCCGTGTCGTGCGGATCCCCGGAGACGGGGACCGGCCGGTGACCGGGGAGACGCGGGACACCTCATCTCCCGGCCGCGCCAACCTACCGCCGAATTGTTACAGAACCCGGACGCGATGCCAATGGGGTTGCTAATGCATTGGCCGAGCGGCGGGAAACGGACCCGGGCCTGGGATCCCCCGGGCCCTGGTGCAAGGGAAGGCAGGCGCGGCGGCGTCACCCCTTCCCCGGCGACCGGCGCAACGGGGAGCCCGATGAGGCCGGTCACGCGCCCCGGGCCAGGAAGAATCCGCCCCGCACCGCGTCGTCGAACAGCTTGGCCGCGACCGGCGCCATGCCCAGGGGGAGCTCCGGCCCGTCGGGGTCGGCGTAGAGGTGGCTCGAGGCGTCGACCATGACGAGGTGTGTTCTCGGCGCCGGCCTGAGCGCCGCCAGCATCGGCAGCACCACCTCGCGGAACACTTCCTCGGAATTGTCGCGGCTGTAGCGGGAATTGACGTAGAGGAGGGGGGGAACGGCGCGGGCGTCGGGGCCCTCGCGGTAGCGCCCGTAGTCGAGGTAGCGCTCGACCAGCGCCCGGGTTTCGGCGCGGCTCATGCCGAGGCGCCGCGCGCTCGCCCGCGCGGCGGCGGCGAGCGAAGCTTCCACGTTATGGGTGACCGGGAATTCGGCCTTGAACTGAGGCCGGCGGCGGGCCTCGGCCCACGCCTCCAAAACCCGCTCCATCAGCCCCGGCAGGCGCATCAGCGCCGCCGGGCCCTCCTTGCCGAGGGCCTCCGGCCCGTAATACCTCGCGATGTCCCGCCAGGTCCGGACGTAGAGGTCGGTGAACCGGTCCTCGAGCGCCGCCGGGCCGCTGGTCCCCTTGTCGAATCCCTTGATCTTGCCGAGCCCGCCGGACCAGGCATGCTTCTCCCGGTTGACGGCGCCGATGGGAGCGGTCTCGACCTCGGTCTGGCCGGCGAGGTTCCCGAGCCGCTGGCTGAGGATGGAGGTGAAGGCCCCGCCGGTGGAATGCCCGTGGGCGTAAACGGAGAACTCTCCCGCGGGGAGGTGTCGCCCGCAAGCGGCGAGCATCGCCTCCTCGAAAGCCGCGGGCCAGGCGGCCATGCGGGCATGGAACAGCGTGTCAGGCCGTGCCCGGGCCAGGGTGCGCAGCCCGTAGCGCGCGCGAAGCCGCCCGTCCCGCACGAGCGCGTACTGGTCCGCGGTGATGACCTCGCCCCTCTTCCAGATGGGCATGCGCGCGGTGCCGTCGGAATCCAGGGTGTCCCCCGGCCAGTCTCGGGCGGCATCGGGCAGGTACAACCGCCCGGGGAAGGTCATGGACGCGACCTTGTAGCCGAACCGCTCGGCGAGGACGAGGGCGAGCGGCTCCACCGACTTGTAGTCGCCGGCGCCCCCATGGAGCAGGAAGAAGCCCGCCTTGCGCCCGTCGGCGCCGCGGGTCACCGCTCCCGTAGCCGGCTCGTAAACCACGACGCCGATGTCCCAGTCGAGCTCGAGAACCGTGATCCGGAAGATGTCCTCGGCGCGGCGGATGCGCCCTCGGCGGCGGGCGAGAACGGCCCGCGAGATGCCGATGGCCGCCGCCCGGCTCAGACCGGGCGGCAGCGGCGTAGGCCTTCGCCGCGCCAATGGTGCCATCACGCCTCCTCCGCCCCCGCCGGTCCCGCCAGTGGGGCAAATTTCACGCGTTTTTCCAAGCCATTATAGGGTATGGGCGGGCCGTGCAATCCGCTTGATTGGGGCGCTGGCGCTGGTATGATTCGCACAATCTCAAGCCCCTCAAACGGGCCCCCTCAACATTCGGAGTATCAGATCATGATTACGCTGCGCTACGGCGGTGCGGTGGCCCTTGCCGGACTGCTGGCATCCAGCCTCACCGCGTTCTCCGCATCCGCCGATGCCGTATCCGATTTCTACAAGGGCAAGCGCATCCAGGTGATCGTCGGCTCGGGTCCCGGCGGCGGGTACGACCTCTATGCCCGCATGATGACCCGCCACATGGGCTCGTACATCCCCGGCAAACCGGGATTCATCGTCAAGAACATGGATGGCGCGGGCTCGATCGTCGCCGCCAACTTCATCTACAACGTCGCGCCCCAGGACGGCACCGTCATCGGTGCCCTCCAGCGCAACGCGCCGATCGTCCAGATCATGGGCCAGGAGGGCCCCAAATTCGAATCGGTCAAGTTCAACTGGCTCGGCAGCTTCAACAACGAGGCCGGCATCATCGCCGTGGCCAAGCGCACCGGGATCACGAGCTTCGAGCAACTGTTCGAGAAGGAAGCGGTGTTCGGCACCACGGGTCCCAACGACACCG
>DASWKZ010000059.1:0-11420 GCA_036396355.1 Alphaproteobacteria bacterium
ACGCTCGCGAACACGGCCGCCCGGCCGGCCCCGAGCGTGCGGGCCGCGGCCTCGAGGCCGGGGTCGATGGCCTCCATGGACAGCCGGATGGCGCGCACCATGAGCGGGAACGCCATCACCGCCGAGGCCACCGCCGCCCCCTTCCAGGTGAAGGCGACAACGATCCCGAAGGCGTCGTAGAGCCATTCGCCGAGCGGCCCCTGGCGCCCCAGCAGCAGCAGCAGCCCGTAGCCCACCACCACCGGGGGCAGGACCAGGGGCAGATGGACGATGCCGTCGAGCACCGTCTTGCCGGGAAAGTCGTGACGCGCCAGCACCCAGGCGACGGCGATGCCGAGCGGCAGGCTCGCCGCCACGCACCACGCCGCGACCCGGAGGCTGAGCACCAGCGCCTCCCGCTCCAGCGCCGTCAGGGCCAGCCATTCCATGGTCTTACCGCGTAAAGTTGAGGTGGGCGGTGAAGCGATGCCGGCCCGCCATCCTCGGTCCGGGCGGATCGATCACCCCGGCCGGTCCCCTAGCGGCCGCCGCCGTCATCGCCGCCGTCCTTGCGCCCGTAGAGGCGGTCCGGGGACACGGTCACGGGGACGATCTCGGCCAGCGCCTCGCCGCGCGCGGCCCGGAAGAAGCAGGTATGGCGGCCGGTGTGGCAGGCGACGCCGGTCTGCGCCACGGTGAGCAGCACGGTGTCGCCGTCGCAGTCGACCCGGAACTCCCGCACCGTCTGGGTCTGGCCCGAGCTTTCCCCCTTGCGCCACAGTCGGCCGCGGGAGCGGGAATGGTAGTGGGCCTCGCCGGTCCTGAGCGTCGCCAGCACCGCCTCGCGGTCCATCCAGGCCAGCATCAGCACCTCGCCGGTCTCGGCCTGTTGGGCGATGGCCGGCACCAGCCCCTCGGAATCGAAGCGGATCGCCGCCAGCACCGCCTCCGCCGAGGCCTCGAGGGCGCCCTTCGCCTCCTTTGCCGTGTCCTTCGCCATGACCGCCTCCCGGGCCGCGCGCCCGTTCCTTAGACCAGCCCAAATGGCCGCATGTCAACGGCTTCGCGCACAAATTGCAACATTATAACAATCCCTCTACACTGGCGCCGCCGGGCCCATTGCGCCAGCCCGCCCGGCGGGAGAGTCGATCATGCCCAGGAAACCGAGGCTCCAGGCCCTCAGGACCAACCACGACCACGACCGCTGCATCGAGGACGCGCTGGCGGCGGCGGTCACGCGCTGCCGGGCCAGCGGCGCCCGCCTCACGCCGCTCCGGCGCCGGGTGCTGGAGATCCTGTGGCAGTCCCACAAGCCCCTCGGCGCCTATGCCATCCTCGACGTCCTGGCGGGCGAGGGCCGGCGCGCCATGCCGCCCACCGTCTACCGGGCGCTGGACTTCCTTCAGGCCCAGGGCCTGGTCCACCGCATCCCGTCGCTCAATGCCTATCTCGGCTGCGGCGATCCCGGCGCCCACCGCGGCGCACAATACCTCATCTGCCGGGCCTGCGGTACGGTGGCGGAGCTCGCCGATTCCGGGGTCGAGTCGCGGCTGTCCGCGAGCGCGAGGGCCCAGGGATTCCGCGTGGAATCGGTCCTCAGCGAGGCGGTCGGCCTGTGCCCGGGCTGCGCCGCGCGCGGGAGCGCGGCATGACCCTCGAAGCTGGCGATGGAGCGCGGGGCGAACTCCTGGTCGCGGCGCGCGGCATTGGCAAGGCCATCGCCGGCAAGCCGGTGCTGATCGACGCCTCGCTCGCGGTGCACGGGGGCGAGGTGGTGACGCTGATCGGACCCAACGGCGCCGGCAAGACGACCCTGCTCCGCGTCCTCATGGGGCTCGCGCGCGCCGACCGCGGCACGGTCGAGCGCCGCCCCGGCCTGGTCATCGGCTATCTGCCCCAGCACATCCACATCGACCCGGCGCTGCCCCTCACGGTCGCGCGGTTCCTCGCCCTGAGCTGCCCCGACGGCGACCGCATCGCGGAGGCGCTCGCCGAGGTGGGCGCGGCCGAGACCCGGGACAAGCCGGTGCAGGCGCTGTCGGGGGGCGAGTTCCAGCGGGTGATGCTGGCCCGCGCCATCCTGCGCCGGCCCGACCTGCTGGTCCTCGACGAGCCGCTCCGCGGCGTCGACGTCTCCGGCCAGGCCGACCTCTATGGCCTGATCGGGCGGCTGCGCCGCACCTACGGCGCCGGGGTCCTCATGGTCTCCCACGACCTCCATCTGGTGATGGCGGAGACCGACCAGGTGGTGTGCCTCAACCACCACGTCTGCTGCGCCGGCCACCCCGAGGCGGTGAGCCGCGATCCCGCCTATATCGCCCTGTTCGGCGCGGCGGTGGCGCGATCGGTCGCGGTCTACGCCCACGCCCATGATCACGTCCACGACGAGGCCGGCCATGTGGTGCCCCTCGCGCCCGAGGCCGGGGCGGGCGGGGCCGAGGCGACGCCGGAGAAGGGCGCCGCGGCGGGGACGCGCCGCCATGGATGACTTCCTGCTGCGCGCGCTGGCGGCGGGACTGGTGATCGCCGCCGCGGCGGGGCCGCTCGGCTGCTTCGTGGTGTGGCGGCACATGGCGTTCTTCGGCAACACCCTGGCCCATGCGGCGCTGCTCGGCGTCGCGCTGGGATTCCTCCTCGGCATCGACCCGATGGTGGGGCTGGCCGCCGTGGGCGCGGCGGTGGCGATCCTCCTGGTCGCCGCCGAGGGCCGGTGGGCCATCGCCTCCGATACGCTGCTCTCGATCCTCGCCCACGGGGCGCTGGCCGCCGGCCTCGTGGTCCTCGCTTTCGTCGAAGGCGTGCGGATCGACCTGATGGCGTATCTCTTCGGCGACATCCTCGCCGTCACCGGCACCGACCTTGCCATCATGGCCGCCGCCGTCGCCGGGACGCTGGCGGCCCTCGCCGCCATCTGGCGCCCGCTCCTGCGCCTCACCATCCATGAGGAAATCGCCGCGGTCGAGGGCGTCCCCGTGGTCGCCATTCGCATCATCTTCATGGTGCTGCTGGCGGTGATCGTCGCGGTGGCCCTCAAGGTCGTGGGAATCCTGCTCGTTGCCTCTTTCCTGGTGATCCCGGCGGCGGCGGCCCGGCGCTTCGCGGCGACGCCGGAGGCGATGGCCGTGATCGCCGCCGCGCTCGGCTGCGTCTCAGTGGCGCTCGGCCTCGCGGGATCGGTGCACTGGGACCTGCCGGCGGGGGCGGCCATGGTGGTGGCGGCGGCGCTGCTGTTCGTCCTCAGCCTGGCGGCGCCGGCCCTCGGCGCGTTCAGGCGGCGGTGAGGCGCGCGAAGCCGGCCTCGAGGTCGGCGATCAGGTCGTCCGGGTCCTCGAGCCCGGCATGGAGGCGGAGGAGGGGGCCCTCCGCCCGCCACGGCACGGCGGTGCGCAGCGGCGCCGGGTCGGCCGGCAGGATCAGGCTCTCGAATCCCCCCCAGGAATAGCCCATCCTGAACAGCCCCATGCCGTCGACCATGGCGGCGATCGCCCTTTTCGGATAGGGCCGCGCCAGCACGATCGAGAACAGCCCGCTCGCTCCGGTGAAGTCGCGCTTCCAGGTCTCGTGGCCGGGGCAGTCGGGGAAGGCGGGGTGCAGCACGCGGGCGACCTCGGCGCGCCCGGCGCACCAGCGGGCGAGCCTGAGCGCGGTCTCCTGGTGGCGGGCGAGCCGCACCGCGAGCGTGCGGATGCCGCGCAGCGCCAGGTAGCAGTCGTCGGGCCCCGGCACCGCGCCGAGGATGGCCTGGACGGTCTTGACCCGCTTGTAATGGGCCTCGGTGGCGACGATGCAGCCCATCATGGCGTCGGAGTGCCCGACCAGGTATTTGGTCGCCGCCTCGATGACGATGTCGGCGCCGTGGTCGAAGGGCCGGAAATAGAGCGGCGTCGCCCAGCTGTTGTCGAGGATGACGACGGCGCCCCGCGCGTGGGCGGCCGCGGCGATGGCCGGCAGGTCCTGGACCTCGAAGGTGAGGGAGCCCGGGGATTCGGCGAACACCACGCGCGTGTTGTCGCGCATGAGATCGGCGATGCCGGCGCCGACGAGCGGGTCGTAATAGGTGGTCTCCACCCCGAAATTGGCGAGCACCATGTTGCAGAACTTGCGGGTCGGCCCGTAGGCGCAATCGGTCATCAGCAGATGGTCGCCCGCACGCAGGAACGCCGTCAGCGCCGCGCCGATGGCGGCGAGGCCCGAGGCGGTGGCGACGGCGCGGTATCCGCCTTCGAGCCGGGCCACGGCCTCCTCGAGGGCGAAGGTGGTGGGAGTGCCCTGGCGCCCGTAATAGACGTGATCGAAGGGGTCCCTGGAGATACGCTCGAGGTCGGCGAGGGTCTCGAACAGCACCGTGGAGGCGTGATAGACGGGCGGGTTGACGATGCCGAAATGGGCCCGGGGGTCGCGCCCCGCCGCGGTCACCTCGGTGTCCCTGCCCAGCTTCCGGGGCTTCTTCGCCATGGCCCCGCTCTTAGCACCGCCGGCCCGGGGGCACCAGCGCTAAGCGCCGGTCTCCACCGGCGTGTCCG
Organism: Alphaproteobacteria bacterium; assembly: GCA_036396355.1. GTDB lineage: Bacteria > Pseudomonadota > Alphaproteobacteria > SMXQ01 > SMXQ01 > DASWKZ01. Next base: position 4,503 of record DASWKZ010000059.1, read on the forward strand.
GCAGCGAGCCCCACTCGGCCCAGGAGCCGTCATAGACCGCGACGTCCTCGCGGCCGAGGAGGTGCAGCGCGAAGGCGAGCCCGCAGGCGGTGATGCCCGAGCCGCAGCTGCACACGACCGGCCGGCCGGCGGTGGCGCCGGCCTCGGCGAACAGGGCGGCGAGCGCCTCGGGCGGCTTCACGGTGCCGGTTTCGGGATCGGCGAGGGCGGCGTAGTGCAGGTTGCGCGCGCCGGGGATGTGGCCCGGCCGCACCCCCGGCCGCGGCTCGGGCTCGGTCCCGCGGAAGCGCCCGGGGCCGCGGGCGTCGAGCACCAGCTCCTCGCCCGAATCGAGGTTGGCCCGCATCTGCGCGAGGCTGCGCACCATGCCGGGGCGGAAGCCCGCCTCGAACGGGATCGATGGCGCGACACGGGGCTGCGGTCCTGACTCCACGGGGCGGCCCTCGGCCCGCCATTTCGGGAACCCGCCGTCGAGCACCGAGACCTTGTCGTAGCCGTAGACCCGGAACATCCACCACGCCCTGGGGGCGGAGAACAGTCCGATGCCGTCATAGACGACGATATGGTCGTTGGGCTCGACGCCGAGCGCGGTGACCTCGTCGGAAAAGACGTCCGGGGGAGGAAGGGTATGGGGATGGGGCGCCACCGGGTCAGAGACGGCCTCGAGATCGAGGAACACGGCGCCGGGGATGCGCGCGGCCTCGTATTCGGCGCGGGCGTCGCGGCCCTGGTCGGGGAGGTACCACGACGCGTCGATGACGGAGAGGCCCGGCCGGCCCAGGCGCGCGGCCAGCCAGTCGGTGGTGACCAGGGCGCTTGCATTCCGGAATAACATGAGGAAGAAAGTCTAACTTGTTGGAATGGCTATCTGTCAAGCCAGTCCGGCACGGGCAGATTGCGCTCGCGGAGGAACGCCGGGTTGAACAGCTTGGACTGATAGCGCTGCCCGTAATCGGCGAGGATGGTGACGATGGTGTGGCCCGGCCCCATGTCGCGGGCGAGCCGGATGGCGCCGCCCAGGTTGATGCCGGTGGACCCGCCCATGCACAGGCCCTCGTGCTTCAGGAGATCGAAGATGATGGGCAGCGCCTCCTCGTCGGGGATGCGGTAGGCGTCGTCGATGGGGGCCCCCTCGAGGTTGGCGGTGACCCGCCCCTGGCCGATCCCCTCGGTGATCGAGGTGCCCTCGGAGGTGAGCTCGCCCGACTTGATCCAGTTGTACATGGCGGCCCCGCCGGGATCGGCGCAGGCGATGACCACGTCGCGGTTGCGCTCCTTGAGCGCCATGCCGACGCCGGCCAGGGTGCCGCCGGTGCCGATGGAGCAGATGAAACCGTCGACCTTGCCGCCGGTCTGCTCCCAGATCTCCGGCCCGGTGCCCTCGATATGGGCCTGGCGGTTGGCGACGTTGTCGAACTGGTTGGCCCAGATCGCGCCGTGGGGCTCCTTCTCGTCGAGCTCCTGGGCGAGGCGCGCGGAGACCTTGACGTAGTTCTTGGGGTCGGCGTAGGGGACGGCCGGCACCTCCACCAGCTCGGCCCCGCACAACCGCAACATATCCTTCTTCTCGTCGCTCTGGGTCTCGGGGATGACGATGACCGAGCGATACCCCCGCGCGTTGCCGACCAGCGCGAGCCCGATGCCGGTGTTGCCCGCGGTCCCCTCCACCACCACGCCGCCCGGCTCGAGCTGGCCCTTGGTCTCGGCGTCGCGGATGATGTAGAGCGCCGCCCGGTCCTTGACCGAGCCGCCGGGATTGAGGAACTCGGCCTTGCCCAGGATCTCGCAGCCGGTTTCCTCGGACGCCTGCTTGAGGCGGATGAGCGGCGTCCTGCCGATGGCGTCGATGAATCCGTCGCGAATATCCATGGAATCGTCCGTCGTCGGTGTGGTTCTTGGGGCCCCGCGGTCCGCGGCGGATGCTAACGGCGCGCCGGGCCCCGATCAAGCACGGTCGGCCCCCATCAGGACCATTGGCGCCGAACCTCGCCCTCGTGGAGGGCGAGCCATTGCAGGGCGATCACGGTCATGGCGTTGCCGATGCGGCCGTCGGCCACCATCGCGATGGCCCTCTCCGCCGCCATCGGCATCACCCGGATGTCCTCGGTCTCGTGGTCGAGACCGTGGATTCCGCCGGCGCCCTCGGCATCCACGCGGCCGAGGAACAGGGTCACGGTCTCGGAGGCGCCGCCGGGACTCGACAGGTAGCGGACCATGGGACGGAGCGCCCCGACGGCGAGGCCCGCCTCCTCCCGCGCCTCGCGCCGGGCGACGTCCTCGGGGGACTCCCCGGGCTCGACGATGCCGGCGACGACCTCGGTGAGCCAGGGCGGCTCGCACGCGGCCAGGGCGCCGACGCGGAACTGCTCGATCAGGACCACCTCGCGGCGCTTGGGGTCGTAGGGAAGGACGCCGACCGCGTGGCCTCGCTCGAACACCTCGCGCACGATCTCGCCGCTCATGCCGCCGCCATGGAGCCGATGGCGCAGCCGATAGCGGTCGATACGGAAATATCCCTCGAATACCGAACGTCTCTCGATGATTTCGACGTCGTCCCGCCTCATGTCCGGTCCTCCAGGGGCAATGCGCGGTCCGGCCCTTCGACCTCGAGCACGCGACGCAATCGGGGCAGCTTGCCCACGACCCACAACCATATCAGCACGCATAGCAGCCCGCCGCCCGCCACCGGCCAGCGCAGCCCGGTCCATTCGGCGATCCAGCCCATCAGCAGCCCGCCGAGGGCGGGCCCTCCGCGGAAGATGATCCCGTAGGTGGACAGCACGCGGCCGCGCATCTCGCCCCGGACCGAGGACTGGGCGAGGGTCAGGACGCCGGTGGCGGAGATCGAGAGTCCGCATCCCACGAAGAACAGGATCGGCACGGCGAGCCAGAACGCGTCCGTCATGGTGAAGGCGATGAGGCCGACCCCGATCAGCATCGACCACGCCATGGAGATGCCGGCGAGGCCCGCGATCGAGGCCCGCAGGAGGAGATAGATGCCGCCGGCGAGCGCGCCCAGCGCGGTTGCCGAGGTCATGATCGAGAGCGCCTCCGGGCCTCGCCCGAAGACCTCGTCGGCGAAGCCGGGGAGGAGGTCCAGGAAGGCGCGGGAGCCCAGCGAGCTCACCACCAGCACCACCAGGAGCGGGCCGATGCCGGGATGGGTGAGGGCGTAGCGGATGCCGTGGAGCGACTCGACGAGCAGGTGCCGGTCCCTCGATTCGTCGATCGGCTCGTCGCGCAGATGGACGAAATGGAGGATAACGGCGAAGACCAGGTACATGGCGGCGTTGAAGGCGATGGCGTAGCCGGGGGAGGCCACCACCACGATCAGGCCGAACAGGGCGGGGCCCGCGAACCGCGCCATGTTGAAGGAGATCGAGCCGATCGGCATGGCCCGCGAGATGTCGCGCTCCGAGACGATCAGGGCGGTCATCGCGAGGCGCGCGCTCTGGCCGAAGGCGGAGGCCACGCCGTGATAGATGGCGGCCAGCAGCAGCAGCCAGATGTTGAGAAGGCCGGTGAAATAGAGCACCGCCAGGACCACCGGATGGGCGAGCGCGCACCACAGGGTAACGCGGGCCAGCCACAGCCGGTCGTAGCGGTCGGCGACGGCACCGCCGATGGGGCTGAGCACCAGGGTGGGCGCGAGGTCGGCGAACAGGATGATGCCGAGCCACGCCGGCGACCTGGTCAGCTCCCAGGTGATCCAGCCGATGGCCAGGCGCTGGGCCCAGTCGCCGGTGTGGGAGAAAAAGGCACCGACGGTGAAAAGGGTGAAATCCCGGTTGCGGAGGACCTCGCGGACGCCCGAGATCGACAACCGGCCGCTCACCGCGACACCCCGGCGCCCCCACTGGCGCCCGCGTCCCTTCCGTTGCGCGTCCTCATCCCCGATCGGCCGTCCCGGCCCGGCCGACGGCCGGGTCGGGCTCCCGGAATTTTGAATGGCGTTTGTCCACGGACCGACTCCATATAGGAGGTGCGCGGAACGGTTGGGAAGCGAAATCACGGCAACCAAGAGTCCGGATGGAGGGTGCGAGCATGGCGGTGCGGAGCGAACGGATCGAGTTCACGGGCCATGACGGCAGGAGCGCGCTGGCGGCCAGGCTGGACACGCCGGCGGGCCGGCCCCGCGCCGTGGCCCTGTTCGCCCATTGCTTCACCTGCTCCAAGGACATCCATGCCGCCTCGCGCATCGCCGGCGCCTTGACCGGGCGCGGCATCGCCGTGCTGCGCTTCGACTTCACCGGCCTCGGCGCCTCGGAAGGCGAGTTCGCCAACACCGATTTCACCTCCAACGTCCAGGACCTGGTCGCCGCCGCCCGCTACCTCGAGGGGCGGGGCATGGGACCGGCGATCCTGGTCGGCCATTCCCTGGGCGGCGCGGCGGTGCTGGCGGCGGCGGGGGAGACCCCCTCGGTCAGGGCGGTCGCCACCATCGGGGCGCCCGCCGACCCGGCCCATGTCGCCCATCTGCTGGCCGGCAAGGCCGGCGAGATCCGGGAGAAGGGCGCCGCCACGGTGGCGATCGCGGGGCGGAGCTTCACCATCTCCCGACGGTTCCTCGAGGATATCTCCGGGCACAATCTGGAAAACAATCTCCGTGAGCTGAAGCGCGCGCTGCTGATCTTTCACGCGCCCAGGGACAATATCGTCGGCATCGACAACGCCGCCGCCATCTTCGCCGCCGCCAGGCATCCCAAGAGTTTCGTCTCGCTGGACGACGCCGACCACCTGCTGTCGCGTCACGCCGATGCGGTCTACGTCGCCGACGTGCTCGCCGCCTGGGCGGGGCGCTATATCGGGGGCGAGGAGGCGCAGGCGAACGAGGCTCCCGCCGTGCCCGAGGGTTTCGACGTCGTCGTCCGGGAATCGGGCGCCGGCCCCCTGGCCCAGGAGATCCGCGCCGGCGGCCACGGGCTCACGGCCGACGAGCCCGAGAATGCGGGCGGCACCGACACCGGCCCGACGCCCTACGGGCTCCTCCTGGCCGCGCTCGGGGCCTGCACCTCGATGACCCTGCGCCTCTATGCCGCGCGCAAGGGCTGGGAGATCGGCCCCATCGCCGTGGCGCTGCGCCATGGCAAGATCCACGCCGAGGACTGCGCGAATTGCGAGACGAAGGAAGGGCGCATCGACCGCATCGAGCGGGTGATCGGCATCGCCGGAACAGCCGACCCCGAGCAGCATGCGCGGCTCCTGGAAATCGCGGACAAGTGTCCCGTCCACCGCACCCTGACCGGCGAGGTCGACATCCGCACACACCTTGAAAACTGAGAGGTCCCAAGGCTTGGAGGAAGATATGGGCGAATGCCCGTCGGATCGTTATAATCGGGCATTCAGTCGATATTGAAGCAGGGAAGGGAGTTATGGCGGACACCGGCGGCCACAATTATCAGGTGAACGTGCCGTTCGACGATCTGCGCCAGTGGATCGCCGAGGCCGACAAGCTGGGCGAGCTCAGGACGGCGGAGGGCTACACCTGGGAGGAGGAGATCGGCATGGCCACCGAGCTCCTCCAGCACGACGACAACGCGCCGGTGGCGCTGTTCGACAAGATCCCCGGCGCGCCCGAGGGCTGGCGCGTGCTCACCAACTTCTTCGCGGGCAAGCGCAGGAACATGACGCTCGGCTTCCCAACCGATCTCGACAAGGTCGCGCTGTCGGAGGCCTTCCTCGGGCATTTCCGCGAGATCGCGAAGACGCCGATGCCCTACGAGGTGGTGAACGACGGCCCGGTCCTCGAGAACGTGATGGAGGGCGACGCGGTCGACGTCACCAAGTTCCCCACGCCCGTCTGGCACGACCGCGACGAGGGGCGGCGCTACATCGGCACCGGGTCGTTCAACGTCACCGTCGATCCCGACGAGGGCTGGGTCAATGTCGGCACCTACCGCGTGATGATCCACGACGAGAAGCGCGTCGGCTTCTACATCTCGCCGGGCAAGCACGGGCGCATCCACCGCGACAAGTACGAGGCCCACGGCAAGCCGATGCCGGTCTGCATCGTGGTCGGCGGCGACCCGCTCACCTTCCTCATGGGGTGCACGGAGATTCCCTACGGCGTCTGCGAATTCGAGATCGCGGGCGCCTATCGCGGCCGTCCCATGAAGGTGGTCAAGGGCAAGCACACCGGCCTGCCGTTCCCCGCCGACGCCGAGATCGTGATCGAGGGCTTCGTCGAGCCCGGCAACCGCGCGCCCGAGGGCCCGTTCGGCGAGTGGACCGGCTATTACGGCTCCAAGATGCGGTCCGAGCCGGTGCTCGACATCAAGGCCATCTACCACCGCAACGATCCTATCATCCTCGGTTGTCCGCCCCAGCGCCCGCCCGAGGAGCAGGCCCGCTACCGGGCGGTGATGCGCTCGGCGCTCCTGAAGGACGAGCTTTCCAAGGCGGGCGTGCCGGACGTGGTCGCCACCTGGTGCCACGAGGCCGGCGGCTCGCGCCAGCTCACCGCCGTCGCCATCCGCCAGCGCTATCCGGGCCACGCCCGCCAGGTGGGCCACATGGCGGCCATGTGCCGGTCGGTCGCCTATGCGGGCAAGTACGTGATCGTGGTCGACGAGGATATCGACGTCGCCAATCTCGAGGACCTGATGTGGGCGGTGTGCTCGCGCTCGGACCCGGTGAACTCCATCGACTTCATCCAGAACGCGTGGTCGACGCCGCTCGATCCCTGCATCAGCCCGTGGGAGAAGGAGAAGGGCAACTTCACCAACTCCCGCGCCATCATCGACGCCTGCCGTCCGTTCCACTGGAAGGACGACTATCCCATCGTCAACATGCCGAAGCCGGAAACGACCAGGAAGGCCAAGGAGCTGTTCTCCTGGATGTTCGAGTAGCGGGCAACGGCAGATGAATGCTTGGAGCGGGGGCTTCATCCCCCGCTTTTTCGTGGGAAGCCGTCCGTCG
>DASWKZ010000060.1:0-15659 GCA_036396355.1 Alphaproteobacteria bacterium
CTCGCGCGCGATGCCGTCGGGGAAGTAGTCCTGGCCGGAGAACCCCTCCTCGGTGGCATGGTCGTATTCGTACCCCGCACCGTAGCCGAGCTCGGACATCAGCCGCGTGGGCGCGTTGAGGATGTGCTTGGGCGGCATCAGCGAGCCGGTTTCCCGGGCCGCCCGCCGCGAGGCCCCCTCGGCGCGGTAGGCGGCGTTGGATTTGGGCGCGGTGGCGAGGTAGATCACCGCCTGGACGATGGCCAGCTCGCCCTCGGGCGAGCCCAGGAAGTCGTAGGCGTCCTTGGCCGCCAGCGCCTGGGGAAGGGCCTGGGGATCGGCCAGGCCCACGTCCTCCGAAGCGAAGCGCACCAGCCGGCGCACGATGTAGAGGGGCTCCTCCCCGGCGATCAGCATGCGCGCCAGCCAGTAGAGCGCGGCGTCGGCGTCGGAGCCGCGCAGGCTCTTGTGCAGCGCCGAGATCAGGTTGTAATGCCCCTCCTGGGCCTTGTCGTAGAGGGGGGCGCGCTTCTGCACGGCCCGCGCCAGCGCCGCGGCGTCGAGCGGCTCCGCCGAATCGAGCGCGAACAGCTCCTCGGCGAGGTTGAGGAGGTAGCGGCCGTCGCCGTCGGCCATGGCCTTGAGGGCGTCGCGCCCCTCCGGGCTCAGGGGAAGGGACCGGCCCATCTCGGCCTCGGCCCGGCGAAGCAGGGACTCGAGGACGTCGGCGCCGAGGCGGTTGAGGACGAACACCTGGCAGCGCGACAGCAGCGCGCCGATGAGCTCGAAGGAGGGGTTCTCGGTGGTGGCCCCGATGAGGACCACGGTCCCGTCCTCCACGTAAGGCAAGAAGCCGTCCTGCTGGGCGCGGTTGAAGCGGTGGATCTCGTCGACGAACAGCAGCGTGCCCTCGCCCATCCCGCGCCGCTTGCGGGCCTCGGCGAAGACGCGCTTGAGGTCGGCGACGCCGGAGAACACGGCCGAGAGCGGCTCGAAATGGAGGTCCGTCGCGGTGGCCAGCAGCCGCGCGATGGTGGTCTTGCCGCTGCCGGGCGGGCCCCAAAGGACCATGCTGGCGAGCCTGCGCGCCGCCGCCATGCGCCCGATGGGCCCGCTGGCGCCGAGGAGATGATCCTGGCCCAGCACCTCCGCGAGGGTCCGGGGCCGGAGGCGGTCGGCCAGCGGCCGCGGCGCCCGCGCCTCGAACAGGGTCACGGGCCGGCTCCCCCGGATGCCCGTCGGCCCCCGGCGCCGCGCGTCGGTCTGCAACGTATCGTGAACATCGCCGGCACTCTACCACCCCGGAGAACCGAAAGGCAGCCCGATGGGCTGCCTTCGCGGGACCGGCCGGCGGCGCCCCGACCTAGCCCTCGGCGGTTTCCGCCCCGGCCTCCGCCGGGCCGGACTCCTGGCCCTTGGCCTCCGGGTCGCGGTCGACCAGCTCGATCACCGCCATCGGCGCCGCGTCCCCCGCCCGGAAGCCCGCCTTCAGCACCCGGGTATAGCCGCCGTTGCGGGCGGCGTAGCGCGGGGCAAGGGTGTCAAACAGCTTGCCGGCGAGCTTGTTGCTGCCCAGCACCGCCAGGGCCCGGCGGCGGGCGTGGAGTCCGCCCCGCTTGCCCAGGGTGATGAGCCGCTCGACCACCGGCCGCAATTCCTTTGCCTTCGGCAGGGTGGTGCGGATCTGCTCGTGCTTCACCAGCGCCGCCGCCATGTTGCCCAGCATGGCCTTGCGGTGGGCCGAGGTGCGGTTCAGTTTCCGGCCGCTCAACCTGTGACGCATTGACGACTCTCCTCCGGCGCCGTAGCGCCCCCGCTCAATAGGGCTCTTCCAGCCGCTTGGCAAGGTCCTCGATGTTCTCGGGCGGCCAGTCGGGAATCTCCATGCCGAGATGGAGCCCCATGGTCGCCAGCACTTCCTTGATCTCGTTCAGAGACTTGCGGCCGAAGTTCGGGGTGCGCAGCATCTCGGCCTCGGTCTTCTGGACGAGGTCGCCGATATAGATGATGTTGTCGTTCTTGAGGCAGTTGGCGGACCGCACCGAGAGCTCGAGCTCCTCCACCTTGCGCAGCAGGTTCTTGTTGAAGGCGGGCTCCTCCGCCTTCTCCTCGAACTGGATGGTGGTCGGCTCCTCGAAATTGATGAAGAGCTGCAGCTGGTCCTGGAGGATGCGGGCGGCGAGCGCGACGGCGTCCTCGGGGCTCACGGTGCCGTCGGTCTCCAGGTCGAGGCTGAGCTTGTCGTAGTCCGTGACCTGGCCGACACGGGTGTTCTCGACCCGGTAGGCCACCTTGCGCACGGGCGAATAGAGCGCGTCGACGGGGATCAGCCCGATGGGGGCGTCCTCGGGGCGGTTCTGGACCGCCGGCACGTAGCCTTTGCCGGTTTCCACGGTGAGCTCCATGGCGATGCTGGCCGCCTTGTCGAGCGTGCAGATGACGTTGCCGGGGTTGAGGATCTCGACGCCGGCCGGACACTCGATCCGGCTCGCCATGACCTCGCCGGGCCCGGTCGCCTTGAGGGTCAGGCGATGGGGGCCGTCGGTGAAGGTCCGGATGGCCAGCTCCTTGATATTGAGCACGATGTCGGTCACGTCCTCGCGCACGCCCGGAATAGAGGAGAACTCATGGAGGATGCCGTCGATATGGATCGAGGTGACCGCGGCGCCCTGCAGCGAGGACAGCAGCACGCGCCGCAGGGCATTGCCCAGGGTCAGCCCGAAGCCCCGCTCCAGCGGCTCGGCGACGACCGTGGCGAAGCGGCTGGGCTCGGCGCCGGGTTCCACGTTGAGCTTGTTGGGCTTGATCAGTTCCGTCCAGTTCTTCTGAATCACGAGTGCGACCTCTCTTCTCGGCGACGATCCGCCTTGGAATTGAACCGTTGGCGCCAGGCCCGACGAGGGAGCGGGCCCGGGCTGCGGTAATGGCCTGGCCCGCCCCGGCGCGGGCGGGACGTCACCTCACGCCGATCAGACCCGGCGGCGCTTGGGTGGACGACAGCCGTTGTGGGGAATCGGTGTCACGTCGCGAATGGAGACGATGGTGAATCCCACCGCTTGTAGCGCGCGCAGTGCCGACTCGCGGCCCGAACCGGGCCCCTTGACCTCGACCTCCAGGGTCCTCATGCCATGCTCCATGGCCTTGCGCCCGGCATTCTCGGCGGCGATCTGCGCGGCGTAGGGCGTGGACTTGCGCGATCCCTTGAATCCCTGGGAACCAGCCGACGACCAGGAGATGGTGTTTCCCTGGGCGTCGGTAATGGTGATCATGGTGTTGTTGAAGCTTGCGTTCACATGGGCCACGCCGGAGGCGATATTCTTGCGGTCGCGGCGCCGCGTACGCGATGGAGGTGTCGCCATTTCTAGTTCCTAAAAGATCAGGGACTCAGGCTTTCTTCTTGCCGGCGATCGGCCGCGCCTTGCCCTTGCGGGTTCGGGCATTGGTATGCGACCGCTGGCCCCGAACGGGCAATCCCTTGCGGTGGCGAAGGCCCCGATAGCAGCCGAGGTCCATCAGCCGCTTGATGTTCATGGCCACGTCGCGGCGCAGATCGCCCTCGACGGTATAGTCGTTGTCGATGAGCTCGCGGATACGGATCACCTCGTCATCGGTCAGCTGATGCACGCGCTTGGCGTCGGCAACGCCCGCCTTGCCGCAGATTTCCCTGGCGAGGGAACGGCCGATGCCGTGGATATAGGTCAGCGCCACCTCGACCCGCTTCTCGGTCGGAATGTTAACGCCAGCAATACGCGCCAACCCTTTGACTCCCCAAATGAATTCGGATTTACCGGAATCGCCCGCGGGCCCTCGAAGGGCGAGCGATTATAGGAAAACGCGGCGTCAAGTCAACTGCCTCCGCGGCTTTTTCCATAGATTCCAAGGGTCCGGTCGATGGCCTCCGCGACCTCCGCGATGGGGCCCATGCCATCCACCGCCGCCAGCACCCCCCGGGCCCGGTAATGGGGCAGGAGCGGCGCGGTCTGGGCGTAATAGGCCTTGAGCCTGGCGGCCACCACCTCGGGCCTGTCGTCCCGGCGCCGGACGAACTCGGTGCCGCCGCAGACATCGCACACGCCGTCCTTCCTGGGAGGCCGGTTCTCGTCGTGATACCCGGCCCCGCAGCTCGCGCAGGTGAAACGCCCGGAAATGCGGGACACCAGGGCGTCATCGTCGATCTTGAGCTCGATCACGCGATCGAGCCGCAGGCCCTTCTCGGCCAGCATCCGGTCGAGCGCCTCCGCCTGCGGGACGGTGCGCGGGAATCCGTCGAGGACGAAGCCGCCGGCGCAATCGGGCTGGGCAATGCGCTTCGCGATCATGTCTATCATGATGCCATCGGGAACCAGCTCGCCCTTCTCCATGATGCTCTTGACCTTCTTGCCCAGCGCACTCCCCGACGCCGCCTCGGCGCGCAACATGTCGCCGGTGGATAGCTGCTTGAGCCCGAATTGCTTCTCGAGCCGTTGCGCCTGGGTGCCCTTGCCGGCACCCGGGGGACCGAGCAGGATCAGATTCATCCCCTCCGTCCGCGCAGCCGTGATCGTCGGATGAGGCCCTCGTACTGATGGGCGAGCAGATGGGACTGGACCTGGGCCACCGTGTCCATGGTGACGGTGACCACGATCAGGAGGCTGGTGCCCCCGAAATAGAACGGCAGGGCGAATTCCGAGATCAGGAATTCGGGCAGGAGGCTTATGCTGGCGAGATAGATCGCACCGACGGTGGTCAGCCGCGTGAGCACGTAGTCGAGGTAGTCCGCGGTGTTCTTCCCCGGCCGGATGCCGGGGATGAAGCCGCCGTATTTCTTGAGGTTGTCCGCCGTATCGACCGGGTTGAACACGACCGCGGTATAGAAGAAAGCGAAGAAAATGATCAACGATGCATAAATGATGATGAACAGGGGCTGCCCCCGGCCCAGGAGCGAGGTGATGAAGGTCAGCCATTCGGGACCCTGCCCGGCGCTGAATCCGGCGACCGTCACCGGCATCAGCAGGAGCGAAGAGGCGAAGATCGGCGGGATCACGCCGGGGGTGTTGATCTTGAGCGGCAGGTGCGAACTCTCGCCGCCGTACATGCGCTGGCCGACCTGGCGCTTGGGGTATTGCACCACGATGCGCCGCTGGGCCCGCTCGATGAAGACGATGAAGGTGATGACGGCGACGGCCATCACCAGGATGACGACGATGACGAAAGCGGAAATGGCGCCGGTGCGGCCGAGCTCAAGGGTGGCGGCCAGGGCGCCAGGAAGCTCGGCGACGATTCCGGAGAAAATGATGAGCGAGATGCCGTTGCCGACGCCACGGGCCGTGATCTGCTCGCCCAGCCACATCAGGAAGATGGTCCCGCCCACCAGGGTGATGACCGTGGTGGCCCGGAAGAACAGTCCCGGGTCGGCCACCGCCGGCCCCGTGGAGGACGACATGCCCTCGATTCCCACGGCGATGCCGTAGCCCTGGAGGGCGGCGAGGATCACCGTGCCGTAGCGGGTGTACTGGTTGATCTTCTTCTGTCCCTGCTCGCCCTCCTTCTTCAGCGCCTCGAGCTTGGGCGAGACGCTGGTCATGAGCTGCATGATGATGGCGGACGAGATGTAGGGCATGATGGAGAGCGCGAAGATCGTCATGCGCTCCAGCGCGCCACCCGCGAACATGTTGAACATGCCGAGGATTCCGCCCTGCTGCTGGCGGAAGATATCGGCGAGGATCTGGGGATCGATCCCCGGCAGCGGGATATAGGTGCCGAGCCGGTAGATGATGAGGACCCCGAGGGTGAACCAGATCCTCTTCTTCAGCTCGGTCGCCTTGGCGAAGGCCCCGAGATTGATGTTGGCGGCTAGCTGTTCCGCTGCAGAGGCCATGGGTACTCTCCGAAAGCTGGCATCGCGGGCCCGGGCCCGCGATGGCCGGTTACTCGGCCGGTTCCCCGGAATCCGGCGACTCCGGGGAGGCCGGCTTGGCGGCGGCCTTGCGGCCCCGCTGTCCCTTGGGCGGGCGCTTGACGCGCGAACCCGGCGGGCGGGCCAGCTTCACGCTGCCGCCCGCCGCCTCGATGGCGGCCGCGGCGGCGCGGCTGGCACCGGTGACCTCGACGTTGAGGCTGGCGGTGATCTCGCCGTTCCGGAGCACGCGCACGCCGTCGCGGAGATGGGTGACGACGCCCGCCGCCTTGAGCGCGGCCTCGGTCACGGTCTTGGAGGCGTCCAGCCTCTTGCCGTCCACCGCGGCCTGGAGCTGGTCGAGACCGACCTCGGCGTAGCGCTTGCCCGCCGGATTGTGGAAGCCGCGCTTGGGCAGGCGCCGATGGATCGGCATCTGGCCGCCCTCGAATCCCTTGACGGCGACGCCCGAGCGGGCCTTCTGGCCCTTGTGGCCGCGCCCCGCGGTCTTGCCGAGCCCCGAGCCGATGCCGCGCCCCACGCGCTTGCGCGAGGAGCGGGCCCCGGACCTGTCGGAAATCTCGTTCAATCTCATGCTCGTGATCCTCGCTGGGGCGGTTCCGCCACGCCCCTCACCGGCCGTCCTCGACCCGGACGAGATGCGCGACCTTGGCGATCATGCCCCGCACCGCCGGCGTATCGGGCAGCTCGCGGCTCCGGTGCATCCTGTTGAGCCCGAGCCCGATGAGCGTGGCGCGCTGGTCCCCTGGACGGCGGATCGGGCTCCCGATCTGCGTAACGCGCACGGTCTTGTCAGCCATTGGCCGCCTCCTCCACCGGGGTGGCCTCCGCCTTGGCCGAGCGGCCGAACAGCTCACTCACCTTCTTGGAGCGGCGGGTGGCCACGGATCTCGGCGAATTCAGGTTCTTGAGCGCCTCGAAGGTCGCCTTGACCATGTTGTAGGGATTCGACGTCCCCACCGACTTGGTGACGATGTCGTGCACGCCCACGGTCTCGAACACCGCGCGCATGGGCCCTCCGGCGATGATCCCGGTTCCCGGGGGCGCCGCGCGCAGGATCACGCGGCCGGCCCCGAACCGCCCCTCGACGTCGTGGTGGAGGGTGCGGCCGTCGCGGATGGGGACGCGGATCATGCGCCGCTTCGCCTGCTCGGTGGCCTTGCGGATGGCCTCGGGCACCTCGCGCGCCTTGCCGGCGCCGTAGCCCACGCGGCCCTTGGTGTCGCCCACCACCACCAGGGCGGCGAAGCCGAAGCGGCGCCCGCCCTTCACTACCTTGGCGACGCGATTGATGCTGACGAGCTTGTCGACCAGGTCGGTATCCTGGCCTTCTTCCCGCTGGCGCCCGTCGCGCTGTCTTCCCGGTCTGCGTGCCATCATCGGCCCCTTCAGAATTTCAACCCGCCTTCACGGGCGGCATCGGCCAGCGCCTTGACGCGGCCGTGGAACAGATATCCGCCCCGGTCGAACACGACCGATTCGATCCCGCCCGCCCTGGCGCGGGCCGCGATCAGCTTGCCCACCTCGGCCGCCGCTCCACGATCCGCGCCGGTCTTGAGATGGGCCCTCAGGTCCTTGTCCAGGCTGGAAGCGGACGCCAGGGTCACGCCCTTCTCGTCGTCGATCACCTGGGCGTAGATGTGCTTCGACGAGCGGAACACCGAGAGACGCGGCCGCTTTGCCCCGTGCTTCAGCCGGTGGCGCACCCGGCGCCTGCGGCGCCTGAACAGATCCTTGGTCGTCAACATGGCATTGGCCCTACTTCTTCTTGCCTTCCTTGCGGCGGACATATTCGCCGGCGTAGCGGACTCCCTTGCCCTTGTAGGGCTCGGGCGGGCGGAAACCGCGAATCTCCGCCGCCACCTGGCCGACGGCCTGGGCATCGGCGCCGCTCACGCGGATGACCGTGGGGCGCTCGCAGGTGATGGTGATGCCCTCCGGGATCGGATAGTTGATCTCGCTCGAGAATCCAAGCTGGAGCACCAGATTCTTGCCCTGGACCGCGGCCCGGTAGCCGACGCCCTCGATCTCGAGGTTCTTGGTGAAGCCCTCGGAGACGCCATGCACGACGTTGGCGACCAGGCTGCGGCTCATGCCCCACATGGTGCGCGCCCGCGGGGAATCGTCCCGGGGCCTGACCCACAGCTTGTCCCCCTCGAGCTCGGCCAGCACCTCGTCGACCAGCACGACCCGGAGCTCCCCGAGCCTGCCCTTGGCCGAGACCTCCTGGCCGGACACGTTCACGGTCACGCCGCTGGGGACGGGAACCGGATGCTTGCCGATACGGGACATCATCGACTCCTTCGAACTTCCACCCGCGCCTCGCCTAGAACACCTGGCACAGGATCTCACCCCCGACATTGGCCTCGCGCGCGTCGATGTCCGACATGACCCCGCGCGGGGTGGACAGGACCGCGATGCCGAGTCCGTTATAGGGGCGTGGCAGGTCCCTGATCTTCGAATAGACGCGGCGGCCCGGCTTGGAGACGCGCCGGATCGTGCGAATGACCGGCTGGCCGCCGTGATATTTGAGCTCTATGCGGAACTCGGCGATCCCCGGCCGTACCTCCTGGCGCTCGTAGCCACGGATATAACCCTCCTTCTTGAGGACGTCGAGCACGTTCGCGCGCAGGCTGGAGGCCGGCGTCGTGACGGTCGTGAGCTTCCGGGACTGGGCGTTCCGGATCCGCGTCAGCATGTCACCGAGTGGGTCGCTCATTGCCATGACCTGAGTCTCCTTGACCTACCAGCTCGACTTGACCATGCCCGGAATCTGGCCCCGGGACCCGAGCTCGCGCAGCGCGATGCGGCTGAGCCGGAACTTGCGGTAGACGCCCCGGGGACGGCCCGTGAGCGCGCAGCGCCGCTGGATGCGCACCGGGCTCGAATTGCGGGGCAGCTCCGCAAGCTTGAGCCGCGCCGCGAACCGCTCCTCGGGCGGCAGCGAGGCATTCCTGGCCATGGCCTTCAGCTTCGCGCGCCGCGCCGCGAACCGGCGGGCCAGCCGTTCGCGCCGCTTGTTCCTCTCGATTGCACTGGTCTTCGCCATGTAGCGAACCTCCGTCCGTGAACCGCCCGTCAACCGGCGAACGGGAAGTCGAAACCCTCGAGGAGCACCCGCGCCTCCGCATCGGTTCTCGCGGTGGTGACGATGGTGATATCCATGCCCCGCACCGACTCGATCCGGTCGTAGTCGATCTCCGGAAACACGATCTGCTCCTTGAGACCAAGGGAATAGTTCCCGCGCCCGTCGAAGCTGCGATTGGGCACGCCGCGGAAGTCGCGCACCCTGGGCAGCGCGATATTCACGAGGCGATCGAGGAACTCGTACATGCGCTCGCCCCTGAGGGTGACCTTGCAGCCGATCGCCATCCCTTCGCGCAGCTTGAAGTTGGCGACCGACTTGCGGGCGCGCAACACGACCGGCTTCTGCCCGGAAATGGCGCGCAGCTCGCCGGCGGCCGAGTCGATCTTCTTGGAATCGGTGATTGCCTCGCCGACCCCCATGTTGATCACGATCTTCTCGATCCGCGGCACCACGAACGGATTCTCGTAGCCGAACTGCTCGCGCAGCCTCGGCCTGATCTCGGACTCGTAGTGCGCCCTCAGCCGCGGCACATACTTCTCGGTGTCCGCCATGTGCTCTTCCTCGAATCCTCGTCCCGTTCCGCCCGGCGCCTCAAACATCGATCACTTCACCGGAACGCTTGGCGAACCGCACCTTGCGTCCGCCCTCCAGGACCCTGAAGCCGACCCGGGTCGGCTTGTTCTCCTTGGGGTCGATCAAGGCAACATTGGAGACGTGGATCGGCGCCTCCTTGTCGATGATCCCCGGCGCCTGGCCGGCGCCGCCGCGGGAGTGCCGCTTGACCATGTTGACGCCCTGGACGAGCACGCGGTCCTCCCGCGGCAGGACCTTGAGCACGCTGCCCTTCTTGCCCTTGTCCTTGCCGGTCAGCACCATGACCGTGTCGCCCTTCCTGATCCTGTTCATGGAAACGATCCCCTTGGCCTCACAGCACCTCGGGTGCGAGCGAGATGATCTTCATGTACCCCTTGGCCCGAAGCTCCCGCGTGACGGGCCCGAAGATGCGCGTCCCGATGGGCTCGCCCTGGTTGTCGATGAGCACGGCCGCGTTGCGGTCGAATCGGATGGCGCTGCCGTCTGGGCGGCGAATCTCCTTGGCCGTCCGCACGATCACCGCCTTCTGGATGTCGCCCTTCTTGACCCGCCCGCGCGGGATCGCCTCCTTCACGGAGACGACGATGACGTCGCCCACGGACGCCGTCTTGCGCTTCGAGCCGCCCAGCACCTTGATGCACTGAACGCGGCGCGCGCCCGAGTTGTCTGCTACCTCCAGGTTGGATTGCATCTGGATCATGGACTCACATCCTCCACCCTGCGGCGGCGCCTCAGGCGCCCTCCGTCACCACTTCCCAACGCTTGCGCTTCGAGACCGGCCGGCATTCACGGATCCGCACCAGGTCTCCGACCTTGCAGGCGTTGGCCGGGTCGTGGGCCGCCACCTTCTTCGAGCGGCGCACCACCTTCTTGACCAGCGGATGCATGAACTGGCGGTCCACCCGCACGATCACGGTCTTGTCGCCCTTATCGGAGACCACCGTCCCCTGCATGATGCGCCGTGGCATGGTTCGATCCTCGTCCTCGAATGCGTCTCGCTAGGCCCGCGCCGCGGACTTCTCGTTGAGCACCGTCTGGATGCGCGCGATCTCACGGCGCACCTTCCGGACCCGGGCGGTGTTCTCGAGCTGCCCGCTGGCCTTCTGGAAGCGCAGGTTGAACGCCTCCTTCTTCAGGGCCAGGAGCTCGGTCTTGAGCTCGTCGGGGGTCTTGGTCCGCAGGTCGCGCGCGGTCATGGTCAGAGCTCCTCCCCGATGCGCGCGACGAACCGGGTTTTGACCGGCAGCTTGGCCGCGGCCAGGTCGAGCGCGCGCCGCGCCACCGCCGCCGTGACCCCGTCCACCTCGAACAGGATGCGGCCCGGATGGACCCGGGCGGCCCAGAACTCCGGGGCCCCCTTGCCCTTGCCCTGGCGCACCTCGGCCGGCTTCTGGCTGACCGGCACGTCGGGGAAAATCCGCACCCAGATGCGCCCGGACCGCTTCATGTGGCGCGTGATCGCACGGCGCGCCGCCTCGATCTGGCGCGCGGTCACGCGATCCGGCTCCACGGCCTTCAAGCCGAAGGCGCCGAAGCTCAGCTGGGTGCCGCCCTTGGCGGTGCCGTGGATGCGGCCCTTGTGCGCCTTGCGGAACTTGGTTCTCTTGGGTTGCAGCATGTTCGGTCCGTCTTTCCCTACGCCGTCGGCGCCGGAGCGGTCGGCGTCGTCCGTCCGCCGACCTGCTGCTCCATGAGCCGCTTGTCCTGGGCCATGGGGTCATGGGACATGATCTCGCCCTTGAACACCCAGACCTTCACCCCGCAGGTGCCGTAGGTGGTGCGCGCGGTGGCCTGTCCGTAGTCGACGTCGGCCCGCAGGGTGTGGAGAGGCACCCGCCCCTCGCGGTACCACTCGGTGCGGGCGATCTCGGCTCCGCCGAGCCGGCCCCCGCAGTTGATGCGGATGCCCTCCGCCCCCAGCCGCATGGCCGACTGGACGGCCCGCTTCATGGCCCGGCGGAAGGCGATGCGGCGCTCGAGCTGCTGGGCGATGTTCTCGGCGATGAGCTGGGCCTCGATCTCGGGCTTGCGGATCTCGACGATGTTGAGGTGGACCTCGCCATTGGCCATCCGCGTGATATCGGTGCGCAGGCGCTCGATGTCGACTCCCTTCTTGCCGATCACCACACCGGGCCGCGCCGTATGGATGGTGATGCGGGCCTTCTTGGCGGGGCGCTCGATCACGACTCGGGAGACGCCGGCCTGGGACAGCTTGCCGAACAGATAGTCGCGGATCTTGATGTCCTCGTGGAGGAGGTCGGCATAGGCATCGTCCGCGTACCACCGCGAATCCCAGGTCCGGTTGATGCCGAGCCTGAGCCCGATCGGGTTGACCTTATGGCCCATCAGTCCTTCTCCTCGCGTTCGCGTACGACCACCTTGATGTTCGAGAACGGCTTCGCCACTCGACCGACCCGCCCCCGGGCGCGGGCCCGGAAGCGGTGCATGACCAGCGCCTTGCCGACCGAGGCTTCCGCCACGTAGAGCCGATCGACGTCGAGCTGGTGGTTGTTCTCGGCGTTGGCGATGGCCGACTGCAGCACCTTCTTGACGTCGCGCGCGACCCGGCGGGTGGAGAAGGAAAGCTCCTGGAGCGCCTTCTCGGCGTCGAGCCCGCGGATGAGACCGGCCATCAGGCCAAGCTTGCGCGGGCTGGTGCGAATCATCCGCCCGTAGGCCATGGCCTCCGTCTCCGCCAGGCGGCGCGGCTTGGATCCCTTGCCCATGGCCGTCTCCTATATCCTCGTCGCCTTCTTGTCGGCGGCGTGGCCGCGGAAGGTGCGCGTCGGGGCGAACTCGCCGAACTTGTGGCCGATCATGTTCTCGGTAACGAGCACGGGAATGAACTTCTGGCCGTTGTGGACACCGAAGGTCAGTCCGACGAACTGGGGCAGGATGGTCGAGCGCCGCGACCATATCCGGATGATCTGCTTGCTGCCCGACGAGCGCACTGCTTCCGCCTTCTTGAGGAGATAGCCGTCGACGAACGGGCCCTTCCAAACCGATCGAGCCATGATCTGTCCCTTACTTCTTCCCGCGGTGGCGGCTGCGGATGATGAACCGGCTGGAGGCCTTCTTGCCCCGCGTCCGCGCGCCCTTGGTCGGCTTGCCCCAGGGGGTCACCGGGTGGCGTCCGCCCGAGGTGCGCCCCTCGCCGCCGCCATGGGGGTGATCCACTGGGTTCATGGCGACGCCGCGCACCACCGGCCGGCGGCCCAGCCACCGCTTGCGCCCGGCCTTGCCGAAGTTGACGTTCTGCTGGTCCGGATTGGAGACGGCGCCGACGGTGGCCATGCACTGCTCGGGCACCATGCGCACCTCGCCCGAACCCAGCCGCAACTGGGCGTAGCCAGAATCCTTGGCGATGAGCTGCACGTAGGTCCCGGCCGAGCGGGCGATCTGGCCGCCGTGGCCCGGCTTCATCTCGACATTGTGCACGATGGTGCCGACGGGCACGTTCCTGAGGGGCATGGCGTTCCCCGGCTGAACGTCGACCCGCTCCCCGGCGATCACCTTGTCGCCGGGCCCGAGCCGCTGGGGCGCCAGGATGTAGGCGCGCTCGCCGTCGGCATAGCGCACCAGGGCAATGAAGGCGGTGCGGTTGGGATCGTATTCGAGCCGCTCCACCGTCGCCTCGACGTCGAACTTGCGCCGCTTGAAGTCGATGATCCGGTAGCGCCGCTTGTGGCCGCCGCCGCGGTGATAGACGGTGATTCGCCCGTGGTTGTTGCGCCCGCCCGAGCGCTTCTTGCCCTCGGTCAGCTCCTTCACGGGTTTGCCCTTGTAGAGCTGCGAGCGGTTCACCAACACCAGCTCGCGCCGGGACGGGGTCGTCGGATTGTAGGTCTTGAGTGCCATGATTCTGCCCTGCCCGCTTTCCTAGAGCCCCGACGTCACGTCGATGGTCTGGCCCTCGGCAAGCGTCACGATCGCCTTCTTCGTCTGCGCCCGCCTGCCGACGGTGCCGCGGAACCGCTTGACCTTGCCGGCCTGGCGCAAGGTGTTGACGCCCGTGACCTTGACCTTGAACAGGCGCTCCACCGCCGCCCTGATCTCCGGCTTGGTGGCGTCGAGCGGCACCCGGAAGGTGACCTGGTTGTGCTCGGAGCCCTGGGTCGCCTTCTCGGTGATGACCGGCGCCAGGACCAGATCGAACTTCCGGCCCTCACCGACGTGCACGTCCTTCGTGCTCAGTCGCTTCGTCATTTTAGCCGCGCCTCCAGCGCGCCCACCGCGTCCCGGGTCAGGACCAGGATCTGCCGGCGCAAAATGTCGTAGACGTTGGTCCCGGCGCTCGGCAGAACATCGACGCCCGGGATGTTCCGCGCGGCACGGGTGAAGTTCACATCGAGCGTCGGACCGCCGACGATCAGCGCCGATGTCCAGCCGAGCCTGGCGAAGCGGTCGGCGAGCGCGCCGGTCTTCGGCGACTCGAGCCTGGCATCGTCCAGCACCACCAGCTGCCCGGCGGCCTGCTTGGCCGACAGCGCCGCGCGCAGGGCGAGGCGGCGCACCTTCTTGGGCAGCGAGATGGCGTGGTCGCGCACCACCGGCCCGTGGGCGACCGCGCCGCCGCGGAACTGCACCGAGCGGCGTGAGCCCTGGCGGGCGCGGCCGGTGCCCTTCTGGCGGTAGGGCTTGGCCGTGGTGCCGCGGATCTCGGAAACGGTCTTGGTTTTGTGGGTCCCGGCGCGTCGCTTGGCGCGCTGCCACTCCACGCAGCGCTGCAGGATGTCGGGCCTGACCTCGGCGCCGAACACAGCATCGGCGAGCTCCATGGAGCCGACGCTCTTGGCCTCGAGATTGATGATATCCACCTTCATCGGGCCTGGTCCTCGCCGCCCTCGCCAGCGCCGGCCTCGGAGTCCGCCGCCGCGTCCGGGCCGTCCTCTCCCGCCGGCGGGTCGGCGGGCACGGACGCCCCGCCGGCCGCCGCGGGATAGGGCGCGGCTTCCGGCCTCGGCTTCTTCACGGCGTCCGAGACCAGCACGAACCCGCCCGTGGCCCCGGGCACCGCACCCTTGATCATGATGACCCCGGTCTCGTCGTCGGTCGCCACCACCTCCAGGTTCTGTATGGTGACCCGCTCGTCGCCGAGATGGCCGGCCATCTTCTTGCCCTTGAACACGCGCCCGGGATCCTGATGGTTACCGGTCGACCCGTGGGACCGGTGCGAGATGGAGACGCCATGACTCGCCTCGAGGCCCCGGAAATTGTGACGCTTCATGCCGCCGGCGAACCCCTTGCCGATGGAGGTGCCGACCACGTCGACGAATTGCCCCGGGAGGAAGTGGCTGGGCCTGAGCTCGGCGCCCACGGGCACCAGCGCGTCCCCGGCGACCCGGAACTCCGCGAGCCGGCGCTTGGGCTCGACCCGGGCCTTGGCGAAATGCCCGCGCAGGGGCTTGGTCACGTTCTTGACCTTGGCCTTGCCCAGTCCGAGCTGCAGGGCGGTGTAGCCGTCGCGGTCCGCCGTCTTGTGGGCGACGACCTGGCATCCGTCGACCTGGAGCACCGTCACCGGAACGTGCCGCCCGTCCTCGGTGAAGACGCGGGTCATGCCCATCTTCCGCGCGATCAATCCGGTACGCATGCCGCTGTCCCTCGCCATCCCGCTTCCACAACCTAGAGGCGAATCTCGACGTCGACGCCGGCGGCCAGATCGAGCTTCATCAGCTCGTCCACCGTCTGGGGGGTCGGATCAATGATGTCCAGCAACCGCTTATGGGTGCGGATCTCGAACTGCTCCCGCGATTTCTTGTCGATATGGGGCGAGCGCAGGACCGTGAACTTCTCGATCCGCGTCGGCAGCGGAATGGGTCCCCGGACCTGTGCGCCGGTGCGCTTGGCGGTGGTCACGATCTCGCTGGTGGACTGGTCCAGCAGGCGGTGATCGAACGCCTTCAGCCGGATGCGTATGTTCTGGTTTTCCATGGTCCTTGTCCCGCGTCCCGCGCCCGCCCGGCGCGCCTATTCGATGATCTTTGCGACGACGCCGGCGCCGACGGTGCGCCCGCCCTCGCGGATGGCGAAGCGCAGGCCCTCGTCCATGGCGATGGGGCTGATCAGCGCCACCGTCATGGTCACGTTGTCCCCGGGCAT
>DASWKZ010000061.1:0-42999 GCA_036396355.1 Alphaproteobacteria bacterium
CGTGCAGCCCGAGGACTCCCCGCCCATGACGCCGCCGAGCGAGAGTACGCCGTCGGCATCGGCGATCACGCAGGCGCCCTCGCCGAGGTCGTAGGTGCGCCCGTCGAGCGCGGCGAGGGACTCGCCGGGGCGCGAGAGCCGCACCGTGAGGTCGCCGGCGATGGTATCGGCGTCGAACGCGTGGAGCGGCCGGCCCTGATCGATGGCGAAATAGTTGGTGATGTCCACCAGGCCCGAGATCGGCCTCAGCCCCACGGCCCCCAGCTTGCGCCTGAGCCAGTCGGGGCTGTCCCCATTTGCGACCCCGCGGATGGTGCGCCCGACGAAGTGGGGGCAGGCGTCTGCGGCCCCCTCGGGGAAGTCGAGCGCGATGGAAATCGGGCTCTTGAACCTCCCCTTGACCGTCGCCGGCAGCAGCGGCTTCAGGGTGCCGAGCCCGGCCGCGGCGAGGTCCCGGGCGATACCGCGCACGCCGAGGCAATCGCCCCGGTTGGGCGTCACCGCCACGTCGAGGACGGGATCGCCGAGGCCCAGGGCCTCCACCGCCGGGCTGCCGGGCCGGGCCTCGCCCGCGAGCTCGATGATGCCCTCGTGGTCGTCACCGAGCTCAAGCTCGCGGGCCGAGCACATCATGCCGGCGGACTCGACCCCCCGGATCCTGGCCTTCCTGAGGGTGATGCCGAGCCCGGGAATGGTGGTGCCGGGCGCCGCGAACACGCCCAGCAGCCCGGCCCGGGCGTTGGGCGCCCCGCACACCACCTGCACCTCCCCCGTGCCGGTATCCACCCGGCATACCTTGAGCTTGTCGGCGTCGGGATGGGGCACCGCCTCGATGATGCGCGCCACCGTGAAGGACGCGAGGGCGGCCGCCCGGTCGATCACCGCCTCGACCTCGAGGCCGATGGCTGTGAGCCGGTCCACGACCTCGCGGGGACCCGCCTTGGTATCCAGATGCTCCTTGAGCCAGCCGAGGGTGAACCTCATCGGGCCAGCCCCCGCACGAGGCTCGGCTGGTCGAGGCAGCCGAAGCCGTAATGGCGCAGCCAGCGGACATCGGAGTCGAAGAAGGTGCGCAGGTCCGGAATGCCGTATTTGAGCATGGCCACGCGCTCCACCCCCATGCCGAAGGCGAAACCCTGCCATTCCGCGGCATCCAGCCCGCAATTGGCGAGCACGTTGGGATGGACCATGCCGGCGCCGAGGATCTCCAGCCAGTCCTCGCCGGCGCCGATCCTGAGCGCCCCGGCGGCGCGCGAGCAGCCGATATCGACCTCGCAGGACGGCTCGGTGAAGGGGAAGTAGCTGGGCCGGAAACGCAACGGCAGGTCGTCCACCTCGAAATAGGCGCGGCAGAAGTCCTCCAGGCAGCCCTTGAGGTGGCCCATGTGGATGGCGCGGTCGATCACCAGCCCCTCGACCTGGTGGAACATGGGCGTGTGGGTCATGTCGGAATCGCAGCGGTAGGTCCGCCCCGGGGCGATGATCCGGTGCGGCGGGGGAACCGCCATCATGGTGCGGATCTGGACCGGTGAGGTATGGGTGCGGAGCAGCATCGCTCGCCCGTCCGGCGCCGGCGGCAGGTAGAAGGTATCGTGCATCTGCCGGGCGGGATGGGTCTCGGGGATGTTGAGCGCGGTGAAATTGTGGAAATCGTCCTCGATGTCCGGCCCTTCGGCCACGGCGAAGCCCATCTCGCCGAAGATGGCCATGAGTTCGTCCATGGTCTGGCTGACGGGATGGATGCGGCCCTGCGCTTCGGGCCGCGGCGGCAGGGTCACGTCGATCCGCTCGGAGGCCAGGCGCCGGTCGAGCTCGGCATCGGCAAGGGCGGCCTTGCGCGCCTCGAGGGCGGCCGCGGCCTCGTCCTTGAGCGCGTTCAGCGCCTGGCCGGCAGCCTTGCGTTCCGGTGGCGCCAGCGCGCCCAGCCCCTTCATGGCCTCGGTGACGCTGCCCCGGCGACCGAGGGCGGCGACGCGTACCTCCTCCAACGCCTCCAGGGAGGTGGCGGCGGCAATGCGTTCGAGGATCTCCCGTTTCAACTGCTCGGCATCCGCCATGGCGGCCTGCGCTGTCCCGTGCCGTGATCCCGGCTCTTCATAAAGCAAAAGGGGCTGCCGACACAGCCCCTTCCACGAGGAATGCGCTTGGAAAGCGCCGTTCGGGGCCCCGGCTCACGCGGCCCGGGTCAGCGCCGCGCGGGCCTTCTCGACGATGGCGGCGAACGCCGCCGGGTCGCGGGCGGCGATATCGGCCAAGACCTTGCGGTCGAGCGCGATCCCGGCGCGGCGAACGCCGTTCATGAGCTCCGAGTAGGTGAGCCCGTTCTCGCGCGCCCCGGCGTTGATGCGCCGGATCCACAGCGCCCGGAACTCGCGCTTGCGCACCTTGCGGTCGCGATAGGCGTAGGCGAGACCTTTCTCGACCCGCTCTATGGCAACGCGGTAGCAATCGCTGGCCCGGCCCCGGTAGCCCTTGGCCATGGCGAGGACTTTCTTGTGCCGGGCGTGACTGGTGACGCCCCGTTTGACGCGGGCCATGATGCGCCTCCTTACGCGTAGGGCAGGAACTTCCGGACGATGGCGGCGTCGGATGCGTCGAGGATGAAGGTCCCGCGGTTGGTGCGCTTCATCTTCTGCGACCGCTTGCGCAGGTTATGCCGCTTGTAGCCGAAATTGGCGCGCAGCTTGCCCGTCCCGGTGGTGCGGAAGCGCTTCTTGGCGCCGCTCTTGGACTTCAGCTTCGGCATGGCCGCGCTCCCTTGGGAATCGCTGGAACACTGTGGAACTCCAGGCGGGAAAGCCGCCCGGCGGAGGGCAAGCTTATAGCCGGGAAGCCCCCGGAGTGCAAGGGGCCCAGGGCCCGGGGCCGCGGCCGCCGGCACCGGGGCCGGAGGCGCTAGCGGGGTGCCATCACCATCACCATCTGGCGGCCCTCCATCTTGGGCACCGCCTCGACCTTGGCCTTCTCCCCGACCTCCTCGCGCACCCGGTTGAGCACGTGAAGCCCGAGCTCCTGGTGGAGGAACTCGCGGCCGCGGAAGCGGATGGTCACCTTGACCTTGTCGCCCTCGTCCAGGAACTTGTTGATGGCCCGCATCTTCACGTCGTAGTCGTGCTGTTCGATGCCGGGGCGCATCTTGATCTCCTTGACGTCGATGGTCTTTTGCTTTTTGCGGGCCTCGTTGGCTTTCTTCTGGGCCTGGTACTTGAATTTCCCGTAATCGAGGATCTTGCAGACGGGAGGCTCGGAGTTGGGGGATATCTCCACCAGGTCGAGCCCCGCGGTCTCGGCCCTGGCGAGGGCCTGCTCGACCGGCATGATCCCGAGCATCTCGCCATTCTCGCCCACCACGCGAACGGAAGCGGCGTTGATTGCCTCGTTCACGCGGGGGCCGCCGCGCTGCGGCGATTGGGGTAGGGCTGGTCTGGCTATGGATCGCTCTCCGTCAGTGGTTGCACACAAACGACACGAGCGCCGTCCGGATCCCTGCCCGACGATGCCCGATCATGTTTAGGAATTGTTCTGGGGATCCCTGATCACCGGTCGCCGGAATGGACGGGCACGCGTGCCTCCTCGACAAGTCTAGCGCGGGCGTCCTCCAGCGCAAGGGATTCTTGCGCGCGGGAGCCCAGGCGACGCACCGCCACCGTCCGCTCCTCGGCCTCGCGCCGGCCGATGGCCAGGATCACCGGGACCTTGGCGACCGAATATTGGCGGACCTTGTAGCCGATCTTCTCGTTGGACAGGTCGACCTCGCAGCGCAGCCCCGCCGCCGAGAGGGTCTCGAGGACTTCCCGGGCGTAGGCATCGCCGTCGGAGGTGATGGTGGCGATGACCACCTGCACGGGGGCCAGCCAGAGGGGGAAGGCGCCGGCATGCTCCTCGATGAGGATGCCGATGAAGCGCTCCAGGGACCCGAGGATCGCGCGGTGGAGCATCACCGGGCGATGTCGCTGGCCGTCCTCGCCCACATAGGCCGCGTCCAGCCGCTCGGGCAGCACGAAATCCACCTGCAGGGTGCCGCATTGCCAGTCGCGGCCGATGGCGTCGCGCAGCACGAACTCGAGCTTGGGCCCGTAGAAAGCGCCCTCGCCCGGGTTGAGGCCGTAGTCCAAGCCCGATTCCTTCACCGCCGCCAGGAGCGCCGCCTCGGCGCGGTCCCAGACGGCGTCCGATCCCGCCCGCGTCTCCGGCCGGTCGGCGAGCCTGACGGTGACGTCGGTGAAGCCGAAATCGCGGTAGACCGAGCGCAGGAGATCGCAGAACGCCTTGGTTTCGGAGGTGACCTGGTCCTCGGTGCAGAAGATATGGGCATCGTCCTGGGTAAAGGCGCGGGCCCGCATCAGCCCGTGCAGGGCGCCGGACGGCTCGAACCGGTGGCAGGAGCCGAACTCGGCCATGCGGAGCGGGAGGTCACGATAGCTCTTGATCCCCTGGCGGAAGATCTGGACGTGACCCGGGCAGTTCATGGGCTTGATGGCGTAAAGGCGCACGCCCTCGCTGGCCTTGGCCTCCTCGGTCCGGGGCACGGCGGTGTACATGGCCCCGGCGAACTTCTCCCAGTGGCCCGAGGCCTCCCACAGGCTGCGATCCACCAGCATCGGGGTGTGAACCTCGACGTAGCCCGCCTTCTCCAGCCTGGCCCGGATGTAGTCCTCGACCACGCGATAAAGCGTCCAGCCCTTGGGGTGCCAGAAGGCGGCGCCGACCGCCTCCTCTTGCATGTGGAACAGCCCCATCTCGCGGCCGAGGCGCCGGTGGTCGCGGCGCTCGGCCTCCTCGAGGCGATGGAGGTAGTCGGCGAGCTCCTTGTCGCCGGTCCAGGCGGTGCCGTAGATGCGCCGCAGCATGTCGTTGCGCGAATCGCCGCGCCAATAGGCCCCGGCCAGCTTCATCAGCTTGAACGCCTTGCCCAGCCGGCCGGTGGAGGGCAGGTGCGGGCCCCGGCACAGGTCGATGAAGTCTCCCTGGCGGTAGAGCGTGACCTCCTCGTCCAGCGGCAACGCTTCGATGATCTCGGCCTTGTAGTGCTCGCCCAGGTCCTTGAAGAAGCGGATGGCGTCGTTGCGGTCCCAGACCTCGCGCAGGATGGCCTCGTCTCGGTCGACGATCTCGCGCATGCGCGCCTCGATGCGCGGGAGGTCCTCCGGGGTGAACGGCTCACCGCGGGCGAAATCGTAGTAGAAGCCGTCCTCGATGGCGGGCCCGATGGTGACCTGGGTCTCGGGATAGAGCTCCTTGACGGCCTCCGCCATGACGTGGGCGGCATCGTGGCGCAGGAGCTCGAGCGCGTCGGGGCTCTTCGCGGTCACGATCTCGATCTCGGCATCCCGGTCGATGGACCGTGAAAGGTCGCGCAGCTCGCCGTCGACCCTGATGGCGAGCGCCGCCTTGGCGAGGCCGGGCCCGATGGCGGCCGCCACCTCGGCCCCGGTCGTGCCCTTGGGCACCTTGCGCTCGGAGCCGTCGGGAAGGGTCAGGGTAATCTCGGCCATGGTCGGTCTCGGCATCCGGAAAGATCGCATCCCGGGCCGGTGCCCCGGGCCCGGGATGCGCGGGTCGCGAGAGTACTTTCGTGGCCGGTCCTGTCAAGCGCCGCGGCCGCGCCCCGGCGGTGCCCGTGTCACGGGCGTCCTGCGGCCGCCCCCGCGAAGCGGCGCAGGAAAAGCGCGGCGCGCACCTCCGCCACCCCGAGCGTCGAGAGGTCGTCGCGCCTGAGGACGGTGACGGTCTCGGCCGGGGCGCCCGGCGGCGGCGGGCGGGCGCCGGGCCCCTCATACGGCCCCCGTGGCCGCGTCAGGGCGGGATCCGTCGCCCCCGAGTGGAGAACGAGCGAGGGGCAGCCCACCGCCGCGATCAGGTGCATGGGTCCGGTGTCGTTGCCGACGGCGCCGGCGGCGGCGCGGGCCAGCGCCGCCACCTCGAGGAGGGGCGAATCGCCGCACAGGTTCAAGGTCTCCGGCGCGGCGGCGGCGACCGCCGCGCAGGCCTCGGCCTCGGCCGCCGCGCCGACGACCACCGGGCGCAGGCCCTCGGCGGCGAGGTCCCGGGCGAGCGCGCCATAGCGATGGGCGGGCCAGCGCTTCTCCGGGTGTCCGGCGGAACCGCCGGGCACCATCAGCACGTAGGGGCAGCCCTGCCCGATCAATCCGTGGCGCGACACGTCGGCGGCGGCCCAGGAGAGATCGAGAGGGGGATAGTCCTCGGGGCCGATACCGGCGATGGCGAGCTGGGCCGCCTGGCGCTCCAGCGTGTGCATGCGGTCCCGCCCGGGATCCGCGTGGCGGTGGGACGCGCCGCGGGCATGGCCCGACCATTGGGGACGCACCCGCGCGAAGGGCGGCCCCATGAGGCGGAAGTAGAGCCTCGTCCGGTCGGCGGTCTGCAGATCGTAGACGCGGGTGAAGCGGCCGCCGTTGAGCCGGCGCAGCAGCCCGACCCAGGCCCGCGGCTGGTGGAGACGGGGGCGGGGATCGGTCCACACCTCGTCGAACAGGCCGCAGGCCTCGGCCAGCGGCACCAGCGGGGGAATGGTCAGCAGGGTGATGGCGGCATCCCGGTGATGGGCGCGGATCGCCGCCATGGCCCGGTAGGCGAGGATGAAATCGCCGAGGGCGCCCAGCTTGACGACCAGGATGCGCCGGTGCGCGCTCATGGCGCGGCAGGCGCCGCAGCCCCCTCGGCGACCGGGGCATCGTCCAAGACTTCGGCATAGACGGCGAGGGTGTCCGCGCACATGCGGGTCTTCGACAGCTTCTCGCCGACGAATCGCATGGCCTCGGCGGCGAGGCGCCGGCGCGCCTCGGGCGTGACCGAGAGCGCCGCGTCAAGGGCGGCAGCCAGCGACTCGGGGTTGCCTGGCGTGAACAGCCAGCCGGTGCGGCCCTCCTCGATGATCTCGAGCGCGCCGCCGTGGGCGGGGCCGACCACGGGCCGCCCGAGGGCGAGTCCCTCGGCCAGGGTGCGGCCGAAGGCCTCGGGCCTGAGCGAGGCGGACACCACCGCGTCCGACAGCATGTAGGCGGCCGGCATGTCGCGGCAGAAATCGACGAACCGGACCCGGGATTCGACGCCGCGGCGCTTCGCCAGGGCCGTCAGCTCGCCGATATAGGCGTCGCTCCCGGTGTCGGCGCCGACCATGACGCACAGCAGGTCGTCGCGTCCGATCCGCGCCAGGGCCTCGATCATGAGGGCATGGCCCTTCCACCGGGAAAACCTCCCCGGCAGCAGGACGATGGGCCGGTCGTCGGGAAGCTTCCAGCGGGTCGCGAGGTCGATCATGCGTTCCTGCGTGACAAATTCGGGCCGGAACACGGCGAGGTCGACGCCCCGGTGGATCACGCGGAGGCGGGCGGGGTCGGCGCGGTAGGTCTCGATGGTGTGGCGGGCGATGAAGTCGGAGATGGCGATCACCCGCTCGCCGCGGACCATGATGCCGTTATAGAGCCGCTTCAGCCCCCCGGAGGCGCCGTAGGTGCCGTGGAAGGTGGTGACGAAATGGACGCCCGCGCGCCGCGCCGCGGCCCGCGCGCTCCACGCGGGCGCCCGCGAGCGGGCATGGACGATATCGACGCCGTAACGGCGGATGACGTCCCGCAGGCGCGCGATATTGCGTCGCATGACCAGCGGGTTCTTGGAGTGGAGAGGCAGCGTGACATGGGCGACCCGGTGACGGGCGAGCTCGCGCACCATGGCGCCGCCGGCCGAGGCGACCACCGAGCCCCACCCCGCCTCGACGAGGGCCACGGCGACATCGACGGTGCCGCGCTCGACGCCGCCGCCCTCGAGGCTCGGCAGGACCTGCAGCACCGTCGGCGGCCGGCCTTCCGGGGCGGCGGTCGCGATGCTAGGTTGGCGCCCGGCCGTGGCGGCCGCCGGCGCGCCGCCCTCGTCGTCGATCTCGCTCATGGGCTCGGGGTTATCGCCGATCGCGCTTGGGGGATGCAAGGACCGCCTGAAATTCTAGCACGGGGTCAAGGCCCGTCCATCGCCTACCGGGCAAGGCCCGGTCCCCGGGGCATGGCCGGCACCGCGTCGCGGCCGGGAGTGATGTTCCTGGGCGGGTTCATGTCGGACATGACCGGGACCAAGGCGACCTGGCTCGAGGGATTCGCCGCCAGTGCCGGCCTGCCCTATCTCCGCTTCGATTATTCGGGCCACGGCACCTCCGGCGGCGCCTTCGAGGACGGCACCATCGGCGGCTGGCTCGGCGACGCGCTCGACGTCCTCGACCGCCTGACCGAGGGCCCGCAGGTGCTGGTGGGCTCGTCCATGGGCGGGTGGCTGGCGCTCCTCGCCGCCCGCGAGCGCCCGGCACGCATCAGGGGCGTCGTCGGCGTGGCCGCGGCCCCCGACTTCACCGAGGAGATCGTCCCGTCCGAACTCACCGCGGCCGAGCGGGAAACCCTGATGCGCGAGGGCGTGGTCCGCAAGGAAAGCCCCTATGGCGACGCGCCCTACGCGTTCACCCGAAGGCTCATCGAGGAGGGACGCGCCCATCTCATCCTGCGCGGGCCCGTCGCCGTCGATTGCCCGGTGCGCCTCCTCCACGGGACGGCGGACACGGACGTGGCCTGGGAGACGGCGCTCGCGCTGATGCGGCGGATCGCCGCCGCCGACGTCGCCGTGACCCTGATCAAGGACGGCGATCACCGGCTGTCGCGGCCTGCCGATCTCGCCCGCATCGGCAACGCGGTCATGGAGGTGGTCGGCGCGGGGGGCCGGCGATGACGCCCGGGCGTCACCGTTCCGCGGCCAGCACCGCGCGCAGTCCCGCCCGGTAATCGGGGTAGGAGAGCCGCACACCCAGCTCACGCTTGATGCGGTCATTGCGCACGCGCCGGTCGTCGGCCCAGAAGCTCCGCGCCGCGTCCGAAAGCTCCGCCTCGTCGTAGGGGACCACGGGCGGCGCCGGCATCCCGAGCAGCCCGGCGGCGAAGGCGACCACGTCGGCCTGGGCGGCGGGGGCGTCGTCGCAGACGTTGTAGACGGCGCCGGGGTCGGGTTTCCCCATGGAGGCGCGGAGCACGGCGGCGATGTCGTCCACGTGGATGCGTGAGAACAGGTGTCCCGGCTTGAGGATGCGGCGTGCGGTCCCGGCGCGGAGTTGGTCGAGGGCGCTGCGCCCGGGCCCGTAGATGCCGGCCAGTCGGAACACGTGGAGAGGCAGGCCCGCCTCGTCGGCGAACCGGAGCCACGCACGTTCGGCGGCGACCCGGCGCCGCGCCCGGTCGGAGCTGGGCCGGAGCGCCGAGCCCTCGTCGACCCAGCCGCCGCCCCGGTCGCCATAGACCCCGGTGCTGGACAGATACCCCGCCCAGGCGAGCGCCGGCGCCGCCGCGACCAGGGAGGCGAGCCCGGCACGGTGGTGGCGCAGAACGGGATCGCCGGCGCCGTCGGGCGGGACCGAGACGAGCAGGTGGGTGGTGCCGTCCAGCGCCCCCTCGGCCACCGGCTCGGACCCGTCGAAGGGGAACACGGCAAAGCCCCGGGTCGCGAGGATCTCGGCCTTCTCGGCGTCGCGGGTGGTCCCGGCGACGGCGAAGCCCTCGGCCACCAGGGCCCGGGCGATGGCGCGCGCCGAGTAGCCGAGGCCGAAGCAGAAGAGCCGTGGTCGTCCGCCGGGACCCATGGAGGCCGATGATAGGCGCCCGCCCGCCCGCCGGGAACCGCGCCCCTTGCCCGGCGGGCCCGGTTTGGCGCAAGATTGGCCCCGATCATGACTCGGGCATCCCGCCATATCGGTTTCGCTCTCGCCGCCCTCGGCACCCTCCCCGCCCTCGGGGCGTGGGCCGCCCCGGCCGCCCCCGAGGACCCTTACGCCGCCTGCATGAACCTTGCCGCGCGGGCGCCGGACGAGGCGCTCAACCGGGCCGAGGCCCTCTACAAGGGCGGCGACCGCAGCGGCGGTCAGCATTGCCTCGCGGCCGCGCTCATGGCCAAGGGCCGGCCCGCCGAGGCGGGCAAGGTCCTCGACCGGCTGGCGGGGGAGCTGCCGGCCGAGCGCACCGAGGAGCGCACCGAGCTCCTGCGCCAGGCCGGCCGCGCATGGCTCAAGGCCGACAAGGCGGAGGCGGCGATCCGGAGCTTCGGGGCGGCGCTCGCGATCAGCCCGGACGATGCGGGACTGCTGATGGACCGCGCCGTCGCCAAGGGCGCCCGCGGCGAGCTATGGGAGGCCCTCGACGACCTCAACCGGGCGGCCGAGATCGATCCGGGTGACGCGGAGGCGCGGCTGCTCATGGCCAATGCCTACCGCCATCTGGGCAGCCTCGACCTTGCGTTCGAGAACGTCGAGGCGGCCCTCAAGATCGATGCTTATTTCGCCGGTGCCTGGCTCGAGCGCGGGGTGCTGCACAGCCTCCGGGGGGAGATCGCGGCCGCGCAGGGCGCCTTCCATCAGGCGGTGGCGCTCGACCGGGACGGGCCGGTGGGGCGTGCCGCGAGGGCCAACCTGGCCCGGCTTTCGGCGGGCAAGGGCCCTAGCGCGCCGTCCCCGAAATAGGTTCGGGCGCCAGCGTTACCGTCGCCGTGAGCGTGAGCTTCTGCTCGATGGCGAGCGGTCCCGATGCCGAGGACGGCGCTGCGGCCATGGCCGAGTGGACATCCTCCGCCCGGGCCCGCGCCGCCGACAGCGGCCGCACCAATGGCGAGAAATCGACGCTCCGGATGACCACCGTCCGGCCCGGCCATAAGGGGGCGGCGGCCTTCACCTCCTCGCGGGCCATGGCATAGATGCGGGCCCGCAGGGCGGCAAGCGCGGCCTCGCGCTCGGCGAGCGACGGCACCGCCTGGATCGAGGCGACCTGGTACTGCTTGCCGGGGGAACCGAGAGAGCGCGCCCGCGACGCCAGCCCGTCCAGCGCCCCCTGGGGCAGCCGCGCCTCGGCGTGGATGGTCCACCGCTCGGCGCCGGACGGATCCGAGCCGCGGTCGAAACCGACCAGGCGCCAATCGGCATCCGGCGCCAATTCGGCCAGCGCGCCCGTGACCTCCGCGCGGACCGCGGAACGGTTTTCCTGGAGGAGCGTCAATTGGGCGAGCACCTCGACGCGGGCGGTCTCGGTCTTGGCCCATCCCTCCGCGGAAAGGGTGAGACGGACCTCCTCCCGGGCATCCTCCGGATCCCGGGCCTGGGCCGGGGCGGCGGTGGCAAGGGCGAGCGAAACGGCAATGGCGAGAAGGGCGGCATTTCTCATGGCGGCCTCGCTGGGTGGGCGGAAGCGAACGGGCGATGCCCTTTCTCCGCCGGCAATATGATGAGAATAAGGCATCCCAGGGTCAGGATTCGTCGGGCTTGTCGAGATAGAGCCGGGCAAATTTCTCCCAGTCCCCGTCGGGGCCCTCGCACTCGACGCTGGAATCCATGGCGAGGCGGATCGATATCCCCCCGTTTCGCCACAGCTCGCGCCAGCCGCCCTCGTCGCCGAACGCCTTTTCCAGGACCCGCATGCGCAGCTTCTTGAGCACGTAGCGCGGCAGCAGCAGGACGCCGAAAAAGGCGCCGGCGACGAAGATCGACAGCCCCGCCTCCCAGCCCGAGGACGCGCCGTAATAGATCGAGAGGAATGCCAGGAGGGCGACCGGCCCCCAGTTCTCGTACGCGTTGTAGACGGGGGAGCCGGGACGGTTGAGCACCGCCAGCTTGGTGCCGAAATGAATCCAGCCCAGGAGATAGGCGCGGTAAATGAGCTCGTGGGGCGATTCCTTGCCGGTGCGCGGGCCGAGCTCCTCCAATGGCGTGGGGTTCCTGCGAGGCGTCCGTGCCATGATTCTCCGTTCAGAAATCCAGATCCGCATAGTGCCGTGGCGGCGGCAGCCCGGCGATGTGGTCGGCCAGCAGCGGCCGAAAGGACGGCCGCGACTTGATGCGGGCATACCAGTCCTTCGCCACCGGGTGGGCATCCCACGGCACGTCCCCGATATAGTCGAGGGCCGAGAGATGCGCCGCCGCCGCGATGTCGGCGATGGAGAAGGTGTCCCCCGCCAGCCAGGTGCGCCGTTCCACGAGGTAGGATACGTAATCCAGATGCACGGGCAGGTTCGCGTGGCCGGCGCGGATGGCGGCGGAGTTCGGCTCGCCGAGGCCGAGGAACCGCTTCATGACCTTTTCCCCGACCAGGTTCCGCGTGACCTCGCGGTCGAACTTGACGTCGAACCATGCCGCCAGCCGGCGTATCTCGGCACGGGCGCAGGGATCGCCCGCGATGAGGGCCGGCCTGGGATGGGTCTCCTCCAGGTATTCGGCGATGACCCAGGATTCGGCGAGCACGGCCCCATCTTCCTCCACCAGAACGGGGACTTCCCCCGCCGGGTTGAGGGCGAGGAACTGTGGCCTGCGTTCCCATACCTTCTCCACCTGCAACCGGAACTCGAGTCCCTTCTCCTGAAGGATGACCCGAATCTTGCGGCACGCGGGCGACAACGCGACGTGGTAGAGAAGACGCATCGGCGCCTAATCTAGAACAACCCGACGGCTTTGGGAAACGGCGGGATCCCGCTAGACAGCGGGGCCGGGGGCGCGGCGGCGGGCCAGCCACCACACGGG
The DNA here is from genome assembly GCA_036396355.1 of Alphaproteobacteria bacterium. Classification (GTDB taxonomy): domain Bacteria; phylum Pseudomonadota; class Alphaproteobacteria; order SMXQ01; family SMXQ01; genus DASWKZ01. The sequence goes on from DASWKZ010000061.1 coordinate 12,548, forward strand.
GATGCCGAGTGCCACGATTCCGACCCCGATCAGCGCGCCGACCTCCGTATAGGCCAGGGACGCATGCAGCATGAAAGCCGAGCTCGCGCAAAACAGGGCCGGCGTGAGCGGATAGAGCGGCACCCGGTAGGTGCCGGCCGGCAGGCCACCGCGGCGAAGCACGAACAGCGCGACGCCGGTGAGCAGCAGGAAGAACCAGAAGACCGGGGCGGTGTATTCGACCATGGTCGAGAATCCCTGACGGGTGGCGGTACCGAGCCCGACCAGCGCCAGCGCCAGGGCGCCCTGGACCAGATGAGCGTTGACCGGCCCCGCCGCCCGCACATCCCAACGGCCGATGGGGCCGAACAGACCGGAATCCCGGGCCATGGCATAGGCCGAGCGCGCGCCGGTGAAGATCGTGGCATTCATGGTGGTGAGGGCCGCGGCGATGATGACCAACGACAGAACCGTCGCCCCGGGGGATCCGACGAGGGCGCGCATGTAGTCGGCGCCGATGGCCTCCGAGGCCCCCATCGCCGCCGGCCCCAGGATGCGCAGGTAGGCGCCGTTGATGGCGATGTAGAGCACCGTCACCACCAGGGTCCCGAGGAGGATCACCCGCACCATGTTGCGGCGAACGTCGCCGAGTTCCGCGGAGAGATAGGCGACCTCGTTCCATCCGCCATAGGTCAGCATGACGAAGATCATGGCGAAGCCGATCGCGGCGAGGGTCGTCTCGCGGCCGGAGCCGGCGGCGCCCGCGCCCTCCAAGGCCATCGCGCCGGCGGCCTCGACCCCGCCGCCGAGGGCGAAGCCCGCCAGCGCCGCGGCCAGCACCGCCGCCACCAGCGCAGCGGCCAGGAGGTTCTGGACCCGCGCGCTCACGGGTGTGCCGCGCACGTTGAGGGCGGTGAGGCCGATGACCGCCGCCCCGGCGTAGAGGGACGGGCCCATGGGGCCGATGTGGAGGAGCTCCTGGGCGTAGTCGCCCAGCACGAAGCCCACCGCCGCGATGGCGCCGGTCTGCACCACGGCGAGCCGTCCCCACGCGAACAGGAAGCCGGTGGCCGGGCCGAACGCCCGTGTCAGGAAATGGTACTCGCCGCCGGCGTCGGGAAACGCGGTGGCCAGCTCGGCGTAGCACAGCGCCCCCACCAGCACGACGAGCGCACCGGCCACCCACAGACCGAGGATGACCCAGGGATCGTCGAGACGCGAGGCGACCAGCGACGGTGCCTTGAAGATGCCGATGCCGACCACCATGCCGACCATCAGCGCCAGGCCGTCGCTCACTCGGAGGGCGGCGCGCGGTGCCGCCCGTGTCGGTTCCGCCGCCATGGCGGGGACGACCCGCCCGGCGCTAGTTGGTGGCCTTGGTGCGCCGCGCCGACCACGGCACGGTCATATCGCGCACGCCTCCGGATATCCTGACCGAGCCGGTGATGACATCGCCATCGACCACGCCGAGGAAATCGTGGCGAACGATGCGATCCTCGATCTCGCCGGTCACGGAGAACGCGATGCGGGTTCCGGACAGCGTCGCGTCATGGATGCGTATGGGAAGGATATTGGCCTCGACCCTGCCCTCGATGTCCTGAAAGTGCTGGTCGATCACCGCCTGGTAGCTGACCGGCTCGTAGAACTGACCCGGGTACTCGAGGTTCCAGCTCCAGGTGCCTCCTACCTTCGCCGGGACCATCCAGTAATAGACGATGCTCTCGTCGCCCCGCGAGTCGACATCGACGACCCGCGCCGCATCCGGCCGCCAATTGCCGAGGTGGTAGTCATGGGATGCGATCCGCGAACCCGGCTTGAGCTCCGCGAACAGCTTGGGCCGCAGCTGGAGGACGACCTCGGGCAGCAGGTACATGGTGACGATGGAGGCGCGGCCGATGTCCTCCTCGAACAGGTTGCGCACGTAGAACTTGGCGCGGTCGGCCACACCGGCCCTGGCGGCGCGCGCATTGGCGACCCGCACGAGGCCCTTGTTGAGGTCGACGCCGTAGCCGCGCAGGCCGAATTCCTTCGCCGCGGTGATGACGATACGCCCGTCGCCCGACCCGAGGTCGATCAGAAAATCGTCCTTGGTCGGTTTCGTGAACTCGAACATCGCCTGGAGGACCTTGTGGTCCGAGGGCACGAACGGGACGTCGAGGGTGTCGGAGAAATTCTCGATCTCGGGCGTGATGTCCTGGGCACGCGGGGACGGCGCCGGCAGGACCAAGAAACAGGTGAAGATCGCGGCCGCCATGGCCGCGGGTCGGAGCGTCGGGGCGCCCCAGAAGATCGTTGGCATGGACTTCCTCCCTTTGGGAAACTCGTGCGGCGCGTGCCTGGCTGCCTGCGAGCGCGGCGACCTCCCCCTTGGCGCCGGGCCGGATCGGCCCGGCCCCGGCCAAGGCGGGCGCTATGTCCCGTCGCGCATTTGGCACCGGATTGTGTCTAAAGTATGACCGCGCGCGCGATCCCCGGCGCAACCGGGCGGCACGTCCGGGCGCGGGATCCGGAGACGGCTCCGCCTCAGGCGCGTTCGGCGCCCGCCGCCTCGGCGGTGATGGGATGCTCGAGGATATCCAGCATCTCGCGCGGGATCACCTGCCAGAACCTGCCGACCTCGCGGCGCCAGGCGTTGAGCAGCCGCTCGGCGAATCGCGACTGGGTGGCAGCCACGTGCATCTCCACCAGCCGGCGGACCCGTTCCTCCCAATAGGGGGTCTCGATCCGCTGCCACAACAGGGTTTCGGGGTTGACCCTGGCTTCGAAGGTCCCGTCGGAGTCATGGACGAAGGCGACCCCGCCGGTCATGCCGGCCCCGAAATTGTCGCCGACCGGACCGAGGATGACGGCGACGCCCCCGGTCATGTACTCGCAGCCGTTGGAGCCGCAGCCCTCCACCACCGCCTCGGCACCGGAGTTGCGCACGCAGAACCGCTCCCCGGCCTGGCCGGCGGCGAAGAAGTATCCGGCGGTGGCACCGTAGAGGACGGTGTTGCCGACGATGGTGTTCTGGTTGGACACCAGCGGCGAGGAGGCGAGCGGCCGCACCACGATGGTGCCGCCCGAGAGCCCCTTGCCCGCGTAGTCGTTGGCGTCCCCGAACACCTCGAGCTTGATGCCCTGGACGGCGAAGGCGCCGAGCGACTGCCCGGCGGTGCCGCGCAGGCGCACGGTGACCTGGCCCGGCTCGAGCCCGTCCATCCCGAACTTCCGGGTGATGGCCGAGGACAGTTTCGCGCCGATGGCGCGCTGGGTGTTGCGCACGTTGTAGGCGAGCTGCATCTTCTCGCCGAGCTCGAGCGCGGGCGCGGCGTCCTCGATCATCTCCGCGTCCAGGGTCTCGGGCACCTCGTTGCGTCCCTCGACGGCGCAGTGGCGCGGGAAGCCGCCGGCATCGGCCTGCGACAGCAGCGGGTTGAGGTCGAGATCGTCGAGATGCTCGGAGCCCCGGCTCACCTGGGTGAGCAGGTCGGTGCGGCCGATGATCTCCTGGATCGAGCGGGCGCCGAGGGAGGCGAGGATCTCGCGCACCTCCTCGGCGACGAAGCTCATCAGGTTGAGAACCTTCTCCGGGGTGCCGGTGAACTTCTCGCGGAGCTTGGGATTCTGGGTGCAGACCCCCACGGGGCAGGTATTGGAGTGGCACTGGCGCACCATGATGCAGCCCATGGCGACCAGGGAGATGGTGCCCATGCCGAACTCCTCGGCCCCGAGCAGCGCCGCCATCACCACATCGCGGCCGGTCTTGAAGCCGCCGTCGACCCTGAGCGTCACCCGATGGCGCAGCTGGTTCAGGGTCAGCACCTGGTTGACCTCGCTGAGCCCCATCTCCCACGGCAGCCCGGCGTATTTGATCGAGCTCTGCGGGCTCGCGCCGGTGCCCCCGGAGTGGCCGGACACCAAAATCACGTCGGCCTTGGCCTTGGCCACGCCGGCGGCGATGGTGCCGATGCCGGTCTGGGACACCAGCTTCACGCACACCTTGGCGTCGGGATTGATCTGCTTGAGATCGTAGATCAGCTGTGCGAGGTCCTCGATGGAATAGATGTCATGGTGCGGCGGCGGCGAGATCAGGGTGATGCCGGGCGTCGAATGGCGCAGGCGCGCGATCATCTCGGATACCTTGACGCCCGGAAGCTGCCCGCCTTCGCCGGGCTTCGCCCCCTGGGCGATCTTGATCTCGAGCTCGCGGCAGTTGTTGAGGTACTCGGCCGTGACGCCGAACCGCGCGGACGCCACCTGCTTGATGGCGGAGGACGCGTTGTCGCCGTTGGGGCGCGGGCGATAGCGGCTCGGGTCCTCGCCGCCCTCGCCGGAATCGGACTTGGCGCCGATGCGGTTCATGGCGATCGATAGCGTCTCATGGGCCTCGGGGCTGAGGGCGCCGAGGGAGATTCCCGGCGCCACCAGGCGCTTGCGGATGTCGGTGATGGATTCCACCTCCTCCAGATCCACCGGGTTCGGCACCTCCTTGAAATCCAGGAGGTCGCGCAGGTTCACCGGCGGCCCGGCGCGGCTCATTTCCGAGAACCGCCGGTAGACGGCATAGGAATCGGTCGCCACTGCATGCTGGAGGGTGTGGATGAGATCCCCGCTCACCGCATGGACCTCGCCCGAGCGGCGGAACGTGTAGAACCCGCCGACGGGCAGGGTCACGTTGCCGCCGGCATAGGCCTGGGCGTGCAACTCGGTCACCTTGCGCTCGATCCCGGCGAGCCCGATCCCCGAGATGCGGGAGGTCATCCCCGGGAAGTATTCGGCGACCAGCGCGCGGGAAAGCCCCACCGCCTCGAAATTGTAGCCGCCGCGGTAGCTCGACAGCACCGAGATCCCCATCTTGGACATGACCTTGAGGACGCCCTGGTCCGCCGCCTTCTTGTAATTGGCGATGCAATCCTCCGGCGTCAGGCCGGGGAACAGGCCGCGGCGGTGGCGGTCCTTGATGGACTCCTCGGCGAGGTAGGCGTTGACGGTGGTGGCGCCGACGCCGATCAGGACCGCGAAGTAGTGGACGTCCATGCACTCGCCCGAGCGGACGTTGAGCGAGGTGAAGGTCCGCAGCTGCTGGCGGACGAGATGGGTATGCACGGCGCCCGCGGCGAGGATCATCGGGATCGGCGTGCGCGTCCGGTCCATCCCCTGATCCGCGAGGATCACGTGAACGGCGCCGCCGCGCACGGCGTCCTCGGCCTCGCGCTGGATGCGCTCCAGGCCGGCGCGCAGCCCCCCCTCGCCGTGATCGGCGTCGAAGGTGCAATCGATCTCCACCGCGTCCTTGCCCATGTAGTCGCGCATGGCGAGGAACTCGGCATTGGACAGGACCGGGCTCTCGAGCTGGAGCAGGTGGGTCTGGGATTCGTCCTCGTCGAGAATGTTGCCGAGGTTTCCGAGCCGCGTCTTCAGGCTCATCTGGTAGTTCTCGCGCAGGGAATCGATGGGCGGATTCGTCACCTGGCTGAAGTTCTGTCGGAAGAAGTGGTGCAGGCCGCGATAGCGCTCCGACAGCACCGCCAGCGGCGTGTCGTCGCCCATGGACCCGACGGGCTCCTTGCAGTCCTCGACCATGGGATGGAGGATGAGCTCGAGCTCCTCCATGGTGTAGCCGAGCGCCCTTTGGCGGACGCGCAGTTCATCGCGGTCGTAGAGCGGCGGCGCCTCCTTGGCCGGCTTGATGAGCGAATCGAGCTCGGTGATGTTCCGGACCCACCTGGAATAGGGGTTCCGGGCGGCCAACATGTCCTTGATCTCGGCATCGTGGTAGAAGCGCCCCTCGGCAAGGTCGACGCCGATCATCTCACCGGGGCCGATGCGTCCCTTCTCGGTGATGGTGGTCTCGGTGACCGGGACCATCCCGGATTCGGAGCCGACGATCAAAAGCCCGTCCCTTGTCAGGGTGAACCGCATGGGTCTCAGCCCGTTGCGGTCCATCCCCGCGATTACCCATCGGCCGTCGGTGGCGGCGATGGCGGCGGGGCCGTCCCACGGCTCCATCACGCAGTTGCAGTACGAGTAGAAGTCCTTGTGGCTCGCCGGCATGGTCGCCTTCTTCGACCAGGAATCGGGGATCATCATGGACTTGACCATGGGCGCCGGGCGTCCGGCCCGCACCATGACCTCGAACACGGCGTCGAGCGCCGCCGAGTCCGAGCTCCCCGACTGGATGACCGGCTTGACGTCGGCGATGTGGTCGCCGAACACCTCGGTCATCATCCGCGTCTCGTGGCTCTTCATCCAGTTGGTGTTGCCGCGCAGCGTGTTGATCTCGCCGTTGTGCGCCAGCATGCGGAAGGGCTGCGCCAGCCGCCAGTTGGGGAACGTGTTAGTGGAATAGCGCTGGTGGAAGATCGCGAAGGAGGAGACGAACCGCTCGTCGCGCAGGTCCGGGTAGAACTGGTCCACCTGCTCCGCCAGCATCAGGCCCTTGTAGATGATGGAGCGGCAGCTGAGCGAGCAGATGTAGAAATCGGTGATGTACTCGGCGAGCACCCGTTTTTCGATGCGCCGGCGGATGACGTAGAGATCGGTCTCGAACTGCTCCTGGCTCACCCCCCGGTTGGAGGCGATCATGATCTGTTCGATCTCGGGCCGGGTGGCATTGGCCTTGTCGCCGATGACGGTGACGTTCACGGGGACCTGGCGCCAGCCGTAGATCGAGTAGCCGAAGTTCAGGATCTCGCTCTCGACGATGGAGCGGCAGCGCTCGAGCTGGCCGAGATCGGTCTTGGGCAGGAACACCATGCCGACGCCGAGGCGCCCGGGGCGCGGCTCGTGGCCGGTGCGGGCGATGTGCTCCTTGAAGAAGTCGTGGGGAATCTCGACGTGGATGCCGGCGCCGTCGCCGGTCTTGCCGTCTGCGTCCACGGCGCCCCTGTGCCACACCGCCTTCAGGGCATTGATGCCGGCAACCACCACCTCGCGCCGGGGGCGGCCGTCGATGGCGGCGATCAGGCCGACGCCGCAGGAATCGTGCTCGCAGGCGGGATCGTAGGCGCCCGCCGCCTCGAGTCGCCGGGCGTTGTCGCGCCACAGCCCGACGCTGCGCACGCCGTCCATCGGACCGCGATCGGTCATTGGTCCCTCCGTCATCCAGCGGCGGCGACCTTGCGCCGCGCGCCCGTTCGTACCCGCTTCTCGCACCAGGCGTGGATGGCGTCCGCCGCGATGCGCCCGTCATGGATCGCCCACACCACCAGCGACGCGCCGCGCACGATGTCGCCCACGGCGAACACCCCGTCGAGCGAGGTCATCATGGTCCGGAAGTTGACCTTGAGGGTGCTCCAGCGCGTGGTGGCGAGGTCCTTCTCGCCGAACAGGGTCGGCAGGTCCTCGGGATCGAAGCCCAGCGCCTTGATCACGAGATCGGCCTTGACGTTAAAGCTCGAGCCCTCGATGGGCTCCGGCGTCTGGCGCCCCGAGGCGTCGGGCACGCCGAGATGGATGCGCTGCGCCCTCACGGCGGTGACGTGACCGTTGCCGAGACAGGCCTCGGGCGCGGCGAGCCAGACGAACTCCACGCCCTCCTCCTCGGCGTGCATGACCTCGCGGCGGGAGCCGGGCATGTTCTCGTGGTCGCGGCGGTACAGGCACTTGACGCTCTTCGCGCCCTGGCGCACGGCCGTGCGCACGCAGTCCATGGCGGTGTCGCCACCGCCGATCACCACGACATTGCGTCCGGCGGCGTCGAGCGTGCCGTCATCGAACAGCGGCACCCGGTCGCCGAGCCCCTTGCGGTTGGAGGCCGTGAGGTACTCCATGGCCGGGAACAACCCCTTGAGTCCGGAGCCCGGCATCATCATGTCGCGGGCCTTGTAGACGCCGGTGGCGATGAGCACCGCGTCGTGGCGCTGGCGCAGCTCGGCGAGGGCGACGTCGCGACCCACCTCGCAATTGAGGTGATAGACGATCCCGCCCTGCTCGAGGAGATCGGCACGTCGCACAACGATGTCCTTCTCCAGCTTGAAGTTGGGAATGCCGTAGACGAGCAGCCCGCCCACGCGGTCGTAGCGATCGTAGACGTGGATCTCGTAACCGCGCCGGCGCAGCTGGTCCGCCGCGGCGAGACCGCCCGGCCCGGCGCCGATGATCCCGACGCTCCGCCCGATCTCGCGCGCCGGCGTCGGCGGCCGCACCCAGCCGCGCTCGAACGCGGTGTCGGTGATGTACTTCTCCACCGCGCCGATGGTGACGGTGCCGTGGCCCGCCTGCTCCAGCACGCAGTTGCCCTCGCACAGGCGATCCTGCGGGCAGATGCGCCCGCATACCTCGGGCATGTTGTTGGTGGCCGCGGAAACCTCGTAGGCCTCCTCGAGCCGGCCCTCGGCGGTGAGCTTGAGCCAGTCCGGGATGTTGTTGGAGACCGGACAGTGGATCTGGCAGTAGGGGATGCCGCATTGGGAGCAGCGCGCCGACTGCTCGGCCGCGCGCTCGTCGGAGTATTCACCGTAGATCTCGTCGAAATCCCGCCGACGCTCCCCGGCCTCGCGCTTGTCGGGCATCCGGCCCCCGAGGCCGACGAATTTGAGCATCTGCTGCGGCATCGGAAATCGTGGTCCTTTCGAGATCGAACGGTGGACTGAACCCTGCCGGGCCCCCGCGACCGCGCCGACCGGCCCCCTTCGGGCCCGGGGCCGGCCCCCGTCAAACCGGCCCGGCCCGAGCGCCTTTGTCGTGCGGGAGTCCCTGTCCTCGGGTCCGACATGGCGGGATGCCTTCCGCTCCTATAGGTCAGCGGGGCGCCGATGGCGAGCGAAAAGAGACAAAAATGGCAGCGACAGTGACCTAAAAAGCCCAGATTCCGCCCGATTTCACTGTGCCCAGATTAGGACAGGATACATGGTGGCCCGGCGCCCCCGAATTAAGTCCTGTTCTGGAACTATCTTGCCCCGGATTGCCCCCCGGAAGCCCGGGAAATCCATGATAATTCGTGATATAAGCACGGCACCAACCGGGGTGCCCGCCGACAGCCGCGGCCAACGGCCCTCGATCAAGGGGAAGGCCGTGAGCCTGACGCATATCCTAGTCGTCGCGCTGATCCAGGGGGTGACCGAGTTCCTCCCCATCTCGTCCCACGCCCATCTCATCCTGCTGCCGCGCATGACCGGCTGGTGCGACCAGGGGTTGGTGGTCGAGATCGCGGTCCATGTCGGGACCCTGGCCGCGGTGGTCGTCTATTTCCGGCGCGAATCCTGGGGCATGCTGCGCGGGGCCGCCGCCTTGGCCGCCGGCCGCCGGAGCCCGGAGGCGCGTCTGTTCGCCTTCGTGATCCTGGCCAGCCTGCCGGTGGGGGCGGCGGGCTATGTCCTGGAGGAATATCTCCATCTGCAGCTGAGGAGCGTCGCCCTGATCGGCTGGGCGACGCTGGGGTTCGGCATCCTGCTGTGGGTCGCCGACCGCTGGTTCCTGACGATCCGCCGCATCGAGCACATGGACTGGCGCGCGGCCCTGATCATCGGCCTGTTCCAGACCCTGGCCCTGGTCCCCGGCACCTCGCGCTCGGGCATCACCATGACCGCGGCCCGCCTGCTCGGCTTCGAACGCCCCGAGGCGGCGCGCTTCTCGCTGCTGATGTCGATCCCCGTGATCCTGGCGGCGGGCACCCTCGCCGGGATCGACCTCGCCAGGGAGGGGAGCGTCCGGCTCACCTTCGAGGCGGCGCTCGCCGCGCTCCTCGCCTTCATCGCCGCGCTCCTCGCCATCGCCGCCATGATGGGCTGGCTACGCCGCGCGACCTTCGCCCCCTTCGTCGCCTACCGGATCGTGCTGGGCGCGGCGCTCCTGGCCGCGGTCTACGGGTTCGGCATCGGCGCGGAGTCCGTCACCGCCGCCTGCCCCGCCTGAGGCCGCCGTCAGGAGCCGACGGGGCCGAATCGCCCGGCCGGTCGGAAGCGGTCGAGATAGGTCGGCAGGATCAACTCCGCCGCGGTCGGGCGGATGCCGAGCTCGGCGAGCCCGGCGGCGCCCTCGGCCACCACGTTGTCGGTCCTGAGCAGCCGGGCCTGGTCGCGGGTCAGGGGCGGGGTGACGCCGAGGGCGGCGAGGACGTCGCCACCGAGGCCGATCACGTCGGCAACGGCCATGGGCAGCGGCACGAGCAGGCGCCGGCGTCCGATCTCGGCGAGGATCAGCGCCATGATCTCATGGAAGCTGTAGACTTTGGGCCCGCCCAGCTCGAAGGTCCGGCCGCGCGCCCCGCGCCGGCTCAGGGCCTGCCAGATGGCCTCGGCGACGTCACAGACATAGACCGGCTGGAAGGGGTTGGTGCCGCCGCCGAACAGGGGCAGCACCGGGGAGACGCGCGCCAGCGCCGCGAACCGATTGAAGAAGTCGTCCTCGGGGCCGAACACCACGCTCGGCCGCATGACGGTGGTGCCCCCGAACCCCTCGCGCGCCGCCGCCTCCCCCTGGGCCTTGGTCCGCCCATAGGCGGACGGCGCATGGGGATCGGCGCCGATGGCGGAAACCTGGACGAAGGCGCCGAGGCCGCGGGCCGCCACCGCGCCGGCGATGATTCCGGGCGCCGCGCCGTGAAGGTCGGCGAAGCGGCGCCGGCGGGTCTCGAACAGGATCCCGACGAGGTTGACGGCCGCATCGGCGCCCTCGAGGGCGCGCGCGACGGCGGCGGCGTCGCGGACATCGCAGCGGAGCGGCACGACCTGGCCCACGTCGCCCATGGGGCGGAGGAAGTCCGCCGCCTCGGGACGGCGGACGGCGGCCACCACCCGGCACCCGGCGGCCGCGAGGCGGTGGACCAAGTGGCGGCCGATGAAGCCGGACCCTCCGAAGACCGTGACCTGACGTGGCGCCATGAAGTCCTCCCCCGGCGGGGGCCGCGCCGGCGGCGCCCCCCTCGGGCGCCACGCCTCGCGCGGCACGCAACACGGGCTATAATTCCCGGCAGGGACGCGGCGTCAAGGACGGACCCGCGGATCGGCCTTGGCGATTGACTTGGCGCCGGGCGAAGTATATCCAGACCGGCTTGCCGTCTTGCGGTGCCGGGTGTGTATTTGGCACGCGGGGTTGCCTGCCCAGGTGGCGGAATTGGTAGACGCGCAGGTTTCAGGTACCTGTGGCCGCGAGGCCGTGGAAGTTCGAGTCTTCTCCTGGGCACCATCCCTACGCTCCGACCGGCAACGCTGGGGGGCGGCCGTTGTCTCGGGGGAACGGCACGACGGGGGAAGGACCGGAGCATGACCATCCATCTGCACGAGGGCGACCTGCCGGCGGGTCTCGATCTCGGCGACGCGATCGCGGTCGACACCGAGACCATGGGCCTGCGCACGGCGCGGGACCGGCTGTGCCTGGTGCAGCTTTCGGCCGGGGATGGCGATGCCCATCTGGTGCGGCTGCCACAACAGGAGAGGCCCTACGCGGCGCCGCATCTCGCTGCGGTGCTGGCGGACCCCGCCCGCCTCAAGCTCTTCCATTTCGCCCGCTTCGACGTCGCCGCCGTGAAGTATTGGCTCGCCGTCGACTGCCGTCCGGTCTACTGCACCAAGATCGCATCGCGCCTCGCGCGCACCTATACCGACCGCCACGGCCTCGCCGACCTCACGCGCGAGCTGCTGGGCACCGAGCTGTCGAAGCAGCAACAGTCCTCCGACTGGGGCGCCGAGGCCCTGAGCGAGGCCCAGCTGGCCTACGCCGCCGCCGACGTCCTCCACCTCCACGCGCTCAAGGGGATCCTCGATGCCATGCTCGCGCGGGAGGGACGCTCGGCCCTGGCCGAGGCCTGCTTCGCCTTCGTGCCCCAGCGCGCGGCCCTCGACCTCGCCGGCTGGGGCGACGAGGACATCTTCGCCCACTAGCGGGCACGCGGGGGGATGGATCACCGGGCCGGTGTCCCCCGGGCGGCGAATCTGCTAGCATTGCGCGCGGACCGTGGTTCGTCGGCGGTTGAGGCCGTGTGCATATCCGAGAGACAGGTTCACCCATGACCACCTTCCGGAACAAGAGATCGACGACCCCGCCGACGCCGGCCCGGGACGCGGGTCTGGAGGCGGCGCGCCGCGTCTTCGAGATCGAGGCGCGCGGCCTGGTGGAGGCCGCCCAGCATCTCGACCACCGGTTCTCGGCCGCGCTCGACGCCATCGCCGCCATCAGGGGCCGCGTGATCGTGTCGGGCATCGGCAAGAGCGGGCATATCGCGCGCAAGATCGCGGCCACCCTGGCGTCCACCGGAACGCCCGCCTTCTTCGTCCACCCCGCGGAGGCGAGCCACGGCGACCTCGGCATGGTCACCCGCGACGACGCGGTGATCGCCATCTCCAATTCCGGCGAGACCGCGGAGCTCTCGGACCTGATCGCCCATTCCCGCCGCTTCTCCATCCCGCTGATCGGAATCACGGCGGGGGAGCGGTCCGCCCTCGCCGACGCCGCCGACATCGTGCTGGCGCTGCCGCGCTCCGACGAGGCCTGCCCGATCGGCCTTGCCCCCACCACCTCGACCACCGCGACGCTGGTTCTGGGCGACGCGCTCGCGGTGGCGCTCCTGGAGCGGCGCGGCTTTACCGCCGACGACTTCCAGTTGCTCCATCCGGGCGGCAAGCTCGGCAAGCGGCTGCTCAAGATCGCCGACATCATGCACACCAGCGCGGCCATCCCCACCGCCAAAAGAGACGAGCCGATGGCGGACACGCTCCTCACTATGACCGCGCGCCGGCTCGGATGCGTGGTGGTGGTGGAGGAGGACGGCGCCCTCGCGGGGATCATCACCGACGGCGACCTCCGCCGTCACATGGGCCCCGGCCTGCTGGAGGCGACGGCGGGGAACATCATGACGCCCAACCCGATCACCATCGGCTCCCAGGCGCTCGCGGCCGAGGCGCTGGGCATCATGAACGACCGCGCGATCACCGCGCTGGTGGTGGTCGATGACGGCACCCTCGTCGGCCTTCTCAAGATCCACGACATCCTCCATGCCGGCGTCGCGTGATGAGCGCGTCGGGAGCGCCCCATGATCCCCCCGACGCCCCCGCGACGACGGGGACGCGGATGTCGCCCGTGAGGGGCGGCGCCCGGCCCGTTCCCGGCGGCGGGATTCCGCCGGGCGCGAGGCGACCCAACCGCCATCACCGTCAATGGAGCCGTACCGTATGGCTCCTGAAGCTGCTGCTGCCCCTCGCCGCGTTCTCCCTGGTGGCCTTCGTCATCGCCTGGTCCCAACTCTCCGGCAAGGACCTGGGCTTCAAGGTCGGGCTTTCCCGGATCGCGCCCGACGAGGCGCGGACCCTGCGCATGGTGAATGCCCGTTTCGCCGGCATGAACCACGGCACCCGGCCCTATCTCGTGACCGCCGAACAGGCGATCCAGGACCGGCCGGACGCCGAGCTCATCCGGCTGGTCAACCCCAAGGGGGACATCACCACCGCGGGCGGCGCCTGGATCGCGCTGACCGCGCCCACCGGCACCTACCATCAGGAGCGGAAGAAGCTCGACCTCGCCGGCGGCGTCAGCCTGTTCCACGATTCCGGCCTCGAGTTCACGAGCCCGACGGCCCATATCGACCTCGAGGCCTCAACCGCCCAAGGCAACGACCCCGTCACCGGACACGGACCCGCCAGCGATATCACCGCCGAGGGCTTCCGTGTGCTGGACGAGGGCAAGCGTGTTATCTTCACCGGACGGGCGAAGCTGGTGCTGTATCCCCGGGACAAGGCCTCGAGCCGGCGCGACGAGGCCCCGTCGGAGGCGACCCGATGACGCGACGGTTGGCACCCGCCCTCGCCGCGGCCATGGCCGCTCTCATCGCGGCGGGCGGAGCCCCCGGGGCGTCCGCCCAGGGAGCCGGGGTCGCCACCCAGGGCGACAGGCCCATCGAGGTCTACGCCGACCAGGGCATCGAATGGGACCAGAAGGCACAGCGCTACGTCGCGCGCGGCAATGCCAAGGCGATCCAGGGCGACACCACCGTCTATGCCGACACCCTCACCGCCCATTACGAGGAGGCCGAGGGGCGCGGCACCGAGATCGTGCGCATCGAGGCCACGGGCGGCGTGCGGATCGTCTCCGCCAACCAGACCGCCTATGGCGGCAAGGGCGTCTACGACATGCGCAAGGGCGTGCTCGTGCTCACGGGAGGCAATCTCCGGCTGGTGACCCGGACCGAGATCATCACCGCGCGCGACAGCCTCGAGTTCCACGAGAAGAGGAATCTCGCGGTTGCGCGTGGCAATGCCGTGGCCAGGCCCGCCCCCAAGGCCGAAGGGCGCGACGGCGGCCGCGGCGACCGCACCGTCCGCGCCGACATGCTGGCGGCGACGTTCCGCGGCGAGGGGCGCAAGGACGCGGCGGCGGGCGGGGAGGGACGCCGGCTCGAGCGCATGGACGCCTTCGGCAATGTCGTCGTCACCCGACCCGGGGAAACCGCGCGCGGCGCCCAGGGCGCCTACTTCCCCGACCGGGATATCGCCAACCTCTGGGGCAAGGTCCGGATCACGCGCGGCGACAATCAGTTCAACGGCGAGCAGGCCGAGGTCAATTTCCGGACCGGCATCAGTCGCATCCTCGCCGACCGCGATTCGCCGGTGCGGGCCCTGATCCAGCCGGAAGAAAAGGGTGACGAGCCCGGGGAAAAGCGGATAAATTCCGGGGAACGCAAGAACTAGGCCAGTTCGGGTCAAGTTCGGAACCCAGGATTCGCGAGCCCGGATGCCCCCCAAGCGTAAGGAGACGGAGCCCGTCGCGCCCCCCGCCGCCACCGGCCCGGCGCTGGTGCGCGACAATTCCGGCCTCGAGACGGTCAGCATCGGCAAGACCTTCAAGAAGCGCCCGGTGCTGCGCGAGGTGAGCCTCTCCCTGCAGCGCGGCGAGGTCGTCGGCCTCCTCGGACCCAACGGGGCGGGCAAGACCACCTGCTTCTACATCATCAGCGGCCTGATCTCGGCCGACTACGGCGCCATCCGGCTCGACGGCGAGGACATCACCGACCTGCCCATGTATCGCCGGGCCCGGCTCGGGATCGGCTATCTCCCCCAGGAGGCGTCCATCTTCCGGGGCATGACGGTGGCCGACAACGTCCGCGCCGTGCTCGAGGCGGTGGTGCCCGTGCATGAAACCCGCGAGGCCATGCTCGACGACCTGCTCGCGGAGTTCTCCATTTCCCATCTGCGGCGGACCCCGGCCCTTGCCCTTTCCGGCGGCGAGAGGCGCCGGGTGGAGATCGCGCGCGCCCTTGCCGCCCAGCCCCAGTTCATGCTCCTCGACGAGCCGCTGGCGGGCATCGACCCGGTGGCGCTGTCCGACATCCGTGACCTCGTCCTGCACCTGAAGGATCGCGGCATCGGCGTGCTCATCACCGATCACAATGTCCGCGAAACCCTCGATGTCGTGGACCGCGCCTACATCATCCACGATGGCCGCGTGCTGATGGAGGGCGAGCCGTCCGAGATCCTGAACCACAAGGACGTGCGAAGGGTCTACCTGGGGGACCGGTTCACCCTCTAGGCGGCCACCATGGCGCTCTCACCGAAACTGGCCATCCGGCAGACCACGGCGCTCGTCATGACGCCGCAGTTGCAGCAGGCCATCAAGCTGCTGCAGTTCTCCAACCAGGAGCTCGACGTCTTCGTCGAGGCGGAAATCGAGTGCAATCCCCTCCTCGAACGCGAGGATGTCGACGGCGGCATCGAGCCGGGCGCCGCGCCGGCGGAGCCCGAGGACGGCGCCGGCGACGAGGAATCCGAAACCGCCGACACCGCGGACCTCGCCGCGGCCGACCGCCTGCCCGGGGACGGGGAGGCACCGCTGGACACCGACTACGGCAATGTCTGGGGCGACGAGGCGGCCGCGCCGGGGGACAGCCCGCCGCCGGCGCAATTCGCGAACTGGGGCGGCGGCGGCAGCTTCGACTGGGATGCCCACAATTTCGAGGAGCACACGGGCGGCGCCGAGACGCTGCGCGAGCACGTGACGCTGCAGGCCAACCTCGAACTGCACACGCCGGAGGAGCGCCTGATGGCGGCCGCGCTGATCGACTCCCTTGATGAAACCGGCTACATCGCCACCCCCATCGAGGAGATCGCGGCGCGGCTGGGGGTCGCCCCGCCGCAGGTGGAGGCGGTGCTGACGCGGCTCCAGAACCTGGACCCGCCGGGGGTGTTCGCGCGCGACCTCGCCGAGTGCCTGGCGTTGCAGCTCAAGGACCGCGACCGCCTCGACCCCGCCATGGCCGAACTCCTCCGCCATCTCGACCTGCTCGCCCGGAGGGACGCCGCCGCGCTGAGGCGACTCTGCGGCGTCGGCGACGAGGACCTGGCCGACATGGTCGCCGAAATCCGGTCGCTCAACCCCAAGCCGGGCTTGGCCTTCGGGGCCGAGGTCGTGCAGCCGGTGGTGCCCGATATTCTCGTGCGCGGGACGCCCGGGGGCGGATGGCAGGTGGAGCTCAACGCCGACACCCTGCCGCGCGTGCTGGTCAACCAGTCCTACTACGCCGAGGTGCGCCGGTCGGCGCGCAGCAGGACGGAGCGCGCCTATATCGCCGATCGGTTGCAGTCGGCCAACTGGCTGGTGCGGGCGCTGCACCAGCGGGCGACGACCATCCTCAAGGTGGCGACCGAGATCGTGCGCGCCCAGGGCGGCTTCCTCGCCAAGGGCGTGCAGCACCTGAAGCCCCTCACCCTGCGCGACGTCGCCGACGCCATCGGCATGCACGAGAGCACCGTGAGCCGGGTGACCAGCAACAAGTTCATGGCGACGCCGCGGGGTGTTTTCGAGCTCAAGTATTTCTTCACGTTTGCGATCTCGTCCACCGACGGGAGCGATCCGCGCTCCGCGGAATCGGTGCGCCACCGCATCAGGGAGCTGATCGACCGCGAGGGGCCGGACGCGGTGCTGTCCGACGACAAGATCGTCGCGATCCTGATCGCGGAAGGCACCGATATCGCGCGGCGGACGGTGGCCAAGTACCGCGAGTCCATGCGCATCCCGTCGTCGGTGCAGCGCCGGCGCGAAAAGGCCATCAGTCTCTGAATTCCCCCGGAAATCAGTAGCTTGACTCCTTCTCTTGACTCCCGCGACCGGCGCGACCTAAGGTGCGCGCACCGCGGAACGGGGGAACCGTCTGGCATCGTTGCTCAACCTGATTTCCGCGTGTCGGGCTCCATGGCGACACTGCTGGTGACACTCCATGCGAACTCCGCGGGGTCGAAGGCCCGGCGGCGTCCGACGCGCCGTTCGCGACATGCGGGGCTCCGCGCGCGACCGCGACCCAACGAAGGATCTCACAGTGGATATATCGGATCTGATCACCCCTTCGACCGTCGTACCCAATCTCAAAGCAACCAGTAAAAAGCAAGCACTCCAGGAACTCGCCCGCTTCGCCGCCGGGATCACCGGCGAATCGGAGCGCGCGATCTTCGAGGTGCTGCTGGAGCGCGAGCGGCTGGGAACGACCGGCGTGGGCGCCGGAGTCGCCATTCCCCACGGCAAGCTTCCCAACCTCACGCGGCTGCACGGGGTGTTCGCGCGCCTGGAGCAGCCCATCGATTTCGAGGCCATCGACGAGCAGCCGGTGGACCTGATCTTCCTGCTGCTGGCCCCCGAAGCCGCCGGGGCGGATCATCTCAAAGCGCTCGCCCGGGTGTCCCGGCAGCTGCGCGATCGCGAAATGTGCGACAAGCTGCGCGGGTCGGACACCGCCGAGGCCCTGTACGCGCTTCTCACCGAAACGCCAGCGACCCACGCCGCCTGATCGGCGGCGCAGCCGGCCGCGACAGGGCGGATGCCATCACCCCGCCGACGCCTGGCCATGCAATGATTGGGGAAGGTTTTCGGCGCCCTCAATGGACGCAGACGGGCTCCATGTCGTGCTGACGGATGGTCGCGAGCGCGACGTCGCGATCGCCGAGCACCGCGATCTCGGTGCCGTCGGCGGCATGGATCGAATACGCGACCCGGCCTCGCACCGTCACCGACTTGACATAGGCGACGTACTGGAGCCCCAGCGTCGCGAGGTCCTTGTCCGACATGATCCGGCTGTTCTCGATCGTGTTCATGGTTCGACTGCCTTTCCGGCCTCTCCCCGTGACGGCCAGCGTATTCCTCGCTGATTAAGACAAAGTTTACGTTGTGAATAAGGCGGAAATCCGGCGGGAACGGGGCCAATAATGGCTACCGTCCACCGGTGGTGCGGCCACCGCCCTTGATCTCGACGGTGCGGGTATCGGCCGCCACCTTGGGACGGACCAGATCCACGTGGAGCAGCCCGTTCTCGAGGCTCGCGCCCGAAACCTCCAGCCCGTCCGCCAGCACGAAGCGGCGCTGGAACTGCCGCGACGCGATTCCCCGGTGGAGGAAGTGACGTTCGCCGTCGTCGTCCAGGCGACCCGCGATCAGGAGCTCGTTGTTCTCGATCGTCACCGACAGCGCGTCGCGGCCGAACCCCGCGACCGCGAGGGTGATGCGCAGGCGGCCCGGCTCGACCTCCTCCACGTTGTAGGGCGGGTATCCGTCCGACGAGACTTTCGAGATGCGCTCCAACGCCCTTTCGAACTCGTCGAACCCGAGCAGGAACGGACTGTTGAACGCCGGCACACGGGGCATCGGCCTCCTCCTGTGAGCGAGATCCGAACGGCCACGCCGGATTTTCGGCCCCCCTCGGGGCACGCGAACGTCGACGCGACCGCGGCGGCCCGACCTGGCACCGCCGGAATTGAAATAGGCATCCCATTGCCGGAATCAAGGGGCCCACGGGGGCACGACGCGCAATGAGAAAGGGGCCGGCGGGGCTCGCCGGCCCCCGTCAATTTGGTGGAGCCGAGGGGAATCGAACCCCTGACCTCGTGAATGCCATTCACGCGCTCTCCCAACTGAGCTACGGCCCCGCAATCCGCTGCCCCGGCCCCGTGGGCCGCGCCCGCCGCCGCCCGGTGCGTCCGGCGGGGGGCGACCATAGGATTTCGCCCAACGCCCGCGCAAGGGAAAATGGCGGGGACACGCGCCGGGGCGCCTCAGGCGTCCTTTTCCCCGTCCACGTTCTCCATCACCTCCGCCACGTCCTCCTCGTCATCGCCGAGATCCGAGGCGTCCTCGATCATGTCCTCGGTTTCGTCGCCATTCTTCTTGCCGTCGGCATCCTCGACCTCCTCGATGCCGTCGAACGCCTCGTCGCTGCCGGACTCGGCGGCGTCATCGGTCATGGCGGGGGCCTTGGCGGGCGTTTCCGGTTCGGGTTCGGGTTCGGGGCGCGTGCGTCTTGTCTTGGTGGCGGTCGGGACGAATTCGGTGCCGCATTTGGGACAGACGATCTCGGAGCGCCGCATGTCGTAGAACTTCGCACCGCACTCCCGGCACGTGTGCTTCGTACCCCACTCCGGTTTCGCCACGAAACTCCTCCAAAGCCACCGGTGGCGCCGGCGCAATCCGTACCCGGTCGCCGGAACGACTCGTAAGCCAATTGCCATGATCGGTCCGCCCTGTCAAAAGCAAATTTAGAATCCGCGACGGCATCGGAAACGGACACCGGTTCGGTGGCGCGAGACAGGCCGTGGCCGTTGTGCTAAAGCAGGCCCGGCCGAGACAGGCCGGCCCGTTCGCTCGACCTCGGAACGTCGAGGGA
Source organism: Alphaproteobacteria bacterium (assembly GCA_036396355.1). Classification (GTDB taxonomy): domain Bacteria; phylum Pseudomonadota; class Alphaproteobacteria; order SMXQ01; family SMXQ01; genus DASWKZ01. Next base: position 32,082 of record DASWKZ010000061.1, read on the forward strand.
GGTCGACCGAAACACTGCGACGATCCTCGAGCATGGCCAAGCCGAATCCAGCCCGCCCCCTCCTCGCGCGACCGTCGGGGCCGCTCGCCGGGGACATCACGGTTCCCGGCGACAAGTCGATCTCGCACCGGGCGCTGATGATCGGCGCCATGGCGGTCGGCCGCACCCGCATCGAGGGCCTGCTCGAGGGCGACGACGTGCTGGCGACGGCCGACGCGCTGCGGGCGCTCGGCGTGCGTATCGACCGACTGGACGCCGCCACCTACGAGGTCTCGGGCTGCGGCGTCGGCGGCCTGGCGGAACCCGGCCGCGTGCTCGACATGGGCAACTCGGGAACCGGCGCCCGTCTGCTGATCGGCCTCGTCGCCACCCATCCGGTGACCGCGCACGTGACCGGGGACGCCTCGCTGGTGGAGCGGCCCATGGCCCGCGTCATCGAGCCCCTGTCGCGCATGGGCGCGCGGTTCCGGTCCCGCGACGGCGGCCGGCTGCCGCTGATGGTGACGGGGGCGCGGCTGCCGGTGCCCATCGCCTACCGGCTGCCGGTGGCCTCGGCCCAGGTCAAGTCGTCGATCCTGCTGGCCGGGCTCAACGCGCCGGGGATCACCACCGTGATCGAGCCGCAACCGACCCGGGACCACACCGAGTTGATGCTGACCCAATTCGGCGCCCGCCTCGACGTCGCCACCGAGGCGGACGGCGCGCGGCGCATCGCCCTCACCGGCGAGCCGGAGCTCGCCGCGCGGACCGTGCGCGTGCCGGGCGACCCGTCCTCGGCGGCGTTCGCCGCGGTGGCGGCGCTGGTCGTGCCCGGTTCGACGCTGACCCTGCGCAATATCGGCCTCAACCCGCTGCGGGCCGGCCTCTATGAAACCCTCGCCGAGATGGGCGCGGACATCACCTTCGCCAACCGGCGCGACCAGGCCGGCGAGCCGGTCGCCGATCTCGTGGTGCGCGCATCGAGCCTCATGGGCGTCGAGGTCCCCGCCGGGCGCGCCCCTTCGATGATCGACGAGTACCCGGTCCTGGCGGTCGCCGCCGCCTTCGCCGAGGGGCGAACGACGATGCGCGGGCTCGCCGAGCTCCGGATCAAGGAATCCGACCGCATCGCCGCCATCGCGGCGGGGCTCAGGGCCATCGGCGCCGAGGTCGCCGAGGGCGAGGACAGCCTCACCGTGACCGGCCGCGGCGGCCCCTGCCCGGGGGGCGGCACCGTCGCCGCCCGCCACGACCACCGCATCGCCATGGCCTTCCTGGTGGCGGGGCTCGGCTGCGAGGCCCCGGTGCGCATCGACGATTCGCGCACGATCGCCACCAGCTTCCCCGGCTTCGCCGGGCTCATGGCCGGCATCGGTGCCGACATCGGGCCGGACGGAGACCCATGAGCGACACCGCCGGCCGAGCCCGGCGCCGGCCCGTGGTCATCGCCATCGACGGCCCGGCCGCCTCCGGCAAGGGCACCCTCGCCGACCGCATCGCCGCCCATTTCGGGTTCGCCCGGCTCGATTCCGGCCGCCTCTACCGGGCGGCGGCGAGGCGCCTCATGGACGCCGGCGGCGACCCCGGGGACGAGGACGCGGCGGCGGCGGCGGCCCGCGCGGTGCGGCCCGGGGACCTCGCCGACCCCGCCCTCGCCTCCGACGACGTCGCCCGGACGGCCTCGCGGATCGCCGCCTTGCCCGCGGTGCGCGCGGCGCTGATCGCCTTCCAGCGGGATTTCGCCCGGAATCCGCCGGGCGGCGCCCCCGGAGCGGTGATCGACGGGCGCGATATCGGCACCGTGGTCTGCCCCGACGCCCAGGTGAAATTCTACGTCACGGCCAGCCTCGGGACGCGGGCCGGGCGCCGCCTTAAGGAGTTGCGGGAAAAGGGCGCAGACAGTATAAAGGCCCGCGTTTTGCAGGACATGCACGAGCGTGATGCCCGCGACCGTTCGCGGGCGGAATCCCCGCTGAGGCAGGCGGAGGACGCTCACCTGCTGGACACGACCGGGCTCGATGCGGACGCGGTCTTCGGGGCCGCACGGGCGGTGATCGAGGATCGGCTGCGCCGGCCTTGACGTGTCGGCAGCCCCCGTGACTGCAGAGCCGGGACCCTCACCGGGCCGGGGAAGGCCGTCAGCACCGCCGGCGGCGGCGCGAACGGGCTTTCCTCTCCAAATGGGGATTCGCCATGGTGGCGAAGGTCGGCGGGGACGGAACAGTTAGGAGAATCCATGGCCAATCAAGACGCCGGGCAGGCCGCCCGGCCATACGCCACCGGCGAGAATTTCGCGGAGTTGCTCGAGGAATCCTTGGGCGACGGCGGCCCCGCGGAGGGCTCCGTCCTCAAGGGCAGCGTCATCGCCATCGACAACGACGTGGCCGTCATCGATGTCGGCCTCAAGTCGGCCGGCCGGGTCGCGCTCCGCGAATTCGCCGCGCCGGGGCAGAAGGCCGACCTCAAGCCCGGCGACACCGTCGAGGTGTTCCTGGAGCGCTACGAGGACCGCAACGGCGAGGCGGTGCTCAGCCGCGAGAAGGCACGGCGCGAGGAGGCCTGGACCCTGCTCGAGGAGTCCTACAAGGACAACCAGCGGGTCAAGGGCAGCATCTTCGGGCGGGTCAAGGGCGGCTTCACCGTCGACCTGTCCGGTGCGGTGGCGTTCCTGCCCGGCTCCCAGGTGGACATCCGTCCCATTCGCGACGTCAACCACCTGATGGGGACCCCCCAGGAGTTCCACATCCTCAAGATGGACCGCTCGCGCGGCAATATCGTGGTGTCGCGACGCGCCGTTCTCGAGGAATCGCGCGCCGAGGCCCGTTCCGAGCTGATCGCCAACCTCAAGGAGGGCCAGGTGCTCGAGGGTATGGTCAAGAACATCACCGATTACGGCGCCTTCATCGACCTGGGCGGCGTGGACGGCCTGCTGCACATCACCGACATCTCGTGGCGGCGCATCAACCATCCCAGCGAGGTGCTGAACGTCGGCGACACCGTCAAGGTCCAGGTGATCCGGTTCAACCCGGAGAACCAGCGCATCAGCCTCGGCATGAAGCAGCTCGAGGCCGACCCGTGGGAGGGCATCGAGCAGAAATACCCGGTCGGCGCCCGCCTCACCGGCCGCGTCACCAACATCACCGATTACGGCGCCTTCGTGGAGCTAGAGCCGGGCGTGGAGGCCCTCGTCCACGTCTCGGAGATGAGCTGGACCAAGAAGAACGTGCATCCCGGCAAGATCGTCTCGACCTCGCAGGAGGTGGAGGTGATGGTGCTCGACGTCGATCCCCAGAAGCGCCGCATCAGCCTCGGCCTCAAGCAGTGCATGGAGAACCCGTGGGTCGAGTTCGCGGAGGCCCACCCCATCGGCACCGTGCTCGAGGGCGAGATCAAGAACATCACCGAGTTCGGCCTGTTCGTCGGCCTGCCGGGGGACATCGACGGCATGGTGCACCTCTCGGACCTCGACTGGACGCGGCCCGGAGAGGCGGCCATCGCCGAGCACAAGAAGGGCGACACGGTCAGGGTCAAGGTCCTCGACATCGACGTCGAGAAGGAGCGCATCAGCCTCGGCATCAAGCAGCTCTCCGAGGACCCGTTCGAGGGCCGCGCCGGCGAGCTCAAGCGCGGCTCGGTCGTGACCTGCACCGTCAAGGCGATCACCGACAAGGGGATCGAGGTGGAGGTCGCCGGCGCCCCGGGGTTCATCCGCAAGGGCGACCTCGCCCGCGAGCGCTCCGAGCAGCGCCCCGACCGCTTCGCCGTCGGCGAGAAGGTCGACGCCAAGATCACCTCCATCGACCGCGCCTCCCGCAAGCTCTCGCTCTCCATCAAGGCGCGGGAGATCGAGGAGGAGAAGCAGGCGATGGCCCAGTACGGCTCGTCGGATTCCGGCGCCAGCCTCGGCGATATCCTCGGGGCCGCCATCAGCAAGGCAAACCAGCAGCGGGCCCGGGCCACCGGCAGCGACGCCGACGACACCGACGGCGACGGCCCGGCCGGCGAGGGCTCGACGGCAGACGAAACGGCCGCCGAGGAGGATAAGGAGGATAAGAAGGGCGGGGATCAAGGTTGATCCCGCCCCGCCCACGGCCTGACCCGAAAGAGGACGAAGTCGAGTGTCGTTCGAGTCCGACGCCCTGATCGTTCGCAGGAGGCTGAAGCGCCGGCTCGGCCTGTGGCGCTTGGCGGCCATCGTCTTCGCGGCGGGTCTGGTCCTCGCGCTCATCGGCACCCGCGACGCCCTCATCGCCCGCGAGCACGTCTCGCGGCTGACCGTCGAGGGCATCATCACCGAGAACCTGGCCCGCGACCGGGCGCTCCGGCGCCTCGCCGACGACCGCCGCGTGCGGGCCCTGATCGTGCATATCGACAGCCCCGGCGGAACCGTGGTCGGCGGCGAGACCCTGTACCGGCGCCTTCGCGACGTCGCCGCCAAGAAGCCGGTGGTCGCGGTCATGGGCACCGTCGCCGCGTCGGGCGGCTACATGACGGCGCTCGGCGCCGACCATATCCTGGCGCGGGCCGGCACCCTGACCGGCTCCATCGGCGTCGTCATACAGACCGCGGACATCACGGGTCTCCTCAAGAAGCTCGGCATCGAGGCTGAATCGATCAAGTCGGCGCCGCTCAAGGCGATCCCCAACCCCCTCGAGGAATTGACCGAGGAGGGCCGCGAGGCCACCCGCGCCGTGGTCAACGACATGTACGAGATGTTCGTGGACATGGTGGCCGAGCGCCGGGGGCTCGACCGCCCCGCCGCGCTGGCGCTGGCCGATGGGCGCGTGTATACCGGCCGCCAGGCGGTCGCCAACAGGCTGGTCGATGCCATCGGCGGCGAGGCCGAGGCGCGCGCCTGGCTCCACAGCGAGCACGACATACCCGAATCGCTCCCCGTCGAGGACGTGCGCGTCCGCAGACCGGGCGAGGACGTGCTCGGCGTGGTCGGGCGCCTGATTGGAAAAACATTGTTTTCTGAAAGACTTACACTTGACGGGCTGGTCTCCGTTTGGCACCCTGAAAACGGTTGAGTCGGTGCGATCGGGCACCTCGCCCGGGGCCGCGGGGCCGGAGCCGCCATCGGCCGCAACGCAAGGGAAGCCGGATGACCAAATCGGAACTGATCCTGCACCTCGCCGAAAAGAACCCCCATCTCTACCATCGGGACGTGGAGCGCATCGTCACCGCCATCTTTGACGAGATCACCGCCGCCCTGGCCCGCGGCGATCGCGTGGAACTTCGCGGATTCGGCGCCTTCTCGGTGAAGCGGCGCGACTCGCGGATCGGGCGCAACCCGCGCACGGGTGAATCCGTCTATGTCGCGGAAAAGCACGTGCCCTTCTTCAAGACGGGCAAGCAGCTGCGCGAGCGGCTCAACACCGGCTAGCGGCCCCCTCGGTTCGCCCGTCAGGGCCGCCGGCCGGACCCGCCGGGCCCTCTGGGGGAGGCAGGGATGAGGTTCCTCTTCTGGATCGTGGCGATTCCGCTGCTGGCCCTCGCCGGGGCCTTCGCGGCGGTCAACCATCAGCCGGTGACGCTCGAATTGTGGCCGCTGCCCTACGAGACGGCGATGCCCGTATCGGTCGCCGTGCTGGGGGCGTTCGCCGCCGGAGTCCTGGCGGCAGCCCTGGTATTCTGGGTGCGGGGCCTGCCGCTCCGCCTCGACCGGCGCCGCCGCGCGCGCCACGAGCGGGCCCTGGAAGAGGAGGCGGCGCGCTTGCGCGCGCGGCTCGCCGAGGCCGAGCGCGAGCGCGGGGCCATGCCCGGGGGCTCCCCCGACCCGGTGCGCCGGCTGGTGGCCTCGGAGCCCGAATGAGCCGCCCGGCGCTGTTCGCCGGTCCCCGATCGGGCTATAAACCGCCACGCCGCACCGACACCACCCAAAGACCCCAGGCCATGGCCCCACCATCGACCGAAGCGGGCAGCGACGAAAAAGCCCGCATCTTCTGCGCGATCGACACCCCCGATCTCGACCGCGCCCGATCCCTGGCGCGCGCCCTCGCGGGCGCTGTCGGCGGCATCAAGCTGGGCCTCGAGTTCTACGCCGCGCGCGGGCCGGACGGCGTGCGCGGGGTCATGGAGGCGGCCGCCGGCGCGGCCCTGTTCCTGGACCTCAAGCTCCACGACATCCCCAACACCGTGGCCGCCGCCCTGCGCGCGGCGGCCCCCCTCGCGCCCCGCATGGTCAATGTCCATGCCACCGGCGGGCAGGCCATGATGCGGGCGGCCCGCGAGGCCGCCGCCGAAGGCGCGGCGGCGGCCGGCTGCCCGCCGCCGCTGGTCGTCGCCGTCACCGTGCTCACCTCCCTCGACGCCGCCGACCTTCGCGCCCTCGGCATCGGCGGCACCGTCGAGGACCAGGTCCTCCGCCTCGCCGAGCTCGCGGCCGCGGCCGGCCTCGACGGGGTGGTGTGCTCGGCCCGCGAGATCCGTCCCTTGCGGCGCGCCCTCGGGACCGGTTTCGTGCTGGTGACGCCGGGCATCCGGCCCGCCGGCGCCGCCCCCGGCGACCAGAAGCGGGTGGTGACCCCGGCCGAGGCGCTGGCGGCGGGCGCCGACTACCTGGTGGTCGGCCGGCCCATCACCGCCGCCCCCGATCCCGCCGAGGCGGCCCGGCGCATCGTCGCCGAGGCGGCGGGCGCGGGCCCCGGCTGACATGACCCTCGCGGTCAAGATCTGCGGCGTCAACTCGGCCGAGGCCATGACCGCCGCCGTCGCCGGCGGCGCCGCCTATGTGGGGCTGATGTTCTACCCGCCCTCGCCCCGCTTCCTGGAGGCCGAGGCCGCCGCCGGGCTGGCCGCCCCGGTGCCCGCGGGTGTCAAGCGGGTCGGCGTGTTCGTGGACGAGCCCGACGAGGTGATCGAACGCATCCTGGCCGCCGTCCCCCTGGAGATGCTGCAGTTCCACGGCACCGAGCCCCCCGAGCGGGTGCACCGCGCCCGCGCGCGCTTCGGGCTGCCCGTCATCAAGGCGGTGAAGCTTGCCTCCGCCGCCGACCTCGCCGCCGCCCGCGCCTACGAGCAGGCCGCCGATATGCTCCTGTTCGACGCCAAGCCGCCGGCGGACATGTCCGGCGTGCTGCCCGGCGGCAACGCGCTCACCTTCGATTGGCGGCTGCTCAAGGGGAGCGCCTGGGACCGTCCCTGGCTGCTGTCCGGCGGGCTCACCGCCGGGAACCTCGCCGAGGCGGTGGCCGTCACCGGGGCGCGGATCGTGGACGTGTCCTCCGGTGTCGAGAGCGCGCCGGGGCGCAAGGATGCGGCCCGCATCCGCGCCTTCCTCGGGGCGGCGGCGGGGCTGTGAACGCACCCTCGCGCCCCCGGCGCCGGCGTTGGATTTCCCCATCCGCGAGGCTATAGTTGCGCCCCTCGAAGACCCGGGGACCCATGAGCGCACCCAACACCTATCGGGCCGGCCCCGACGAGGCCGGCCATTTCGGCATCTTCGGCGGCCGCTTCGTCGCCGAGACCCTGATGCCGCTCATCCTCGAGCTCGAGGCCGCCTACGGCGCGGCCAGGGCCGACCCGGCCTTCGCCGACGAGTTCGCCCATTTCCTCGCCCATTACGCCGGGCGGCCGTCGGCGCTTTATTTCGCCGAGCGGCTGACCGCGGAGCTCGGCGGCGCCAGGATCTACTTCAAGCGCGACGAGCTCAACCACACCGGGTCCCACAAGATCAACAACTGCCTCGGCCAGATCCTGCTCGCCCGCCGCATGGGCAAGACCCGGATCATCGCCGAGACCGGCGCCGGCCAGCACGGCGTCGCCACCGCCACCGTGTGCGCGCGGTTCGGGCTGTCCTGCACCGTCTACATGGGCGAAACCGACATCGAGCGCCAGCGGCCCAACGTGTTCCGCATGAAGCTCTTGGGCGCCGAGGTGGTGCCCGTCGGCTCGGGCTCGCGCACCCTCAAGGACGCCATGAACGAGGCGTTGCGCGATTGGGTCGCCCACGTGGAGGACACCTATTATCTGATCGGCACCTCGGCCGGCCCCCATCCCTATCCCGCCATGGTCCGGGACTTCCAGTCGGTGATCGGCCGCGAGGTGCGAGAGCAGCTGATGGAGGCCGAGGGCCGGCTTCCGGATTCGCTGGTCGCCTGCATCGGCGGCGGCTCCAACGCCATCGGCCTGTTCCACCCGTTCCTCGACGAGCCGCGCGTCGCCATGTACGCGGTCGAGGCCGCCGGCGAGGGCATCGAGACCGGGCGGCACGCCGCCTCCATCACCGCCGGCGCGCCGGGGGTGCTCCACGGCAACCGCACCTATCTGCTGCAGGACGGCGACGGCCAGATCAAGGAGGCCCACTCGATCTCGGCCGGGCTCGACTACCCGGGCATCGGGCCGGAGCACGCCTGGCTGCGGGAGCAGGGCCGGGTGACCTACGTCTCCGCCACCGACGCCGAGGCGCTCGCGGCCTTCCGCCTGTGCGCCCGGCTCGAGGGCATCCTGCCGGCGCTCGAGCCGGCCCATGCCCTGGCCCACGTCATGCGGCTGGCGCCGGGCCTGCCGCGGGATCACCTCCTGGTCATGAACCTGTGCGGGCGCGGCGACAAGGACGTGTTCTCGGTGGCCCAGCATCTGGGGACGGAACCGTGACCGCGGCCGCCGGCGACCGCCTCGGCGACCGCTTCGCGGCCCTGCGCGCCGCCGGGCGCGCGGGGCTGATCCCCTTCCTCACCGCCGGCGACCCCGATTTCGAGACCTCCCTCGCCCTGCTCGCGGGCCTGCCCGGGGCCGGCGCCGACATCATCGAGCTCGGCATGCCGTTCACCGACCCGATGGCCGACGGTCCGGCGATCCAGGCTTCGTCCCTGCGCGCGCTCAAGGCCGGGCAGACCCTGAAGAAGACGCTGGCGCTGGTGCGCGCGTTCCGCGCCGGCGACGCCGACACGCCGGTCGTGCTCATGGGCTACTACAACCCGATCTACCAGTACGGCGTCGACCGCTTCCTCACGGACGCCATCGCCGCCGGGGTCGACGGCCTCATCGTCGTCGACCTGCCGCCGGAGGAGGACGAGGAGCTGTGCCTGCCCGCGCTCGCCGCCGGGGTCAACTTCATCCGCCTGGCGACGCCGACGACGGACGACAAGCGCCTGCCCACCGTGCTCACCAATACCAGCGGCTTCGTCTACTACGTCTCGATCATGGGCATCACCGGCACGCGCTCGGCCTCGGCCACCGACGTGGCCGGCGCGGTGGCGCGGCTGAAGCGCCATACCGACCTGCCGGTGGCGGTGGGCTTCGGCATCAAGACGCCGGCGCAGGCGGCCGAGGTCGCGGCTGCGGCAGATGCTGCCGTTGTCGGATCGGCGCTGGTATCGCGCATCGCCGACAATCTCGACGAAGCAGGCAAGGCGAAGCCCGGTTTGGTCGACGACGTGCTCGGCCTGGTGCGGGCCCTGGCCGAGGGCGTGCGCGGCGCCAACAAGACAGGCTGAGGCAGGCTTCCATGAGCTGGCTCACCAATTTCGTCCGGCCCAAGCTGCAGGCGCTCGTCCGCAAGGCGGACGTGCCCGAGAACCTGTGGGAGAAATGCCCGGCCTGCGGCCAGATGATCTTCCACCGCGAGCTCGAATCGAACCACCGCGTCTGCCCGCATTGCGGCCACCACATGCGGATCGGCTGGAAGAAGCGGCTGGAGATCATGTTCGACGACGGCGCCTATGAGCGGGTCGAGCTGCCGCGGGTCGAGGTCGATCCGTTGCGCTTCCGCGACCGCAAGCGCTACACCGACCGCCTCAAGGAGGCGCAGGCCAAGACGGCGGAGCAGGACGCCATCGTCGTGGCCTTCGGCCGGATGGGCGGCGCCGGTGTCGTCATCGCCGTGTTCAACTTCGACTTCATGGGCGGCTCGATGGGCGTCGCGGTGGGCGAGGGCCTGGTCGCCGCCGCCCGCAAGGCGGTGACCGAAGCCGTGCCGATGATCGTCGTGCCGGCCTCCGGCGGCGCGCGCATGCAGGAAGGCATCCTGTCGCTGATGCAGATGCCGCGCTCGATCATCGCCGTCGAGGAGGTGAAGGACGCGGGCCTGCCCTATGTCGTGCTGCTCACCGACCCGACGACCGGCGGTGTCTCCGCCTCCTTCGCCATGCTGGGCGACATCGCCATCGCCGAGCCCGGCGCGGTGATCGGCTTCGCCGGCGCCCGCGTCATCGAGGAGACGATCCGCGAGAAGCTGCCCGAAGGCTTCCAGAAGGCGGAGTACCTGCTGCAGCACGGCATGGTCGACATGGTGGTGCCGCGCGGCGAGCTGCGCGCCACGCTCATCCGCATCCTCAGCCTCCTGGAATCGCCGCAGCCGAGACCCGAGCCGGAGGTGATGCCGCTGCTCGAGTCGCAGATTGCCGACGGGGCGGCCGCAAATGGCAGGCCCGGCAATGGCAAGCCCGGCACCGGCGCCTGAGGGCGCGTCCCGGGATCCTCGCGGCCGCTCGAGCGACGTCGTCCTCGACCGGCTGACGCGCCTCCATCCCAAGATCATCGACCTGGTGCTGGATCGGGTGGTCCAGCTCCTGGCGCGGGTCGGCCATCCCGAACGCCGCCTGCCGCCGGTCGTCCACGTCGCCGGCACCAACGGCAAGGGCTCGGTGATCGCCTATCTCCGGGCGATGATCGAAGCCGCCGGCGGGCGCGCCCATGTCTACACCTCGCCCCATCTGGTGCGCTTCCACGAGCGCATCCGGCTGGCCGGCACCCTCATCGCCGAGGACGAGCTGCTGGCCCTGCTGGAGGAATGCGAGGCGGCGAACGGCGGCACGCCCATCACTTTCTTCGAGATCACCACCGTCGCCGCCTACATGGCGTTTGCCCGGGTGCCGGCCGACCTGCTGCTGCTCGAGGTGGGCCTCGGCGGCGAGTTCGACGCCACCAACGTCATCGACAGCCCGCTCGCTTGCGTGCTGACGCCGATCTCCTACGACCACATGCAGCATCTGGG
>DASWKZ010000062.1:0-9479 GCA_036396355.1 Alphaproteobacteria bacterium
CCGACTATCAGCCGGAATATCGAGCCGCGATGGTTGCCGCCGCCTGATCCCGCCTTTCCTCTGTGCTGGGAAAGCCGTGTCCAAAGTTTGGTGCCGGAACCGGTTTTCAGCGCGTGTGTTCCGACCCGCACGATGCGGGGCCCCGACCCGGTGTCCCTGCGGTGTTCACCCGGCTCCCGGAAGAAATAAACACCCCGTTGCGGCCAGCCCATCCGGCCGTCGCAATCTGAAAGCGTCCGCGCGCCGTTCAGCTGTCGCTCAAGGTTGGCCAACAAACCGTAGAAGCGCTCTAAATGATGTTTTCGTTTCTCGTTCATTCTCCCTTTCAGAGCTCATCCGACGAAAGTTGTATCAGGCTGACCGGCACGTGTTCGGCGGCAAGAGCCTAGCCCCGCCCGCCCGCCCGGGCCTCGACGATCATGCGCCGGACCCGGTCGGGCGTGAGGGGTAGCTCGCGCAGGCGCACGCCGATGGCGTTGAAGGCGGCGTTGGCGATGGCCGCGCCGCCCGGCCCCTGGCTGCCTTCGCCGGTGCCGAGATAGGGGGCGTCGGCGCGGTCGATGAGGATGCTCTCGACCCTCGGCGCCTCGCGCAGGGTGAGGATGGGATAGCTCTCCCAGTCCACCGAGGTCACCCGCACCGGGTCGAACCGCACCCGCTCCTTGAGGGTCCAGCTGATGGCCTGGAGCACCCCGCCCTCGAGCTGGTTGCGGAGCCCCCCGGGATTGACCACCTGCCCGGCATCGCCCGCGACCACGGCGCGGACGATGCGGATGGCGCCGCTCGCCTCGTCGACCTCGGCCTCGACGGCGACGGCGCAATAGGCCTTGCCGTTCTTGTAGCGGTTGAACGCGATCCCCTTGCCGCGCCCGGTGCCGGGATTGCCGGGGGGCCAGCCGATGGCCTCGGCCACCGCTTCCAGCACCGCGCGGCCGCGCTCGTCCGAGAGATGGCGCAGGCGGAAGGCGAGGGGGTCCTGCCCGGAAGCGTGGGCGAGCTCATCCATGAAGGATTCGATGGCGAAGATGTTGGCATAGTTGCCGAGGCCGCGGAACGAGCTGGTCCTGAGCGGTGTCTCCTTGACGAAATGGGCGACGATGCGCCGGCGCGGGAAGTCGTAATAGGGGTTGGCGTTGCGATGCGCCCCGGATTCGTTGCTGAAATTGGGCTTCGACTCGGGCTTGGGAATGGCGTGTTCGCGCAGCCACGCCCCCAGCAGCCCGGAGGTGTCCGAGGTCGGGCGCGGGCGGCCCTGGTGGGTGGTCGACCACAGGTCGAGGTTGAAGTCGATGACATTGCCGTCGCCATCGAGGCTGGCGCTGGTCGCCACCACCATGCCCGGCCCGTAGGGCTCCCAGCGATGCTCGTCGGCGCGCAGCCACTGCACGTGCACGGGCCGGCCCGGCACCTGGAGCGCCAGCAGGGCGGCGTCGAAGGCGGCGTCGTCGGCGCCGTTATGCCCGTAACACCCGGCCCCCTGCACGTGATGGACGGTGATGGCCTCGGGTTTCATGCCGAGGGCCCCGGCCACGGCACGCTGCAGCGGATACGGCCCCTGGGCCGCCGACCAGATGGTGAGGCGGCCGTCCTCGGCCAGGGCCGCCGCCGCCGACGGTCCGAGCGAGCCATGCATGTGGTAGGGCCGGCCATAGGTCGCCTCGAGCGTCAGGGCCGCGCCCTCGGGCGGGGCGATGTCGGGGACCGGGTCCTCGGTGGGCGTGCCGTCCACCACCGGATGGGCGGCGGTCTCGTTGCTGACCAGCCACTCGTAGAGGCGCTCCTCGTCGGGAAGCGTCGCCTCCTCCTCCCAGCGGGCAGACTCGGCCAGCGCGACGCGGGCGCGCATCGCCGCCCATTCGGTCTCGGCGATGACGGCGAGGTAGCGCCCGTCGCGCACCACCTTGACGACGCCGGGGACCGCCTCGGCGGCCTTGGTGTCCACGGATTGGAGGCGGGCCGAATAGGAGGGGGGCCGCGCGAGCCGCGCGTGCAGCATCCCCGGCATCGCGAGGTCGTGGATGAACACGGGACCGCCCGTGACCTTGGCGACGCCGTCGAGCTCGGGCACGTCGCGGCCGACCAGCCTGAAGCTCGACGCCTTCTTGGGCTGCGCTTCGCCGGTGGCGTCGCGCCCGAACGGCTTGCCCCCCAGGATCTCCCAATAGGTCACCTGCTGGTTGGTGGCGGGGCTGCGCACGGCGCCGTCCTCGACCTCCAGCGCGGACGCCTCGACGTCGAGCCTGTCGGCCGCCAGCGCCACCAGCACCGCCCGGGCCTCGGCCGCGACCTGGCGCATGGCGCGGCCCGACTGCTCCATGGAGCCCGAGCCCGAGGTCACGCCCTCGTCGGCGGTCTCGCCGGTGACGCCGCTGACGACGCGGATGCGCTCGAGCGCGACGTCGAGCTCCTCGGCGGCGATCAGCGCGATCGCGGTCTTGATGCCCTGGCCGATCTCGACCTTGCCGGTCCTGGCGGTGATGGTGCCGTCGGCGTTGACCGCGATCCAGGAATCGATGGCCGGGCTCTTGCGCAGACTTCCCGGAAGGCGCGGCGCCTCGCCGTTCATGGCGCCATCTCCCGGGCCGCCTGGCGGACGGCATCTATGATGCGGCCGTGGGTGCCGCAGCGGCACAGGTTGTCCTGGAGCGCGACGCGGACCGCCTCCTCGTCCGGGTCAGGGGTCTTGTCGAGCAGGGCCTTGGCGGCGACGATCAGGCCCGGCGTGCAGTAGCCGCACTGGTAAGCGTGGGCGTCGAGAAACGCCTTCTGCAGCGGATGGAGGGCCTCGGGCGTGCCGATCCCCTCGATGGTGACGACGTCCCGGCCGGCGGCCTCGGCCAGCGTCGTGGTGCAGGCGTAGGCGCGCTCGCCGTCGAGGATCACCGAGCAGGTGCCGCAGAGTTCCACCCCGCAGCCGTATTTGGTGCCCTTGAGCCCGAGATGGTCGCGCAGCACGTAGAGGAGCGGCGTCGCGGGATCGGCGTCGACGGGCCTCTCCGCGCCGTTGACGCGGAGCGAGACGGGTTCGGCCATGGTCCTCCCCTTTTGTGGGCGGTGGATGCCTCCTGATCGCCGACTTTCTGCCGCCCGGCCGCCCCGATTGTCAAGGCCGCCCGGGTGGGCGAGGCTTGTCTTGGGCCCCGGGGGCGGGGTATCTCTGACGCCGGCAGGAGATCGAGCGAGGATGCGAGGACAGGCATGAACGACATCGTTGCCGGCAGCGAGGACGACGTGCTGGGCGTCGCCCGGCGCTGGAAGGAGGACGGCCGCGAGGTGGCGCTCGCCACCGTGATCACCACCTGGGGTTCCTCGCCGCGACCCGTGGGCAGTCAGCTCGCCGTCGACGGCGACGGCAACTTCGTGGGCTCGGTGTCGGCGGGCTGCGTCGAGAACGCGGTGGTCGAGGCGGCGCGCGAGGTGATCCGCGAGGGCAAGCCCCGGCTCGTGGATTTCGGCGTCGCCGACGACCAGGCCTGGGAGGTGGGGCTCAGCTGCGGCGGCAGGATCGAGATCTACGTCGAGAAGGTGGGATGAAGCTCGATCGTCTCAAGGCGCTCCTCGCCGCCCGCGAGGGCAAGCAGGAGCTGGCGCTCGTCACCGACATCGCCTCGGGCGCGCAGGCGCTGGTCACCGGCGGCAAGGTGGAGGGGGAGCTCGAGCTCGACGCGGTCCTCCAGGAGGCGGTGAGGGAGGCCCTTGCCCGCGAGCGCAGCCGCCTGGTCGAGGACGGCGGGCGCCGGGTCTTCATCCAGGTCCTCGCCCCGCCGCTGCGGCTCGCCATCGTCGGCGCCGGGCACATCTCGCAGTACCTCACGCGGCTCGCCCGCGAGGTGGGATTCGACGTCACCGTGATCGACCCGCGCACCACCTATGCGAGCGAGGCGCGCTTCCCGGGCGCCAAGCTGTCCCACGACTGGCCCGACGACGCGCTCCGCGCCTTCGCGCTCGACCGCCGCTCGGCGGTGGTGACGCTCAGCCACGACCCCAAGCTCGACGAGCCGGCGCTGGCCGCCGCGCTCGCCTCCGAGGCCTTCTTCATCGGTGCCCTGGGCTCGCGCAAGACCCAGGCCCAGCGCCGCGAGCGCATGAAGACCCAAGGCTTCACCGACGCCGATCTCGACCGCATCCACGGGCCGGTGGGGCTCGACATCGGCGCGCTGTCGCCGGCCGAGATCGCGGTCTCCATCGTCGCCCAGATGATCGACGTGCTGCGGCCCAAGAAGAAGGGCATTCCCGACGCCCAGCGGCCGCCGGTGGCGGCGGTCGAGAAGGCGGGGTGATCGCTGCGGTCGTGCTCGCCGCCGGGCGCTCGACCCGCGCGGGCGCTCGCAACAAGCTCCTCGCCAGTATCGGGGGCGAGCCGATGATTACCCGGGTGGTGCGACGCGTCATCGAAGGCGGGGCGGCGCCCGTCGTCGTGGTCACCGGCCACGAGGCGGAGAAGGTGCGCGCCGCCCTCGCCGGGATCACCGTCACCTTCGCCCATAACCCCGATTACGCCGAGGGCATCGCCACCTCGATCCGTGCCGGTATCGCCGCGCTGCCTGGGGACGTGGACGGCGCCCTCGTCTGCCTCGGCGACATGCCGGCCCTCGAGAGCGGCGACGTCGCCGGTCTCATCGCCGCCTTCGATCCCGCCGCCGGCGCCGCCATCTGCGTGCCCCGGGCGGGCGGACGCCAGGGCAACCCGGTCCTGTTCGCGCGCACGTTCTTCCCCGAGCTCCGGGCGCTCGCGGGCGACCGCGGCGCCAAGGCGCTGATCGCGGCCCACGCCGAGGCCGTGCGCGAGGTGGCGGTGTCCGGGGACGGGCCCCTGGTCGACCTCGACACCGAGGAAGACATCGCGGCCTTCAACCGGCGCCCGGGCGACGATCCGGGTTGAGCGCCGCTCAATCGCCTTGACAGCGGCCTGGGGCGGGTCTCGAATCCCCCGAGGCCGTGAACACACGCAGGGCGGTGCCACGCCGCCGCCCGGGCGCAAGAAGAACAAGAGGCGGCCCGGGAGAGATTTCGTATCCCCATCGGGTCCGCTCCGAATTCGGTTTCGAGCAGACTTCGGTCGATCACGCCGCGGCGCCGGGCGGCGGCGAGGTGGCGATTGGTCAAGGGAGGCCAAGCATGGCTAAGGAACAGCGCATCAGGCTCAACGTGAACGGGCGGCCCTACAGCTTCCGGGCCGACCCGGAGATGCCGCTCCTCTACGCGCTGAGGAACGACGTCGGTCTCAACAATCCCCATTTCGGCTGCGGGCTGGCGCAGTGCGGCGCCTGCACCGTGCACGTCGACGGCGTGGCCACGCGGTCCTGCGTGATGCCGGTGGGCGAGGTCCGGGGCAAGAAGGTCGTCACCCTGGCCGGCCTCGGCACGCCGGAGAAGCCGCATCCGCTGCAGAAGGCCTTCGTCGAGGAGCAGGCGCCCCAGTGCGGCTACTGCCTCAACGGCTGGATCATGACGGCGGCCGAGCTGCTGGCGAAGAACCCGAAGCCGAGCGACGGCGAGATCCGCGAGGGCCTGGCCGGCATCAAGTGCCGCTGCGGGACCCATATGGGGATCATCCGGGCGGTCAAGCGCGCCGCCCGGGCGATGGCGTCTTAAGGGGAGGGCAGGATCATGACCACGATGATGTCTCCGAGGGATTTCGCGCTCTCCCGCCGGGCCCTGCTGCGGGGCGCGGGGGCGCTGGTCGTCACCATCGCCGCGCCGCCCATCGGCGGCACCGGCAAGGCCAGGGCCGCCATGAGCTTCGGCGCCGCGGTCAAGCCCAGGCTGATGCCCGATGAGCTCGATTCGTTCATCGCCATCACCGCCGACGGCCACGTCACCGCCTTCTTCGGCAAGATGGACATGGGCCAGGGCGTCGACGTCGCCATCTCCCAGATCGTCGCCGATGAGCTCGACGTCGATTACGGGCGCGTCACCACCATCATGGGCGACACGTACCATTCGGTGAACCAGGGCGGCGCCTCCGGCTCGACCGCGGTGCAGCGCGGCGGCAAGGCCATGCGCGCCATCGCCGCCGAGGCCCGCCGCGTGCTCGTCGAGGAAGCGGGCAAGCGCCTCGGCGCCGAGCCGGCGAAGCTGGAGGTGAACGACGGCGTCGTCAGCGTCAAGGGCAACGCCGCGAAGAAGATCTCCTATGCGGAGATCCTCCAGGGCCGCTACTTCAACCACAAGCTCAAGTGGAACAAGAGATACGGGAACAGCCTGTACGCCGAGGGCGCCGCCAAGCCCAAGAAGCCGTCGGAATACAGGGTCGTCGGCAAGTCCTTCCCGCGCACCGACGTGCCGGGCAAGGTGTTCGGCACCATGGACTTCATCACCGACGTCAAGGTGCCGGGCATGATGCATGGCCGGGTGATCCACCCCGAGAAGGCCGGCGCCCACGCGGTCGGCTACGACGCCGGCTCCATCAAGCACATCAAGGGCGCCCGGGTGGTCCACGAGAAGGAGTTCCTGGGCGTCGTCGCCGAGACCGAGTGGGACGCCGTCCGCGCCGCCCGCGCGCTCAAGGTCAGGTGGTCCGACGGCGGCAAGCCCTTCACCGAGATGAAGGACCTCTACGCCCACATCCGCAAGGCCAGGGTCATCGCCGAGAAGATGGACACCGAGAAGGGCGACATCGAGGCGGCGCTCAAGGGCGCGGCCAAGGTGGTCCGGGCCGAGTACGAGTGGCCGTTCCAGTCCCACGCCAGCATGGGGCCGGCCTGCGCCATCGCCGACGTGCGGGCGGACGGGGGCACCGTGTGGACGGGCTCCCAGAAGCCGCACTTCACCGCCGAGGGCGTGCAGCGCATCGCCGGGCTGCCCAAGGACAGCGTGCGCGGCATCTGGGTGCCGGGGCCCGGGTCGTATGGCCGCAACGACGCCGGCGACGCCGCCATGCAGGCCGCCGTCATGTCCAAGCTGGTCGGCCGTCCGGTGCGGGTCCAGGGGATGCGCGAGGAAGGCACCGGCTGGGACCCCAAGGGTCCGGCCTCGGTCCACTTCGCCCGCGGCGGCATCGACGCCGGCGGCAACGTGGTCGCCTACGAGTTCGTCTCCAAGGGCTTCGACCGCCAGGACGTGCGCTCCAACGAGTCCAAGCCCAGCGACAACCTGGCGGGCCAGCAGCTCGGGGCCAAGCTCAACCCGCGCAAGTTCTTCCGCTCGCCGGAGGACACCTACGACATCCCGGCGCGGAAGCTCGGCTGGCAGGTGATCCCGCCGTTCCTGGACCGCTACTCGCCGCTCCGCACGTCGCACCTGCGCGACCCGCTGGGGCCGCAGATCCAGTTTGCCTGCGAGCAGTTCCTGGACGAGCTGGCCGAGGCGGCGGGCATGGACCCGGTGGCGTTCCGGCTCAAATACCTCAAGGAGGGCCGCGACCGCGAGCTGGTCAAGGCGGCCGCCGAGAAGGCCGGCTGGAAGCCCCGCGTGGGCCCGCGCAAGGGCCAGGGCGGCAAGACCACCGTGTCCGGGCGGGGCGTCAGCTACGCCCTGCGCAACGGCACGCGGGTGGCGGTCGTCTGCGAGGCCGAGGTCGACAAGCGCTCCGGGCGCATCTGGGCCCGGAAGTTCACCGTCGCCCACGATTGCGGCCTCGTCATCAACCCCGAGGGGCTGAGGCTCTGCCTCGAGGGCAACGTGACGATGGCGCTCAGCCGCACCCTGTTCGAGGAGGTGCAGTTCGAGCCCGACCGGGTCACCAGCGTCGACTGGGCGTCCTACCCGATCCTGGAGACGCCGGACGCGCCGGAGGCGATCGACGTGGTCCTCCTCAACCGGCCCGACAAGGCCGCGACCGGTGCCGGCGAGGGGGCGACCCGGCCGGTCTCGGCGGCCGTCGCCAACGCGGTCTACGACGCCACCGGCGTGCGCATCCGCCGGGGCCCGCTGACGCCCGAAAGGGTCAAGGCGGCCCTCGCCTGATCGCATCGCCGGACCGGGTGTCTTCGGAGCGGCGGGCCCTCGGGCCCGCCGCTTCCGTTCGCGGGGCTCGCCGCCGCGGGGTGGAATCCTTGCGGGCGCTGGCGCGACCGATCACACTTGCCCGGGAATCCACCCGCGCCCGCCGCGGCGCCGGAGAGAGGCCCTCGCCGATGACCCGCATCCCCGTCCTCGATCCCGCCGACATGACCGAGGCCCAGAGGCGCCTCGCCGAGGAGGTGACGGGCCCCCGCGGCGGCGTGCTGCGCGGGCCCTTCGCCGTCTGGCTGCGGGTGCCGGCGCTGTGCGAGCGCACCCATCCGCTGGGCATGCATTTCCGCACCGCCACCGCGCTCCCGCCGCGCCTCAAGGAGCTCGCCGTGCTCACCACGGCGCGCTACTGGAAGGCGCAGTATGCCTGGGCCGCCCACGAGCGCGCCGCGCGCGAGGCGGGGCTATCGAAGCCGGTGATCGAGGCCCTGCGCCACCGCCGGGTGCCGCCACTCGAATCGGACGAGGAGCGCTGCGCCTACGACGCGCTGACCGAGCTCCTGGAGCTGCGGAACCTGACCGACGAGACCTATGCCCGCGCGCGCATGGCCCTGGGAGAGGGAAAGCTGATCGAGTTGGTGGCGCTCGCCGGCTACTACACCATGATCGCGCTCACCGTGAACGCCTTCGAGGTTCCCCCGCCCGACGGCGGGCCGCCGCCGCTCGCCTGACGGGGACGCGCGCCCCTGTTGCAACCCCCGGGCCGGGCGCGCAGACTCCGGGCCGTTGGCCCATATGGAGAGGTTGAATGGCCGAGAAGATCGCGAAATCCGACGACGAGTGGCGGGCCCAGCTGTCGGAGGAGGAGTACCAGGTCACCCGCCGGAAGGGCACCGAGCGCGCCTTCAGCGGCCGCTACTGGGACTGCCACGAGGACGGCACCTATGCCTGCGTCTGCTGCGGGGCACCGCTGTTTGCCTCCGACGACAAGTTCGAGTCCGGCACCGGCTGGCCCAGCTTCACCAAGCCCGCGACCGCCGACGCCGTCGCCGCCGAGACCGATTCCAGCCACGGCATGATCCGCACCGAGGTTCTGTGCGCGCGCTGCGACGCCCATCTCGGCCACCTCTTCCCCGACGGGCCGAAGCCCACGGGCATGCGCTTCTGCATCAACTCCGCCGCGCTCAGGCTCGAGCCCGAGAAGAAATAGGGACGGCGAAGCCCCCGACGGAAAGCCGGGGCGCCCGCGCATCTCGCCCCGACCCGTCCGCCGTGGAGGCCCCGTGGAAAACCCGCTGATCATCGTCATCCTGGTCCTGGCGCTCGCCGCCATCGGCGCCTTTGCCGGGCTGATCGCGGGGATGCTGGGCATCGGCGGCGGCATCGTCATCGTGCCGGCCCTCTACCACGTCCAGGGCATCCTCGGCATCGCCGAGGCCCCGCGCGCATGCATCTGGCGGTCGGCACCTCGCTGGCGGTCATCGTGGTGACCTCGCTGGCGTCGCTGCGCGCCCATTGGCGGCTCCACGCGGTCGATCCCGCGCTCCTGCGCGTCTACGGGCCGGGGGTGCTGGCCGGCGTCG
>DASWKZ010000063.1:0-12607 GCA_036396355.1 Alphaproteobacteria bacterium
CGAGTACGTCTCGGCCAATCCCACCGGGCCCATGCATGTGGGCCACGCCCGCGGCGCGGTGGTCGGCGACGCGCTGGCGGCGCTGCTGGGGAAGGCGGGCTTCGCGGTGACCCGCGAGTACTACGTCAACGACGCCGGCGCCCAGGTCGACGCGCTGGCCCGCTCCGTCCATCTCCGCTACCGCGAGGCCCTCGGCGAAGCGATCGGTGACATCCCGGAGGGACTCTATCCGGGCGCGTACCTCAAGGAGGCGGGCCGGGCCCTGGCCGGGCGCGACGGGCGGCAATGGCTCGGCGCGGAGGAGGGGGTATGGCTCGAGCCGGTGCGCGCCTTCGCCACCGATGCCATGATGGCGTTGATCCGCCGGGATCTCGCCGCCCTCGGCGTCGCCCACGACGTGTTCACCTCGGAGCGGGAGCTGGTGAAGAAGGGTGCGGTCGACGAGGCCTTCGCCCGGCTGCAGGAGAAGGGGCTGATCTACGAGGGGGTCTTGGAGCCCCCCAAGGGCATGAAGCCCGAGGACTGGGAGCCGCGCCCGCAGACCCTGTTCCGCTCCACTGCCTTCGGCGACGACGTCGACCGGCCGCTCAGGACATCCGACGGCAGCTGGGCCTATTTCGCCACCGACATCGCCTATCACCTGGACAAGGTCCGGCGCGGATTCTCCGCCATGATCGACGTCTGGGGCGCCGACCACGGCGGCTACGTGAAGCGCATGCGGGCCGCCGTCGCCGCGCTGACCGACGGCAAGGCCGCACTCGACGTCAAGCTGTGCCAGCTCGTGCATCTGCTGGACGCCGGCGAACCCGTGAAGATGTCGAAGCGGGCGGGCACCTTCGTGACGCTGTCCGAGGTCGTGGAGGAGGTCGGCAAGGACGTGGTGCGCTTCATCATGCTGACCCGCTCCAACGACGCGGCGCTCGACTTCGACCTGCGCAAGGTCACCGAGCAGACCCGCGACAATCCCGTGTTCTACGTCCAGTACGCCCACGCCCGCGCGTGCTCGGTCTTCCGCAATGCGGGCGAGGAGCTGGGACTGGAATCGCGCGCCGCGCCGCCGGAACCGCCCTATGCCTACATGCGAGTTCTGATCCCCTCCGAGGACGGCAAAATCCTGTCGCGCTTGACCCGAGAGGACGAGATTGCTCTGATCAGGAAGCTGGCGGCCTGGCCGCGGCAGGTGGAAAGCGCGGCCGAGGCCCATGAGCCGCACCGGATCGTCTATTATCTCGTCGATCTCGCGGCCGAATTTCATAACTGGTGGAACCAGGGAAACACCGATTCGAGCCTGCGGGTCGTCGTGCCCGAAGACGTCGAATTGTCGCTCGCGCGTCTTGCCCTGGTGCGGGGGGTGGCTCTGGTGATCGCCTCCGGCCTCGCGGTGTTGGGGGTCGAGCCTGTTGAGGAGATGCGTTGATGACCTCGGATCAAGGCCATGGCGGGCCCCGCATCGAGCCGCGCTTCCGGTCCGACGAGGACGATGTGCCGGTGCGGGATGATTCGGGCATCGATCCCTTTCTCGAGGACGCCTATCCGGCCGCCCCGCGGCGCGCCGTCCGCGGCCGTCTGGTCGGCGTCCTGGCGGCGCTGGCCGCGCTCGGCGCCTTCGCGGGCATCGCGTGGTACGCGACGGTGGAGGGGCAGCGGGACCCGTCATCCGTGGTGCCCGTCATTACCGCCGACGATTCCCCGGTCAAGCTGCGGCCGCAAGACCCCGGCGGACTCGAGGTCCCCAACCGCGACAAGCTGGTCTACGACACCATAGGGCCGGAACCCGCGGTGCCCAGGGTGGAGCGCCTGCTCCTGCCCCCCGAAACGCCGGCCGACCGGCCCGAGGCCTCCGACCCCGCGCCGTCGGTGCCGGCGGGCCCGCTCGCCCCCGATCGGGAGCCGACCGGGGCTCCGGCCGAGGTGCCCGTGTCGCCGGCGCCGCCGAAGGACACGGCCGAGCCTGCCGACACCGGGCCTGGCACTCCGCCGCCCGATCGCTCCCAAGCGTCCGCGCCGTCTCCGCGCGTGGCACAGGCCGGCGCGTTCCGGGTCCAGCTGGCGGCGGTCCGGGACGCCGCCCGCGCCCGCGCCGAAGCCGCGCGTCTCGCCAAGGCGCACGACGACGTGCTCGGCGGCCTCGACGTCGGCGTCGAGCGTGCCGATCTCGGCAGCCGCGGCGTATATTACCGCCTGCGGGCGGGGCCATTGCCCGACCGCAGGGCGGCCGATGCGCTGTGCGGCAAGCTTGCGGCCCGCAAGGTCGGCTGCATGGTGGTCGCGCCCTGACCGAACGGACCATGCCCAAGGCCTTCATCACCGGTCTCGGGGGAACCCGGCTCACCCCCGCCGAGCGCGCCTTCATCGCCGCCCATGACCCGCTGGGGTTCATCCTGTTCGCGCGCAACGTCTCGGAACCGGAGCCGCTGAGGCTGCTCACCGCGGAGCTGCGCGACGCCGTGGGCCGTGCCGACGCGCCGGTGCTGGTCGACCAGGAAGGGGGGAGGGTCGCGCGCCTCGGCCCGCCCTGCTGGCGCGCGTCGCCGCCCGCGGCCCTGTTCGGACGGCTCGCCCGCATCGACGGAGACGCCGCGATCCGGGCCGCGTACCTCGACGGCCGGCTGATCGGGGCCGAGCTGCGCGCGGCCGGCATCACCGTCGACGGCGCCCCCGTCCTCGACGTGCCCATCCCCGGGGCCGACCCGGTGATCGGGGACCGGGCGTTCGACGACGATCCGGGGCGCGTCGCCGCCCTCGGCGCCGCCTTCTGCGACGGCCTGGCGGCGGCCGGCATCGTGCCCGTCCTCAAGCACATCCCCGGCCACGGCCGCGCCCGGGTCGACAGCCACCGGGCGCTGCCGCGCGTCGGCGCCGATCGAGCGACACTGCATGCCCACGACTTCGCGCCGTTCAAGGCCGTCGCCGGGCGCGCCGGCCCCGAGCCCTGGGCGATGACCGCGCATGTCGTGTACGCGGCGCTCGACGCCGACCGGCCAGCCACGCTCTCGCCCGTGGTGATCGGCGAGGCCGTCCGCGCAACAATCGGCTTCGCCGGCGTGCTGATCTCCGACGACCTTTCGATGGGGGCGCTATCGGGTCCCGTGGGCACGCGCGCGGCGGCGGCGCTCGACGCCGGCTGCGATCTGGTCCTGCACTGCAACGGGAACCTCGCCGAGATGGGCGAGGTAGCGGCGGCCTGTCCCGCCGTCGCCGGGGAAACGGCGGCACGCCTGTCGCGCTCCATCGGCGCGGTCGGGACGCCGTCGTCCTTCGACGCCGCCGCCGCCGGCGCCGAGCTCGAGCGGCTGCTTGCCCCGGTGCTGCAAGGGGCGCGGTGATGGGCCAATCGGAAGTCATCCTGTACCAGGTTTCGGTGTGGCTGATCCCGATCTTGCTGGCCATCACCCTGCACGAGGCCGCCCACGGCTTTGCCGCGCTCTATTTCGGCGACGACACCGCCTACCGGGCCGGGCGCGTGAGCCTCAACCCACTGCGCCACGTGGACCCGTTCGGGACGATTCTCATCCCGGCATTGCTGCTGTTCTCGGGCTCGCCGATCCTGTTCGGCTATGCCAAGCCGGTGCCGGTGAATTTCGGGCGATTGCGCCGGCCGCGCCGGGACATGGTGTGGGTCGCCGCCGCCGGTCCGGGGATGAACCTGGCCCTGGCCACTGTCTCGGCGATCCTTATCCATGCCGTCGTGCTGGCGCCGCCCGCGGCCGCGTCCTGGATCGCGGATAACCTTGAGAACGCAATTTTTATCAATGTGTTGTTGGCTGTTTTTAACATGATACCTCTGCCGCCGCTGGACGGCGGCCGGGTGGCGGTCGGACTGCTCCCGGATGTGCTGGCGCGGCCGCTCGCCCGGCTCGAGCGTTTCGGGCTCGCCATCCTGATCGGGGCCCTGTTCCTCCTGCCCCTCGCCGGGCGGGAACTCGGCTACGACATCAACATCCTTCGCTGGCTGGTGGGGGTGCCGTCCCAGGCGCTCATCGAACT
Source organism: Alphaproteobacteria bacterium (assembly GCA_036396355.1). Classification (GTDB taxonomy): domain Bacteria; phylum Pseudomonadota; class Alphaproteobacteria; order SMXQ01; family SMXQ01; genus DASWKZ01. Next base: position 3,988 of record DASWKZ010000063.1, read on the forward strand.
GATCGCAACCGTCACCGGACACGGTTAGAATGAACCCCATGAGCGACACCGAAAGCCACCGGGGGAACGGACCCGTCATCGGCGAGGCGAGCGCCGTCCCCGGTCTCGAAGACGAGTTCCTGCTGGATCTCGATGGCTTCGAGGGGCCCATCGACCTGCTTCTCAACCTCGCCCGCGAGCAGAAGGTCGATCTGGCGAGAATCTCGATCCTGGCGCTCGCCGACCAGTACCTCGCGTTCATCGCCCAGGCCCAGCGCGTCCGTCTCGAGGTCGCCGCCGACTATCTGGTCATGGCGGCATGGCTGGCGTACCTCAAATCGCGGCTGCTGCTTCCCGAGCTCGATGAAGAGGAGCAGCCCACCGGTCAGCAGATGGCGGAGGCCCTGGCGTTCCAGCTGAGACGGCTGGAGGCCATGCAGGACGCCAGCCGGCGTCTGTTCGGAAGACCCCTGCTGGGACGCGACGTGTTCCCGCGCGGCCGGCCCGAAGGGGTGGAAGTTGTCAGGGACGCGGTCTTCGAGCCGAGCCTCTACGAGCTGCTGCGCGCCTACGGTGCGATCCGGTCCCGGGGGACCGACACCACGCTCCACATCGCGCCCCAGGAGCTGTATTCGGTGGAGGAGGCGGTGGAGCGCCTGCGCGCCCTGCTGGGCCGCGTCCCCGACTGGCAGAGCCTGCTCGCCTTCCTGCCGCAGGGGCTCAAGGACGGCATCCTCAGGCGCTCGGCCCTGGCCTCCACCTTCGTCGCCACCCTCGAGCTGGTGCGGCAGGGCCAGGCCGAGGTCCGCCAGGAGGGGGCGTTCCTCCCCATCTACGTGCGCCCGCGCGGAACCACGGGGCAGGGCCCATGAGCGACGCCGGACCGATGCCCGACGATCCCGACGGGCGCCGGCGGAGGGCCGCCGACGCGCCGGAAGAGAGCGGGCGGACGTCGGAGATCGACGCCCACCATCTGCGCCTCCTCGAGGCGGTGCTGTTCGCCGCCCCCGAACCGCTGGCGGAGGAGACGATCGCCGACCGCCTGCCCGACGGCGCCGCCGTTCCCCGGCTTCTCGCCGCCCTCGCCGAGCAGTACCGCCACCGGGGCGTGAACCTGGTGCGCGCCGGCGGGCGCTGGTCCTTCCGCACCGCCGACGACCTCGGCGAGGAGCTCCGGGTCCACATGACGGTGCCGCGGCGGCTGTCGCGCGCGGCCATGGAGACCCTCGCCATCGTCGCCTACCACCAGCCGGTGACCCGGGCCGAGATCGAGGAGATCCGCGGCGTCGGGCTCAGCCGCGGGACGCTGGACGCGCTCCTGGAGGCGGGCTGGGTGGTCCCCAAGGGGCGGCGTCGCACCGCCGGAAGGCCGGTCACCTGGGGCACGGCCCCGAAGTTCCTCAGCGATTTCGGCCTCGAATCGATCACCGACCTCCCCGGGCTCGACGACCTCAAGGCCGCCGGACTGCTGGACCGGCGCCCCGCCATCCAGATCACCGACCTGCAGGGAGCGCCGGAGGAGGGGGAGGAGGAGTCGGACGACGACGCGGAAGGGGCGGCGCTGGCCCTGCAGTTCCCCGACGAGGACGGCGACGAGGACAGCGAGTCCGGGGTTGCCGGCGAGGGGCGGGCAGGGGACCCCGACCGCCGGCCGTGAAGCCCGGGGCGGGCGCCCCGGGACACTCGATCCATCCATCGATCCATCCATGGAATGTCCGATCGCGACATGCGAGGCCGCCCGATGGTGGCCGCGGGATTGCCGTCGTCAGGCGATCGCGTTTCGTTATGGCCGGAAAGCCATATCGTTTCGGCATAAGTGCCGATGCAAAATAATCCTTGCAGGGCTCGGAAATCCAAGTACTTTATCTGCAATTGCGATGCATTCGCATATAAGATTCTATCCCAGCCCACCAACGAGGAAAACCATGATCCTTCCAGGAAACGTCCGTTCCGCGCTCGTCTCCGCCGCCCTCGCCGGCGGCGCGGTCCTGTTCGCCGCCGGTCCCCACGCCCCGGCCGCCGCCGCCGAGGTCAACGTCTATTCGTCGCGGCACTACAAGGCCGACCAGGCGCTCTACGACAGCTTCACCCGGGAAACCGGCATAAAGGTCAACATCATCCAGGGCAATGTTAATGCCCTGTTCGAGCGCCTCAAGCGCGAGGGGCGCAATTCCCCCGCCGACGTGCTGATCACGGTTGATGCCGGCAACCTGGGCCGGGCCGAGGACGCCGGCCTGTTCCGCCCGATGACCTCGGAGCTGGCCAAGAAGGTGGTGCCGGCCTCCATGCGGCAGCCGGACGGGCTGTGGGTGGGCCTCACCATGCGCGCCCGGGTAATCATGTACCACAAGGACCGGGTCAAGCCTTCGGAGCTCTCGACCTACGAGGCCCTCGCCGATCCCAAGTGGAAGGGGCGAATCCTGGTGCGGTCCTCCAACAACATCTACAACCAGTCCCTGGTCGCCTCCCTCATCGCCGCCCACGGCAAGGACAAGGCGCTGGAGTGGTCCAAGGCGATCGTCGCCAACATGGCGCGCACGCCCAAGGGCGGGGATCGCGACCAGATCCGCGCCGTCGGCGCCGGGGAGGGCGACATCGCCATCTCCAATACCTACTATTTCGGGTGGCTCACCGCCTCCGAGGAGTCCAAGGACAAGGAGCTGGTTTCCAAGATCGGGGTCTTCTTCCCCAACCAGGACGGGCCCAACCAGGACGGGCGCGGCACCCATGTGAACATATCGGGCGCCGGCATCGCGCGGCACGCCAAGAACGAGGAGAACGCGCTCAGGCTGATCGAGTTCCTCCTCGGCAAGGGGTCCCAGAAGGCCTTCGCCGACGCCAATTTCGAGTACCCGGTGCGGGCCGACGTCGCCCCCTCGGCCATCGTCGCCTCCTGGGGCAAGTTCAAGGCCGATCCGTTGAACGTCGCCACCCTGGGACGCTACAACGCGGACGCCGTCAGGATGATGGACCTGGCCGGCTGGCGCTGAGCCGACCGGCGGGTCCGAACGGGGAGAGGACCGCCTGACCACCGAAACCTACCTTCCCGAGGAACCCCTTCGGGCCGCGGCCGGCGCACGGCGCTGGGCGCGGCCCGACGCGTGGTCGTTCTTCACCCTGCTGATCGCGGCGCTGGTGGCGGTGCCGGTGGTAGTGGTGGTGTCCTATGTCTTCGTCCCGTCGCCCGAGGTGTGGAGCCACCTCGCGCGCACGCTGCTTCCCAGCTATGTCGCCAATTCGGTCTGGCTGATGCTGGGGGTGGGGGCGGGGACCTTCGTGATCGGCGTCGGCACCGCCTGGCTGGTCACCATGTGCCGGTTCCCCGGCCGACGCCTGTTCGAGTGGGCGTTGCTGCTGCCGATGGCAGTGCCCGCCTATGTCATCGCCTATACCTATACCGGCCTGCTGGAGTTCGCGGGCCCGGTCCAGGAGGCGCTCCGCGCCGTCACCGGGTGGGGATACGGCGGCTACTGGTTCCCGGAGATCCGCAGCCTCGGCGGCGCCATCGTGATGATGACGCTGGTGCTCTACCCCTACGTCTACCTGCTCTCGCGCGCCGCCTTCCTCGAGCAGTCCGTCTGCGTGCTGGAGGTCGCCCGCACCCTCGGTCGCACGCCTTTCCAGAGCTTCCGGTCGGTGGCCCTGCCGCTCGCGCGTCCGGCGATCGCCACCGGCGTGGCGCTGGCCCTGATGGAGACCCTCAACGATTTCGGCACCGTCCAGTATTTCGCGGTCGACACCTTCACCACCGGCATCTTCCGCACCTGGTACGGCTTGGGCGAGCCCGCCGCCGCGGCCCAGCTGGCGGCGACCCTCATGGCGTTCATCTTCGTCCTGATCCTGGCGGAGCGGCTGTCGCGCGGCCGCGGCCGGGTGCATCACACCAGCACCCGCTACCGGCGGCTCCCGGGCTTCCGCCTGGAGGGCGCGCGCGCCGGGCTCGCCGTCGCCGCCTGCGCGGGGCCGCTGGTCCTCGGCTTCGTCATCCCCGGCGCGGCGCTGTCCGCGTGGTCGGTGGAGACCGCGGGCGAGATGGTGGACGCCCGCTTCCTCGCCCATGCCCGCAACACCTTCGTCCTCGCCGCGCTGGCGGCCATCCTCGCGGTGGCGGTAGCGGTGATCCTCGCCTACGGACTCAGGCTGCGGCCCAACCGCCTGATGGCCGCCGCCGCCCGCCTGGCGAGCATGGGCTACGCCGTTCCCGGCGCGGTGATCGCGGTCGGCGTCCTCATCCCCTTCGCCTGGATCGACGGGGTGCTGAACGACTGGGCGCGTGGCCTCCTCGGCGTGGAGCCCGGCCTGGTGCTGTCGGGCACCATCGTCGCCGTCACCTTCGCCTATCTGGTCCGCTTCCTCGCGGTGTCCTTCAATACCGTCGAGTCGTCGCTGGCCAAGATCACGCCCCACATGGACGAGGTCGCGCGCACCCTGGGGATGCGCCCGGCCCGGAGCCTGGCCCGGGTGCACCTTCCGATCATGTGGGGAAGCCTGCTCACGGCGGGACTGCTGGTGTTCGTCGACGTCATGAAGGAGCTGCCGGCGACACTCATCCTGCGGCCCTTCAACTTTGACACCCTGGCCATTCGGACGTATCAGTTGGCATCCGACGAGCGTCTCGCGGATGCATCGAGTGCCGCCCTTGCCATCGTCCTCGTGGGGATCGTCCCGGTGATCGTCCTCAGCGTCGCCATCGCGCGGTCGCGCCCGGGCAGCAGGGGCGGCGGACGGGAAGGGGCCGAGTCGTGAGCCAGGGCAACGTCCTCGAGTTCGAGCATGTCGATCACGTCTACGACGGCATCGACGAGGTCCTCCACGACGTCAGCCTCGCCATCGCCCCGGGGGAGATGTTCTGCCTGCTCGGCCCCTCGGGGTGCGGCAAGACCACGACCCTGCGCCTCGCCGCGGGGCTCGAGACTCTGCAGCGCGGACGCATCATCATCAACGGCAGCGTGGTTGCCGACGGGCGGATCGACGTGCCGCCCGAGCGCAGGGGCGTGGGCCTCGTGTTCCAGGACACGGCCCTGTTCCCGCACCTGACCGTGTTCGGGAACGTCGCGTTCGGACTCACCGGCCTCGGCCCGCGCGCGCGGCGCGAGCGCGTCATGGCCATCCTCGCCCAGCTCGGCATGAGCGGTTTCGCCGACGCCTATCCCCACGTGCTCTCGGGTGGCCAGCAGCAGCGGGTGGCGCTGGCCCGCGCGCTCGCCCCCGATCCCAGGCTGATCCTGCTCGACGAGCCGTTTTCGGGCCTCGATGCCCAACTCCGCGCCCAGATCCGCCAGGAGACGCTGGCGGTGCTCAAGGACCACGGCGCGACGGCGCTGATCGTCACCCACGACCCCGAGGAGGCGATGTACGTCGCCGACCGGATCGCCGTCATGAACGAGGGCCGCATCGTGCAGATCGGCAAGCCCGAGGAGGCCTATTGCCACCCGGTCAGCGCCTTCGTCACCCGTTTCTTCTCCTCCACCAACGCGTTCGAGGGAACGGTGCGCGGCGGCGCGGTGGCGACGCCGTTCGGTCCGGTCCCGGCCGCGGGGTTCGCGGACGGCGCGCCGGTGCTGGTGCTCATGCGGCCCGAGGCGCTGCGCATCGGGCCGGAGGGAAGCCCGCCCAGGGAAGGGGGGATCGGCGCCGCCCGGGCCCGGGTGATCGACGTCCGCATGCTGCGCCGCGCGGTCTTCATGCACCTGTGCATGGGCGATTTCGAGGGGCGGCACGTGCATTTCCATTCCCGCGACCCCGGCCACCACATGCCCGCCGAGGGCGCCGATGTCACGGTGACGCTGGACCCGGCGCAGACCTTCGTGTTTCCGCGCCCCGCCGATCCCTAGGCACGGGCCCGCGGACGGGGGCCGCGTTGCTCCCCCGTCGCCTTTCTGCCATTATCGGCGCGGCAGTTCCGCATCCACATCCGGGAGCGCGTGTCATGAGTATTGGCGTGTGGCAGGTGGTGATCATTCTGGTCATCGTCCTCATCATATTCGGCGCCGGCAAGCTGCCCCAGGTGATGGGTGACGTCGCCAAGGGCATCAAGAACTTCAAGTCCGGCATGGCCGACGACAGCGCGGCGGCCAAGAACGCCGTCGAGGGCGAAGCCAAGCCGGACAGTCCCGCGAAGGACCAGTCCGCCGCCAAGGCCGAGGCCGAGAACAAGCAGGGCTGAGCCGGGCGCCGGGTCGCCCCGCACACCAACCGGGTAGGCGCTTATGTTCGATATCGGTTGGGTGGAGATGGTGGTGATCATCATCGTGATGATCGTCGTCATCGGGCCCAAGGATTTGCCGCGCGTGCTGCATACCATCGGGCAATGGGTGGCGCGCGCCCGCGCCATGGCCCGCAGCTTCCAGGACAGCATCGAGGAGATGGCGCGCGATACCGGCCTCGACGAGATGCAGCGGGAGGTCCGGAACATCCGCGACTTCTCCCTCGAGGACGAGATCGAGAAGTCCATCGACCCCGAGGGCGAGCTTCGCGAGGGGCTGTCCCTCGAGGCACCGGACAAGCCCTCCCCGCCCGAGACCACCGCGCCGGAGACGGCGCCCCCCGAGGCCGGCGAGGGCGTCGATCGCGCGGACGGCGCCGCGGCAAGGGGGAAACCGAGGCAACGCCGGCCGGCGAAGTCCCGCGCGCCCGCAAAGGCGAAGGAGCCCGCCTCGCCCGCTCCTCCGCCCGAGGCACCGAGCGCCCCCGCCGGCGGCGGCGGCAGCACCGACAAGGACGCCGGGACATGAGCGAAACCGCGCCCGGCGCCCCCGGAGCGCCGGCTCCCGGGGACCGCGACGAGGCGGCCGACGCCGCCAAGATGCCGCTGCTCGACCACCTGATCGAGCTCCGCAACCGCCTGATCTACGCCATCGCGGCGCTGCTGGCGGGATTCCTCGTCTGCTACTACTTCGCCGAGGACATCTTCGCGTTCCTGGTCAGGCCGCTGGCCGAGATCTACGCCGGCCAGGAAGGGCGGCGCATGATCTTCACCGGCCTCACCGAGACCTTCTTCACCTACGTCAAGGTGGCATTCTGGGCGGGCGCCTTCGTCACCTTCCCGGTGATCGCCTCCCAGCTCTGGATGTTCGTGGCGCCGGGGCTCTACCGCAACGAGAAGCGTGCCTTCCTCCCGTTCCTGGTGGCGACGCCGGTCCTGTTCTTCGCCGGCGGCGCGCTGGTCTACTACCTCATCTTCCCGCTGGCCTGGCGCTTCTTCGTGAGCTTCGAGGCGCCGGGCGGACCGGGGGAACTCCCCATCCAGCTCGAGGCGCGGGTCGCCGAATACCTCTCGCTGGTGATGAAGCTGATCTTCGCCTTCGGGCTGTGCTTCCAGCTCCCCATCGCGCTCACCCTGATGGGGCGGGTGGGGCTGGTCTCCTCCAAGGCGCTCGCGGAGAAGCGCAAATACGCCATCATCCTCACCTTCGTCGCCGCCGCCGTGCTGACGCCCCCCGACGTGATCAGCCAGGTCGGCCTCGCCATCCCCATCCTCGTCCTCTACGAGATCTCGATCCTCGCCGTGAAGATCGTCGAGCGGCGCCGCCGGGCCGCGGGCGGCTGAGCGGGGCGGGTTTCGCGGTGGACGCCCATCGGCCAATTCCCTATGGTGTCGCCGCCCTGCCTTCGCCGAACGACCCATCGCCCGAAGGGCTATGGCCCGCAGGGCGAAGCTCCGGCTTCGCGCAGGCAGGCATCGAGCCCGTGACGTTGCATGTTCGACATCCGCTGGATCCGCGATAATCCGGACGCTTTTGACGACGGCCTCCGACGCCGGGGCCTCGAGCCCCAGGCACAGGCCCTGATCGAACGGGACGCCGCGCGCCGCAAGGCGCTCACCGCGGCGCAGGATATCCAGGCCCGGCGCAACGCGCTGTCGCGGGAGATCGGCGCCCTCAAGGCCAGGGGAGCGAACGCGACACATATCATCGACCAAGTCGCCCAGGAGAAGGCCGTTCAGATTGAGGCAGAAGCCGTGGCCAACCGCTTGGAAGCGGAGCTTGACGCGGCCCTTGCCGAACTACCCAACCTGCCGGCCGAGGATGTCCCCCACGGACCGGATGAATCCGCGAACCGGCCGGAGCGCGTCGTCGGCGTGGTGCCGAAGTTCGATTTCGAAGCGAAGGAGCATTTCGAGATCGGGGAGGCGCTCGGCCTCATGGATTTCGAGCAGGCGGCGAAAATCTCCGGCGCCCGCTTCGTCATCCTCAAGGGCGCTTTAGCGCGCCTCGAGCGCGCGCTCGGCGCCTTCATGCTGGACCTGCAGACGACCGAGTTCGGCTACGCCGAGGTCGCGCCTCCTTACCTCGTGCGCGACGCCGCCCTCTTCGGCACCGGACAGCTCCCCAGATTCGCCGAGGACCTGTTCGTCACCACCACGGAGCACTGGCTCATTCCCACCGCCGAGGTGCCGCTCACCAACCTGGTGCGCGAGCGGATCCTCGACGAGGACGAGCTGCCGCTGCGCGTCACCGCCCTGACGCCGTGTTTCCGCGCCGAGGCCGGCGCCGCCGGCAAGGACACCCGTGGCATGATCCGACAGCACCAGTTCGACAAGGTCGAGCTGGTCTCCGTCACCCGGCCCGAGGACTCCGGGGCCGAGCACGAGCGCATGACGGCCGCCGCCGAGGAGGTGCTGAAGCGGCTCGGGCTGCCC
>DASWKZ010000064.1:0-4033 GCA_036396355.1 Alphaproteobacteria bacterium
TGGCGGTGGGGGTGGGATTCGAACCCACGGTACGCAAAGCGTACAACGGTTTTCGAGACCGCCCCGTTCGACCACTCCGGCACCCCACCGCGTGGAACGGGCGGCGCGTCCGGGGACGCGCCGGGGGCCGGACCCTAGCCCAAGGGGCGAGCCGTGACAAGCGGCGGCCGGCCGGGAAAACGCACCGCCCGGACGGGCGTGACGGGCCCGCGGAGACCGCGTCGACGGAGAGCCGCCGACCGCCCGGAATCCCCCGAAAACCGTTGACAGGCGCGGTTCGGGCGGTATATTCGCGACCTTCCGGCGGCCCATCGGCCGCCCTTCATGTCATTCCGCAACGGCTTGCCGACAAGAGGGCGTCATGTACGCGGTCATCCGCACGGGCGGGAAGCAATACAAGGTCGCGGAGAACGACGTGATCGCCGTCGAGCGGCTCGCCGGCGAGGCGGGCGCCGAGGTCACCTTCAGCGAGGTGCTGGCGCTCCATGACGGCACCGCGCTGACGGTCGGCGCCCCCGCCGTGGACGGCGCCCTGGTCATCGCCGACGTGCTGGAGCAGGGCAAGGCGGACAAGGTCCTCGTCTTCAAGAAGAAGCGCCGCAAGAATTACCGGCGCATGCGCGGCCACCGCCAGGCCGAGACCGTGCTGCGCATCACCGCGATCCTCGCCGACGGCACCAGGCGCCCGGCGGCGCGCAAGGCCGAGCCCGCGGCCGAGGCGGTCGCGGCGGAGTCCGCGGCGGCCGAGCCCAAGGCGGCGGTGCCGGCGAAGAAGGCCCCCGCGAAGAAGGCCCCGGCCAGGAAGGCCCCCGCGAAGAAGGCCCCGGCCAAGAAGGCGACGGCCAAGAAGGCCCTGGCCAGGAAGCCCGCCGCCAAGAAGGCCCCGGCCCGCAAGTCGGCGGCCAGGAAGGAGTAGGTCATGGCCCACAAGAAAGCGGGCGGTTCGTCGCGCAACGGCCGCGATTCCATCGGCCGACGCCTCGGCGTCAAGAAGTTCGGGGGCGAGAGCGTGCTCGCCGGCAACATCCTCGTGCGCCAGCGCGGGACCAAGTTCCACCCGGGCCGGAACGTCGGCATCGGCCGCGACCATACCCTGTTCGCGCTCTCCGACGGCGAGGTGCGGTTCGAGACGAAGGCGCAGAACCGGACATTCGTGTCGGTGGACCCGTTGTCCTGATCCGGAAGGCCATTTCCGTTCGGGTGAAGGGGAATGGCCGCCATTCCCCTTTTTTGCGGCCGCGGAGCGATCCCGTGCAGTTCCTCGATGAAGCCAAGATCCACGCCAAGGGCGGCAACGGCGGCGCCGGCTGCCTGAGCTTCCGCCGCGAGAAGTTCATCGAGTTCGGCGGGCCCGACGGCGGCGACGGCGGCCGCGGCGGATCGGTCGTCGCCGAGGCGACCGACGGGCTCAACACCTTGATCGACTTCCGCTACCGCCAGCACTTGAGGGCCGCCAACGGCCGGCCGGGCGAGGGCCGCGAGCGCACCGGCGCCGGCGCCCCGGACGTGGTGCTGCGGGTCCCCGTCGGCACCACGGTGCTGGCCGAGGACAAGGAAACCGTGCTCGCCGACCTGACCGTGGCCGGTGGGCGCTTCGTCATCGCCCGCGGCGGCGACGGCGGCTTCGGCAACACCCATTACAAGAGCTCCACCAACCGGGCGCCCAGGCGCGCCGATCCCGGCCGGCCGGGCGAGGAGCGCTGGATCTGGCTCAGGCTCAAGGTGCTGGCCGATGTCGGCCTCGTCGGCCTGCCCAACGCCGGCAAGTCCACCCTGCTCGCCGCCGCCTCGCGGGCCCGTCCCAGGATCGCGGACTACCCCTTCACGACGCTGGTGCCCCAGCTCGGCGTCGTCTACGTCGACGAGGACGAGTTCGTGCTCGCCGACATCCCCGGGCTGATCGAGGGGGCGCACCGGGGCGCCGGGCTCGGAACCCGATTCCTCGGCCACGTGGAGCGCTGCAGCGTGCTGCTCCATCTGGTCGACGGCACCGGGGACGACGTCGCCGGCGCCTGGCACACGGTGCGCGACGAGCTCGCACGTTACGGTGCCGGCCTTCCCGGGAAGCCTTGGATTCCGGTCCTGACCAAGACCGACGCGCTCCCCGCGGACACGGTCGAGGCGCGGGCCGCGAGCCTCGCGGAGGCCGCCGGCGTGGAGCCCGCGGCGGTCCACCGCGTCTCCGGCGCCACCGGCGCCGGCGTCCAATCGCTGATGCGCGCGGCGCTCGCATTCGTGCGCGCCCGGCGTCGGGCCCGGCCCGAAGCGGCGGACGCATCCCGCACGGGCAGGACCGCATGAGGCCGTCCGTCGCCAGTGCCCGGCGGCTCGTGGTCAAGGTCGGCTCGGCGCTGCTGGCCGACGAGCGCCGCGGGGCCGTGCGCACCCGCTGGCTGGGAGCCCTGGCCGGGGACGTCGCTGGCCTCCGCGCCGGCGGCGCCCAGGTGCTGCTGGTGTCCTCCGGCGCCATCGCCGTCGGGCGCCGGCTCCTGGGCCTCGAGCGGCCACAGCTGCGCCTCGAGGAGAAGCAGGCGGCCGCCGCCTGCGGCCAGATCCGCCTCGCCCACGCCTATCAGGAAGCCTTGGCCCGCCATGGCATCAGCGTCGCCCAGGTGCTGCTCACCCTCGGCGATACCGAGGAGCGGCGGCGTTACCTCAACGCCCGCGGCACCATCGAGACCCTGCTGCGCCTGGGCGCGGTGCCGGTCATCAACGAGAACGACACCGTCGCCACCAACGAGATCCGCTACGGCGACAACGACCGCCTCGCCGCCCGGGTGGCGGCCATGGTGAGCGCCGACACGCTGGTGCTGCTGTCCAACGTCGACGGGCTCTACACGGCCGATCCCGCCATCCATCCCGACGCCCGCCCGGTGCCCGAGGTGCGCCGGATCACGCCCGAGATCCTGGCCATGGCGGGCGAGGCCCCGCCCGGCTATTCCTCCGGCGGCATGGTCACCAAGCTGGAGGCGGCCAGGGTCGCCATGGGCGCCGGCTGCCGCATGGTCATCGCCGACGGGCGCAAGACCCATGCCCTCCGCGATATCGACCGGACCTCCCGCGGCACCTGGTTCCTGCCCGAGGCTTCCCCCCGCGCCCAGCGCAAGCACTGGATCGCCGCAGCCCTCAAGCCGGCGGGCACGCTCACCGTCGACGACGGGGCGCTGGGGGCGCTGCGCGCCGGCAAGAGCCTGCTGCCGGCCGGGGTCGTCGCCGTCGACGGCGCCTTCGACCGCGGCGACGCGGTGGTGGTCCGGAGCCGCGACGGGCTCGAGGTGGCGCGCGGGCTGGTGGCCTACGCGGCCGCCGACGCGCGCCGGATCGCCGGCCATAAAAGCCGTGAAATTCAGGAGCTTCTGGGCTACCGTGGCCGCGACGAGATGATCCACCGCGACGATCTCGTCGTCCTTGACGGCAGCGACGAGCCCGCGGACCCAAGGGGACGTGCATGACGGTCGCCGATCTCGGCCGCGTCAGCGATATCCATGCCGAGATGGCCCGCCTCGGCGCGGCCGCCCGCGCCGCCGCGGGCGCGCTCGCCAGGGCCGATACCGCCACCAAGAACGCGGCGCTCATGGCCGCCGGCCGGGCGATCCGCGCCGATTCGGGGGCCATCCTCGAGGCCAATGCCGAGGACATCGCCGCCGCCAAGGACGAAGGCATGGGCGGCGCCTTCCTCGACCGGCTGATGCTCGATGACGACCGCATCGAGGCCATGGCGCGGGGGCTCGAGGACATCGCCGGCCTCCCCGACCCGGTGGGCCAGGTGATGGCCGAGTGGACCCGGCCCAACGGGCTCCGCATCACCCGGGTGCGGGTGCCGCTGGGGGTCATCGGCGTGATCTACGAATCGCGGCCCAACGTCACCGCCGACGCCGCGGGGCTCTGTGTGAAGTCCGGCAACGCCGTGATCCTGCGCGGCGGCTCCGAGGGATTCCACTCCTCGCGCGCCATCGCCGCCTGCCTCGCCAGGGGCCTGGCGGAAGCCGGGCTGCCCGAGGCCTGCGCCCAGCTCGTCCCCACCACCGACCGC
>DASWKZ010000065.1:0-3302 GCA_036396355.1 Alphaproteobacteria bacterium
CGCTCCCCGGCCTTGCGGTCGGACGCCTTTTCGGCACCCGTCCGGCCGAATCGAATCCGGTTTTCGCGGGCAGCACGGCGCTCGGCGTCGCGAGAGCGGTTCTTGCGGTACTGATTGAGGTTGACGACTTCGCCCATGGGCGTGACGACCCGGATACGGTACTTCCCACCCCGTGACGGGGGCTTGGCACTACCATCATCCCGCCACATTTCGTATTGTAGATTAACGCAAATATTCAGGGCCGCCGCAAGCCCCCGGGGGAGCCGTTTTCCACGGGCACGGCGGCCGAGCGCGGGCCCCTTTCGTGAAAAAGATCCTGTTCGGCTTCCTTGCGCTCCTCGTCGTGGCCGTGGCCGCGGCGCTGGCGGCGCCCAGCTTCATCGACTGGAACGCCTACCGCGCCGAGATCGCGGCCGAGGTGCGCAAGGCCACCGGACGCGTGCTCGCCATCGACGGCGATATCGCGGTGGCGCTCCTGCCGCGGCCGATGCTGTCGGTGACCAGGGCACGGCTCGCCAATCTCGAGGGCGCGCAGGCGCCGGACATGATCCGTCTCGAGGCGCTGGACGTCCGCGCTGCCTTCTGGCCGTTGCTCAGCGGCAAGGTGGTGGTCGACTCGGTGGTGCTGCGCGGCGCCGAGATCGAGCTCGAGCGCCTCGCCGACGGCAGGGCCAACTGGGAGTTCGGTCCGCCGCGCCGCCCGGCGCAGGGAGGGGACTCCGTTGCCGCCGTCGGTGGCGCCGGCGCCGTCAGCCTCGAGCAGGTGACCATCGCCGATGGACGTCTCACCTATCGCGACTCCGGCACCGGCATCGTCCATCGCGTCGAGAAGGTCGAGGCGCGCATCGCGGCCGGCACGCTCTCCGGGCCGTTCGTCGCGCGCGGGCGCATGGCGGTGCGCGCGGTGCCCGTCGCCTTCGAGCTGCGCACCGGCAATTTCCGGAACGGCGGGCCGGTGGCGCTCGCTGCCACGCTCGAGTTCCCCGACGCCAAGGCCAAGGCCAGCCTCAACGGCACCGTCACGGCGGGGACGCGGACCAGTGGCCAGGGACGGATCGAGGCCTCCGGCCCCGACCTCTCGGCGCTGGTCGCGGCGCTGGGCAAGGCGGCGGGGGCCGATGCCGAGGCACCGCCGCTGCTCGCCCGGAAGTTCACCCTGTCGGCGGCGCTGTCGGGCGACGACAAGGCCGTCCGCGCCGACGACGTCACCCTCGACGTCAACGGCACCCGCGCGGCCGGCACGGCGGAGGTCGCGCTCGGGGCGGTGCCGGCGGTCAACGCCACCATCGGGATCAACAATCTCGACCTCGACGCCTGGCTGGCGGCGTCCGGCGGGACGCCCGCGCCGCCGGCCGCGGCGGGCGGTCAGGAGAAGCCCGGCGACTTCGCGCTGCCCGCCGACATGCGCCTCTCCCTCGACGCCACGGTCGCCGGCATCTCCTACAACAAGGGCGCGATCCGCGACCTGCGCCTCACCGCGCGGCTCGAGCGCGGCGTCGCCCAGTTGACCCGGGCGAGCGCGCTGCTGCCGGGGGGCTCCGAGGTGACGGTGACGGGCCGGCTCTCCGCCGAGAAGGGCGAACCGCGCTTCGACGGCCGCCTCGAGGCCGGCGCCGGTGACGTGCGCGCGCTTGCGGGCTGGCTGGGCGTGGATCTCGGGGCCATCGCCGCCGACCGCCTGCACCGCGTGAGCCTCACCACCAATCTCGGCTACGTGCCGGGCCGCGTGGAGGCGCGCGAGATCGACCTCCGGTTCGATTCGACCCGCGTCGGCGGCGGCGTGGTGGTGGCCCTGCGCGACCGCCTCGGCATCGGCGCCAGCCTCGAGGTCGACTCCCTCAATCTCGATGCCTATCTGGCGGACGCGCCCGCCGGCGCGGCGCCCGGCGCGGGGGGATCGCAGCCAAAGAAAGGGGGAGATGGCCTCGCCGCCCTCGGCGGGTTCGATGCCAACCTGAGGGCGCGCGCGGGCGCGCTCACCTTCCAGGGCGTGCGCCTCGGCCGAATCGACCTCGACGGCAGCCTGGTGGGCGGGACGCTCACCCTCCGGGACCTGCGGGTGGGCGATCTCGCGGGGGGCGAGCTGAAGATGACCGGCACCGTCCGCGCCATCGACACAAATCCGGTGCCCGACCTCACCCTGGCGCTGAGCGCCAGGGAGCCGGCGCCGCTCTTCGCCCTGGCCGGGCTGCCGCTGCCGGTGGAGGCCGCCGCGATGTCGCCCTTCGCCCTCGAGGGCCGCTATCGCGAGGAGAAGGACGCGAGCCGACTCACCGCCAGTCTCAAGGCCGGCCCCACCAGCTTCTCGGTGGACGGCACCGTCGCCGACCTCGCGACGGCGCCCCGCGTGGCGCTCGACGTCAAGGCCGGGCATCCCGACTTCGTCCGGTTCGTGCGCCTGTTCGATCCCGCCTTCCGGCCGGCCAAGGCGCCCAAGGGGCCGTTCTCGCTGGCGGCGCGGATCGAGGGGGCCGGGCTCGACGCGCAACTCACCAGGCTGGAGGCGCGCCTCGGCGAGGCCGAGCTCTCCGGCACCGCCTCCCTCGCCCTGGCGGCGGTGCGCCCGAAGCTCACCGCCGACCTCAAGGCCAAGACCATCGTCGCCGACCACTTCCTGCCGGCGGGCGTCGGCGCCGGCCCGGCCGGACCCCCGGCCAAGGCCCCGCCCGGCGGCGGCAGCGCTGGTAGTGGCGCGCCGTGGTCCGACGAGCCGCTCGACCTCGACGGCCTCAACGCGCTCGATGCCGACGTCAAGATCGAGGCCGATGCCATGCAGTGGCGCAGCTGGCAGGTGACCCAGCCCCGCATCGACGTGACCTTGAATGCCGGCAGGCTCGACATCCGGCGGGTCTCGGGGCGCACCGTCGGCGGCAGCTTCCTGGTGACCGGCGGCCTCGCCGCCCCGGCCAAACCGGGCGGGCCGGCCGAGCTCAGGGCCGATCTCGACATCACCCGGGCGGATTTGCGCCAGGCCATGTTCAACGCCGCCGACATCGACATCGCCGAGGGCCGCGTCGACATGCGCATGAACGTGACGGGCAAGGGGGCGAGCAGCAAGGCGCTGGTCTCCTCCCTCGGCGGCGCCGGCACCCTCAAGGCCGTCGACGGCGCCGTGCGCGGCTTCGACCTCGGGCGCGTCAACGACCAGCTCAAGCGGCTGAACGAGCCGACCTCGATCCTCATGCTGCTGCAAACCGCCATGTCGGGCGGCACCACCCGGTTCTCGGAGCTCACCGGGACCTTCCGGATCGAGAAGGGGGTGGTGCGCTCCGACGACATCCGCCTCCTCGCCGAGGGCGGCC
>DASWKZ010000066.1:0-1876 GCA_036396355.1 Alphaproteobacteria bacterium
GGCCCTATGTGGAGGGGCTGACCATGGCCGAGGCCGCCCACGAGCTCGCCTTCATCGCCACCGGCCTCTACGGCAAGCCGATCCCCAAGCAGAACGGCGCGCCCCTGCGGCTGGTGGTGCCGTGGAAGTACGGCTTCAAGAGCGTCAAGTCCATCGTCCGCGTCACCTTCACCGATCAGCGGCCCAAGACCTTCTGGGAGGAGATCCAGCCGGCGGAGTACGGCTTCTGGGCCAACATCAATCCCGAGGTGCCGCACCCGCGCTGGAGCCAGGCGAGCGAGACCATCCTCGGCGAGAACCGCAAGGCGCCGACGCGGCTGTTCAACGGCTACGGCGAATACGTGGCCGACCTCTACAAGGGCCTCGAGGGCGAGAAGCTCTACATGTAGGGGGGTGCGATGGGCGCGGTCACGGGCGCCTGTCCCGGCTCCGGCCGCGGAGGTAGAGGCGGCGCGGCCGCTTGAGGACTTTCCCCGCCTCGGCTAACGGATTTCCGGCCGACTAGCCGCCCTCGGGACAACCGTGCACCTCGACCGTGACATGGGCGATGCCGAGGGAATCCGGAATGAGGGCCTTGTAGTGGTCGGGCGGCTGCGGGTGATGGGTCACCACGGAGAGGGCGGCGGCGTAGATCCCCGGTCCGATCGACCACACGTGGAAATCAGCCAGGCGATTATCGCGGTCCTTTTCGATGGCCCGCCTCACGCCTTCCCTCACGGACATGCGCGCCGCGCGGTCGAGCAGCACATGGGAGGAATCGCGCAGCAGGCCGCTCGCCCAGATCACGATCAGGACCGCCCCGACGATGCCCATGGCGGGATCGAGCCAGACCTGCCCCCAATAGGCGCCCGCCGCCAGCGCGACGATGGCGAGGACCGATGTCGCGGCATCGGCGATCACGTGGAGATAGGCCGATCTCAGGTTATGGTCGTCGCGATGGCCCGGACCGTGAACATGTCCATGATCATGGGGGTGAGCGTGATCGCCCCTCCTCTGCAGGATGATGGCGCAGACGATATTGACGATCAGGCCAATGACGGCCACCACCAGCGCCCAGCCGAAGTCGATGGGTTTCGGCGTGACCAGCCGCTCGACGCTCTCCCATGCCATGGAGGCCGCCGGCACCAGGAGGAGGATCGCGCCGGTGTAACCGCTCAGCGCCGCGATCTTCCCCGTCCCCAGGGCATAGCGCTCGTCACCGGCGCTCCTCCGCATCCAGACGTAGGCGAGGGCGCTGATGCCGAGGGCCAGCGCATGGGAGCCCATGTGGAGGCCGTCGGCGAGCAGCGCCATGGAGCCGAAGGCAAGTCCCCCGGCGATTTCGGCGACCATGGTGACCAGGGTGATGATCGCCACGGTTCCGGTCCGGCGCTCGGCGCCGCGGCGTCGGTGCAGGCCGAAGCGATGGTCGTGCTGCCACGGGGCGAGGGAGCGGGTGCCGTCTTGATGCATCGGTAAACCGTAGCGCAATGGCGCCTACGGTTCCATAAAGCCGGGAGAACCGCCCGAAGCCGATGATTTGCCGGCGGGATCGAATGTCACAGATTTGCCCCAGCCTTGCCGCACTCCTGACCCCCGCACCCGGTCTATCGTCCCGCCATCAGACCATGGTCCCGTCACGTCATTCGGTAAAACCAGCCTCCGGGACCGATCCCCCCAATCACGGAAAGGAGGAGAAGATGATTCGCAACGTGTTGATGGCGTTGGCTATGGTTGCCGCCGTCCCGGCCATGACGGCCTGCAGCGCGACCTCCCAGCGCGAGAGCACCGGCGAATACATCGACAGCTCGGTCGTCAGCGCCAAGGTGCGCACGGCCATCGCCAAGGACGAGAAGCTCAGCATCTTCGACATCGACGTCACCACCTATCGCAACGT
>DASWKZ010000067.1:0-11841 GCA_036396355.1 Alphaproteobacteria bacterium
TGGTGGGCGGTGACGGGCTCGAACCGCCGACCCCCTCGGTGTAAACGAGGTGCTCTTCCAGCTGAGCTAACCGCCCCGGGCGCGCGGGCCCGACCTGACCGGAAGATAAGGGAAGTCGAAATCGACGGGAATCGAAAAAGGCCGGCCGCGGCAGCGGCCGGCCTTTATAAGCCGGGTTGCCGATTAGTTTACGGTGTCCTTGAGACCCTTGCCGGCCTTGAACTTGGGTTGCCGCGACGCCGGAATCTGTATGGTCGCACCCGTGCGGGGATTGCGGCCTACCGAAGCCTTTCTCTGCACGACATTGAATGTGCCGAAGCCCACCAGCCGCACGTCATCGCCGCGTCTCAGCGCGCCCGAGATCGAGTCGAACACGCCGTCGACAGCTTTCGCGGAATCCGCCTTGGAAAGGCCGGTCCCGGAAGCGACTGCTGCCACGAGATCATTCTTGTTCACTTGCAACCCCCTCTTGTGAAAATGTTGCCAGGGCATAAATGGACGACACCTATGCAAGAACAAAGTCTATGCGTATGCGCGAGCGCGCGTCAATCGAAGATGCCGAGTTTTCAACAGGAAAAATCCCCGCTCTCTGGCGGCTTCCGGGGCTCCGAGGCGCCCGCGGAATCGGAGCGCGACCGACCGCCCGGGGCCGACCCCTCCTCCCTCCGCTCCGGAGCCGCTCAGTGAGTGACGACGCCCCGATCCTCTCCCGGGGTGGCGGCGGCGACCTCGCCGACATCCGCGGGCTCGATCCATTCGATGGGCGATAGCGGTTTCACGAGCGCCTTCTCGAGCACCTCCTCCATCGTCTCTACCGGAACGATCGTCAGTCCGCGCTTCACGTTGTCGGGGATCTCCGCGAGGTCCTTCTCGTTGTCGGCCGGGATCAGCACGGTCCGGACGCCCCCGCGCAACGCCGCGAGCAGCTTCTCCTTCAGGCCCCCGATGGGCAGGACGTTGCCCCGAAGCGTGATCTCGCCGGTCATCGCCGCGTCCTTGCGCACCGGGTTTCCGGTGAGCACGGAGACGATCGAGGTCACCATGGCGACGCCCGCCGACGGGCCGTCCTTGGGGGTCGCGCCCTCCGGCACGTGGACGTGGATGGCCTTCTTGTCGAAGACGTCCGGCCGGATTCCGAAGGCGATGGACTTCGACCGCACGTAGGAATCCGCCGCCTGGACCGACTCTTTCATGACGTCGCCCAGGGTGCCGGTGTGCTTGATGGCCCCCTTGCCCGGCAGCATGACCGCTTCGATCGACAACAGCTCGCCGCCGAACTCGGTCCAGGCAAGACCGGTGGTCACGCCGACGCGATCTTCCTTCTCGGCCTCGCCGTACCGGTAGCGCGGTACACCGGCGAAGGTCTTGAGGTTCCGCCGGGTGATCTTCACCCGCTTCATCTTGCCCGAGACGATCTCCTTCACCGCCTTGCGCTGGAGGTTGGCGAGCTCACGTTCGAGATTTCGGACCCCGGCCTCGCGCGTGTAGTAGCGGATCATATCCAGTAGCGCCTCGCCGGAGATCGACCACTCCCTCGGCTTGAGCCCATGGGCGGCGAGCTGCTTGGGGATCAGGTGCCGCTTCGCGATCTCGATCTTCTCGTCCTCGGTGTAGCCGGGGATGCGGATGATCTCCATGCGGTCCATCAGCGGCTGGGGCATGCGCAGCGTGTTGGCCGTGGTGATGAACATCACGTCGGAGAGGTCGTAGTCCACCTCGAGGTAGTGATCGTTGAACGTGGAGTTCTGCTCGGGATCGAGCACCTCGAGGAGTGCCGATGACGGATCGCCCCTGAAATCGGCGCCGAGCTTGTCCACCTCGTCCAGCAGGTACAGCGGATTGGACGACTTGGCCTTGCGCATGCCCTGGATGACCTTGCCGGGCATGGAGCCGATATAGGTGCGGCGGTGGCCCCGGATCTCGGCCTCGTCGCGGACGCCGCCCAGGGACATTCGCACGAAATTGCGCCCGGTCGCCCGCGCGATGGACCGCCCCAGCGAGGTCTTGCCCACGCCCGGCGGGCCCACGAAGCACAGGATCGGGCCCTTGAGCTTCTTCACCCGCTGCTGCACCGCGAGGTACTCGAGGATGCGCTCCTTGACCTTCTCCAGCCCGTAGTGGTCGGCATTGAGCACCTTCTCGGCGTGGGCGATATCGCGCTTGATGCGGGTCCGCTTGTGCCACGGGATGCCGAGGAGCCAATCGAGGTAGTTGCGCACCACCGTCGCCTCGGCCGACATCGGGCCCATGGAGCGAAGCTTCCTGACCTCGCCCAGGGCCTTCTCCCGGGCCTCCTTGGAGAGCCGCGTCTTCTTGATCTTCTCCTCGAGCTCGGAGACCTCGTCGCGGCCGTCCTCGCCCTCGCCCAACTCCTTCTGAATGGCCTTGAGCTGCTCGTTCAGGTAGTACTCGCGCTGGGTCTTCTCCATCTGGCGCTTGACCCGGTTGCGAATGCGCTTTTCCACCTGCAGCACGCCGATCTCGGACTCCATGTAGGAGAGCACCCGCTCGAGCCGCTCGCCGACGCCGGAGAGTTCCAGTATCTCCTGCTTCTCCGAGATCTTGAGCGCGAGATGGGACGCCACGGTATCGGCGAGCTTGCCCGCGTCGTCGATCTGGTTGAGCGAAACCACCACCTCGGGCGGGATCTTCTTGTTCAGCTTGACGTACTGCTCGAACTGGCCGATCACCGAGCGCACCAGCGCCTCCAGCTCACGCCGCTCGCCGGCCTCCTCGTCGATGACCTCGACATGGGCCTGGAAGAACTGATCGTTGTCCGCGTAGCTCTGGATGCGGGCGCGGCTGCCGCCTTCCACCAGGACCTTCACGGTGCCATCGGGCAGCTTGAGCAGCTGGAGCACCGTGCCGACGGTGCCGACCGCGTGGATGTCGTCCGGCTTGGGATCATCCAGGGAGGCGTCCTTCTGGGCGACCAGCAGGATCTGCTTATCCTCCTTCATGACGTTCTCCAGCGCGCGGACCGATTTCTCGCGGCCGACGAACAGCGGCACGATCATGTGGGGGAAGACCACGATGTCGCGCAGCGGAAGAACGGGAAGAAGGACGCTCCTGGGAAGATCCATCACCGGTACCTTTCGACCAAAAACCCGCCCCGGCGGGCCAATACCACTGGCGCCCGGACCCCTCCGCGCGCCACAACCATATTTGGCACGCCCCAGCGCCGAATCAAGGTCTGGGGTTCAGGCGCTGGATCCAAGGTCCTCGCGGCGATCGGAGTAGATATAGAGCGGCTTGGACCGTCCCTCGACCACCTCGCGGTTGATGACGATCTCCTCGACCCCCTCGAGACTGGGGAGCTCGAACATGGATTCGAGGAGGATGTTCTCCATGATCGACCTCAGGCCCCGGGCCCCGGTCTTGCGGGCGATGGCCTTGTTGGCGATGGTGCGGAGGGCGTCGTCGGAGAAGCCGAGCTCGACGTCCTCCATCTCGAACAGGCGCTGGTACTGCTTGACCAGGGCGTTCTTGGGCTCGGTCAGGATGCGCACGAGGGTGTCCTCGTCGAGGTCGTCGAGGGTGGCGACCACCGGCAGGCGGCCGACGAACTCCGGGATCAGGCCGAACTTGAGCAGGTCCTCGGGCTCCACGTCGCGCAGCAGTTCCCCGGTGTGGCGATCCTCGGGCGCGGTCACGTCGGCGCCGAAGCCGATGGAGGCCGACCGCCCGCGGGCGGAGATGATCTTCTCGAGCCCCGAGAACGCTCCCCCGCAGACGAACAGGATGTTGGTGGTATCCACCTGCAGGAACTCCTGCTGCGGGTGCTTGCGCCCGCCCTGGGGCGGCACCGAGGCGACCGTGCCCTCCATGATCTTCAGCAGCGCCTGCTGCACCCCCTCGCCGGACACGTCCCGCGTGATGGAGGGGTTGTCCGACTTGCGGCTGATCTTGTCCACCTCGTCGATGTAGACGATCCCCCGCTGGGCGCGCTCGACATTGTAGTCGGCCGCCTGGAGTAGCTTGAGGATGATGTTCTCCACGTCCTCGCCGACGTAGCCGGCCTCGGTCAGGGTGGTGGCGTCGGCCATGGTGAACGGCACGTCGAGGATGCGGGCCAGGGTCTGGGCGAGCAGCGTCTTGCCGCAGCCGGTCGGGCCGACCAGCAGGATATTGGACTTCGAGAGCTCGACGTCGTTCGCCTTGGAGCCGTGGGCCAGGCGCTTGTAGTGGTTGTGGACCGCGACCGAGAGCACTCGCTTGGCGTGGTCCTGGCCGATGACGTAGTCGTCGAGGACGGCGCAGATGTCCTTGGGCGACGGGACCCCGTCCTGGGAGCGCACGAGGGTGGTCTTGTGCTCCTCGCGGATGATGTCCATGCACAGCTCGACGCATTCATCGCAGATGAACACGGTCGGCCCGGCAATGAGCTTGCGCACCTCGTGCTGGCTCTTGCCGCAGAACGAGCAATAGAGCGTGTTCCTGGAATCACCGCTGGTGGACTTGGTCATGGGTGCTCCGGCGTCAGGGCGGTCTTCTCCGGCGGTCTCAGGCTCGGCGGCGGCCGGCGGCCGCCCCGGCGGGGCGTCCCGGCCACTCCCGAATCCTGTTTGCCACAGGCCAACGCATCACCGCAATTCTAAATTCCAAATATCCACAGGGTAAAGGTACTAAATAAACGGGGGACAGCGCGTCGAACTACCATATTAAGGGCGGCAGCGCCCGGACGCAACGGCGGCGGAGGTTTCCCCTGCAGCCTCTACCACTACCACGGCCGTGCTCAACGATCGGTTAACGGCGGGTCCCGCGGCCCCTAGGCCCCGGTCCCCTTGTCGCCGTCGGACTTGGCGCCCGGCACCGGCGGGCGCGACACGACCACCTCGTCGATGAGGCCGAAGGCCTTGGCCTCCTCGGGGGACATGAACTTGTCGCGGTCCACCGCCAGGGAAATGACGTCGACGTTCTGGCCCGTGTGGTGGGAGTAGATCTCGTTGAGCCGGGCCCTCAGGGCCAGGATTTCGCGGGCCTGGATCTCGATATCCGAGGCCTGCCCCTGGGCCCCGCCGGTGGGCTGATGGATCATGATCCGTGAATTGGGCAAGGAGTACCGCTTGCCCTTGGCGCCCGCGCACAGCAGCAGGGAGCCCATGGAGGCGGCCTGGCCGATGCAGACGGTGGCGATCTCCGGGCGGATGTACCGCATGGTATCGTAGATGGCGAGGCCCGAGGTGACGACGCCGCCCGGCGAATTGATGTAGATGGAGATGTCCTTGTTGGGGTTCTCCGCCTCCAGGAACAGAAGCTGGGCCGAGACCACGCTGGCCACCGGGTCGGTGACCGGCCCCACCAGGAACACGATCCGCTCCTTAAGGAGCCGCGAGTAGATGTCATAGGCCCGCTCGCCCCTGTTGGTCTGCTCCACCACCATGGGGATCAGGGACTGCATGGTGATCTCGGTCGGTTCGCTCATCCGTCGTGACCTCGCATAACCGGGGCATCGCCCCGGAGGCTTCTAGCCCTTGCTCCTGCCCTTGCCGGGCTTCGCCGCGGCCGTCTTCGCGGGCGCCCGCTTCCCCGACGCCGCGCCCTCGGGGCGCCCATCCCCTTCGCCGCCCTCGGCCCCGGGGTCAGGGGCGGCGCCGCCCTCGTCGTCGGGGTCCCTCATCAGCTCGTCGGCCGACACCTTCCTGTCCGTGACATCGGCAAGCTCGAGGATGTAGTCGACGACCTTGTCCTCGAACAGCGGCCCGCGCAACTGCTCCAGCGCGCCCCGGCTCTTCTGGTAATACTCGATGACGTTGCGTTCCTGCCCCGGGAACCGCCTGGCCTCGTTGACCACGGCGCGGTTCAGCTCCTCGTCGGTGACCTTGATCCCATTGGCATTGCCGGTCTCGGCCAGCAGCAGGCCCAGCCGCACGCGCCGCTCGGCGATGGCGCTGTATTCCGCCCGGAGTTCCTCGACGCTCTTGCCCGATTCTTCCAGGTATTCCTTGAAGCGGGCCTTGGCGATGAGGTCGGGTCCCTCGCCGTGGTCGTGGCCGTGGTCGTGGTCATGTTCGTGGTCATGTTCGTGGTCGTGATCGGACCCGTGGCCGTGATCATGGGACTGCCCCTCCGGCGCCTCGCCGGAGATGCTCCGCCAGATCTGGGCGAATTCCTGCTCCACCATGCCTGTCGGCACGGCGAAGTCGGCCCGGTCCGCCAGCGCGTCGAGGAGGCTGCGCTTGAGCCGCATGCGGGAGATCGACCCGTATTCCGACTGCAGCCGTTCGCGCACCATCTTCCTCATGGCATCGAGGGATTCGAGGCCGAGGCTCTTGGCCAGCGCCTCGTCGGCTTCCACCCGCCTGCGGGCCCTGTGCTCCTTCACGGTCACGTCGAAGGTCGCCTCCTTTCCCGCCAGGTCCGGGCCGGGGTAGTCGGCCGGAAAGCCGACCTTGACGGCTCGCTTCTCGCCCGCCCGGGCGCCGATCAACTGGTCGACGAAGCCCGGGATGAAGGACGGGGAGGACAACTCCAGCACGAAGTCCGTCGCGGCCCCGCCGGGGAACTCCTTGCCGTCCACGGTGCCGGTGAAATCGACGACAAGGGCGTCCTCGGCCGTGGCGGGGCGATCCTCCTCCACCTTCTCGTAGCGCCTCTGCTCCTCGGCGATCCTGCGGATGGCCTCGTCCACCATCCCGTCGGTGACCTCGACGACCAGGCGTTCGAGCGCGATCTTCGAGAAATCCTGTTCCTGGATGTCGGGCATGACCTCCACCGACATGGTGTATTTGAGGTCCTTGCCCTCGTCGAACTCGGTGATCCGGACCTTCGGCTGCACCGCCGGCCGGATGCGGTTGTCGCGAAGGGTCGCCGCCGAGGATTCCGAGATCGTGCGCTCGAGCACCTCGCCCATGACCGAGGGCCCGTATTGCTTGCGCAGAAGGCTCACGGGCACCTTGCCGGGGCGGAAACCGGGCATCTTCACGGTCCTGGAGAGCTCCTGCAGGCGCGCGCTCACCTTCTCCTCGATCTCCCCGGAGGGGATGGTGATCGCGAATTCGCGCGTGAGCCCTTCGCTCCTGGTCTCTTCGGCCTGCATGAGGGTCTCGCCTTCCGTTTCTTCATGCGCGGTCCGGGGCGTGGGGGGACGCTGCGCCGGACGATCCGCCCGCCATCGGTCCCGTTCCGGCCAGGGCGGCAAAGTTCGGCTGGTGTTATCAGAATTCCGCCGCGCTTACCAGACCGCGTCCATGCCGCGGCCGGGGCCGTCCTCCGGCGTCCCTCCGTTGCCGCGGCGGCTGGTGCGGGCGGAGGGACTCGAACCCCCACGACTTGCGTCACCAGGACCTAAACCTGGCGCGTCTACCAGTTCCGCCACGCCCGCATCGCGGGCCGCGCCGCGCGCATCCCGAAAGCCGCCCGCGCACGTCTATAGCACCGCGCGTGCCGGATCGCACCGGGAATAAGCCCCGTGGACAAGGGAATGCTTGGGAAAACCGATCGCCAGGGTGCGCGAGGGCATCGCCCCGCTGCCGGGCGCCTTCGGATCGAGGGCGCCGCGCTTGCCGCGCGGCCTACCTAAGGGTCAGGAGGCGAGCTGCTCCGGGTATTGCTCGGCGAAGCAGGCCAGCGACAAGACCCTCTGTCCTTCCTCGAACACGTGGTTATCGGCCCGCCCGATGATGAGCTGATAGCGCACGTGGGGAATGCCGAAGGAATCATCACGGATTGCCAGCACCGTTGCCGTCTCCACCGTGTTGTTGCGGCAAAGGCGACGATACACCGTCCCTGCGCAGATGGCTTCGCGCTCGGGCTCCTTCTTGAAGAGCTTGGTCCACATCATGCCGATTGTCCCCAAGATCGTCGGAACGGCTCCAAGGTAACGGCAGCAATTTAACGGGCGGTTAAGAGGACGGAGAAAAAGATAAAATTTTCAATAAGTTGGATGGGATTTGGAGTCGCGGACCGCAGCCTGCCCCGTTAGCCGAGGGCCCTCAACGCCCGCAGCACCGCCGGCACCCGCTCCGGCAGATCCTCGGCGATCAGCCCCGGGCCGAACCCGCCCGCGGCCCCGTGGATCCAGGCGGCGATGGCCGCCGCCTCGAACGCCGCCACCCCCTGCACCAGGAGCCCGGCGATGAGGCCCGCCAGCACGTCGCCGGAGCCCGCCGTGGCGAGGTCCGGCGGGGCGTTGGCGTTGATGGCGGCGCGCCCGCCGGGGTCGGCGATCACGGTGTCGGGCCCCTTGAGCAGGACCACGGCGCCGCTGCGGGCCGCCGCCGCGCGGGCGCGGGCCAGCTTGCTGCCGCCGAGATCGGGGAACAGCCGCGCGAACTCGCCCTCGTGGGGTGTCAGCACCGCCGCTCCGCCGGCCTCGCGGTTGGCGCCAGCGGCCGCGAACAGGGAATCGGACGCATCGGCGAAGGAGGTCAGCGCGTCGGCATCGAGGCACACCCGCTTGCCGAGCGCGAGAGCGGTCGCGACGTGTTCGCGCGTGCGGCGGCCGACGCCGTAGCCGGGGCCGATCAGGACCGCCCGGCGCCGCGCATCGGCGAGCAGGCGGGCGAGGTCGGACCGGCGCTCCAAGGCGGTGGTCAGCACCCCCGGCATGTAGCCGGCGTAGATCGGGACCGCCTCGGGCGCGCTGGCGATGGTGACGAGGCCGGCGCCGATCCGCAGCGCCGCCCGCGCCGCGAGCCGGGCCGCGCCGGTCATCTCCGCGCCGCCGCAGACGATGAGGTGCCCGCGGCTGTATTTGTGGTCGCCGGTCCGCGCCCACGGGAACCGCTCCAGCCACAGGGCGGGGCCGTTCTCGAAGGTCGCCGGTACGATCCGTTCGAGGACGGCCGCCGGGATGCCGATGTCGATCACCCGCACCTCGCCGCAGAACTCCCGCCCGGGCAACAGCAGGTGGCCCGGCTTCTTGCGGAAGAAGGTCACCGTCACCCGCGCCGGCGCGGCGGCGCCCCGGACCTCGCCGGTGTCGCCGTCGACGCCGCTCGGGATGTCCACGGCCACCGTGGGCAGCCCGCGTTCGGCCACCGCCTCGATCGTCGCCCGGGCCGGTCCCTCTAGGGGCCGCGACAGCCCCGCCCCGAACAGCGCGTCCACCACCAGGCTCGCATCCTTCAGCACGGCGGGAGAAAGGACCTCCACCGAGCCCCTGCCGCGCAGGCCCGCCCAGCGCCGGGCGTTGAGCGCGGCATCCCCCTTGAGCCCGGCGACCGGCCCGAGCAGGCCGACACGAACGGGCCAGCCCGCGCGGGCGAGGCGGCGGGCGATGACGAAGCCGTCGCCGCCGTTGTTGCCGGGCCCGCAGAGGACGGCCACGGCACCGCGCGGGAAGCGGGCGCGGACGATGTCGGCGGTGCCGCGCCCGGCCGCCTCCATCAGCTTCTCTCCGGCCGTTCCCTCCGCCACGGCGAGGCGGTCCGCCACCCCCATCTCGGCGACGGACAGCAGCGCGGTCCCGGCGTCGGGCCCGGGCGGCGGCGGCGACGCGGCCGCGGGCACGGATCGGACGGCGCCGGCGATGGCCGCGCCCTCCCCCGGGGACAGATCGAAGAAATCGACGGGTTCCAGGGGCAGGCCCTCGGCTGCCGACGCCCTGAGGACGTCGGCCTGGCGCGCCGCGGGGATCACGCCACGCTCGGCCCACCCCTGGACGGTGGTGGGCGCGACCCGCCGGCCCGTCGCCGCGCCCAGCTTGCGCGCCATGGGTCGTACGCCTCCAAAGAGCGCTATTATCCTGCGAGCACTGGAGTTCATCCCCATGCTTGTACGTGTTATACGTTTATCAGTCAATGGACCGCGGTTCTGCAGTATCTGGGTGTTGTTTCTCCATAATAACGCTTTTTCTTGCGTATTTCCGCATTATTACTTTATGAGCCTGTTGTTTTATCCATCAAGGCCGGCCCATTTTTGTTTTGATGTCCCCGAATCGAAGAATTACAGTGATTCCCGCTGTCAAAATACGGCGAACCGGCCCGAGAGCCGGCACACCATCAGGAGGCCCGCCATGACCAACAGGAACCCCGAACGCGGTATATGTGAACTCTACCAGGAGGACCCGGAGCGCGCCGATGCCTTGGTCTTCGGCCGCATTGCCGAATCCGACCGCCGCGGCTTCCTCAGGGGCGCCGGGCTCGCCACCATGGGGGCCGTGGTCGGCGCCGCCATCCCCTTCGCCCGCAACATGCCCGCCGGCCTGATCCCGGAAGCCCTGGCCCAGAGCGCCCAGCCTTTCGTGCTCAAGGGGAAGGACGGCCTCACGGTGCTCAACGACCGGCCGGTGAACGCCGAGACCCCGGCCCACCTCCTCGACGACGCGATAACGCCCATCGAGCGCCATTTCATCCGCAACAACGGCGTGGTGCCCGAGCGCGCCACCTCGGGCAGCCTGCAGGGATGGTCGTTGCGTGTCGACGGCGAGGTTTCGGGCCCGCTCAATCTGGGCATGGACGACCTCAAGCGGCGCTTCAGTCCCGTCACCCTCCAACTCCAGCTCGAGTGCGGCGGCAACGGCCGGGCCAGCTTCAACCCGCCGGCCAGCGGCAACCAGTGGACCGTGGGCGCCGTCGGCTGCTCGGAGTGGACGGGGGTGCGGCTCGCCGACGTCCTCAAGGCCGCGGGGATAAAGGACAGCGCCGTCTATGTCGCCTATCACGGCACCGACGTGCACCTGTCGGGCGATCCCAAGAAGGACACCATCTCGCGCGGGGCGCCGGTGTGGAAGATGATGGACCCGCACACGCTCCTCGCCTACGAGATGAACGGCAAGCCACTGCCCGATTGGCACGGGTTCCCGCTGCGCATCGTCGCACCGGGTTGGCCCGGGTCGGTTTCCGGCAAGTGGCTCGATCGAATCTGGGTCCGCGACAAGGTCCACGACGGCGAGAAGATGACGGGCGCCTCCTACCGCCTTCCCGCTCACCCGGTGAAACCCGGGACCAAGGTCGCGAATTCCGACATGCGGATCATGGAGTCGATGCCCGTGAAATCGGTCATCACGTACCCGAAGAGCGACGCCACCCTGCCCGTGGACAACCGGACCATGGAGGTCCGCGGCCATGCCTGGGCCGGCGACAACGCGGTGTCCCATGTCGACGTGTCCATCGATTTCGGATCGACCTGGATATCGGCGAGCCTGGATGCTCCCCGTAATCCCTATGCGTGGCAGAGCTGGCGTGCGCGCATAGAGTTCCCGAAGCAGGGCTATTACGAGGTCTGGGCGCGAGCCACCGACGACGAGGGCCGCATGCAGCCCTTCGCGGTGGCCTGGAATCCCCGCGGTTACGGCAGCAATATCATGCACCGCGTCGCGGTGACCGTGAAGACGTGATCCAGGCTCCCAAGGGCGTCGCGTGAAATTGTCGAGAGCGTTGGCGGTTCTACTCGGTTTGGGCCTGGGCGGCGGCGGTGCGACGACCGGCGCCGCCCTCGCGCAGGACGATCTCGCGCGAATGCCGGACGGTCCGGGCAAGGAGCTCGTCTATTACGCCTGCAGCGGCTGCCACTCCATGAAGATCGTGTTTCAGCAGCGCCTGACCCGCGAGACCTGGGACGATCTCCTCGTCTGGATGCGGGAGAAGCAGAACATGCCGGAGATTCCGCCCGACGACCGCAAGGTCGTCCTCGACTACCTGACCGCGCATTACGGCTGGCCCCCGCCGAAATAGGCCCGTTCGGCCGCGCCCTCACCCTCGCGATGGCGGTGGCATCGTGACATCGGGAGCCTGAACGACTCCTCGACGGGGCTTGAGCCTCCGCGCCGGCCGGACTACCTTCGAGTCCGTCTCACCGCCCCGCGTTGAAAGGACGTCCGTGAAGATCGTGGTTCTCGGTGCCGGCCTCATCGGGGTCAGCACCGCCTATCACCTTGCCCGTGCGGGTCACCGGGTG
>DASWKZ010000068.1:0-17507 GCA_036396355.1 Alphaproteobacteria bacterium
CGCCCGGGCGCACCGCCGGCGGCTTGTAGATGGCGGGGGTCGTTGGGCTGGTTATGGCGTCACGCCCGCCATGCGGCAGAGGAGCTTCCACTCCTCCGCGGCGACCGGCACCACCGAGAGCCGCGAATGGCGCACCAGCACCATCCTGGCGAGGCGCGGCTCGGCCTTGATGGCGGCCAGCGTCACCGGCGTCCTGACCGGCGCCAGCGGCCTCACGTCGACCATGCCGAAGCGGCCGGTCTCGTCGGTGTGGTCGGGGTAGTGCTCCTTGACGATCTCGACCGTGCCGACGATCTCCTTGCCCCCGCCCGAATGGTAGAAGAAGCCCCTGTCGCCCTTCCTCATGGCCTTCATGTTGTTGTTGGCCTGGAAGTTGCGCACCCCATCCCAGTGGGTGCGCCCCTCCTTCACCAGGCGCTCCCAGGAATAGGCCTCGGGCTCGGACTTGAACAGCCAGTAGGCGATGACGGCCTCCTTAGATTCTCATGCGCGCGCGGTGCGCGGCGGCGGCCATGGTAGCCGACGCCGCGCTCCGTGCAAGGACTCAGCCTTCCGGAAACACCTGGCGCCAGGGGGTGACGGTGGAGGAGCGGAACAGCCCGGCCTTGGCGTAGGGGTCGTTGGCGGCGAAGGTGCGCGCGTCGGCGAGGCTGTCGGCCTCGACGATGAGCAGGCTGCCGGCCGGCGACTCTCCGGCCTCGTCGAGCAGGGGGCCGGCGAGCTTCAGCATGTCGCCGGCGGCGCGGAGATAGGCGAGGTGGGTCTCGCGCGTCTTCATGCGCAGATCGAGGCTCGCGGGCTTGTCGTGATTGAGGATGGCGAACAGCATGGCTCCCTCCTTTGTCGTGGCGGCGCCGGCGGGCGCGGAAGAGAAGAAAGGTTAGCGGCCGACGGCCTCGCGCTTGAAGGGGCGGGCCATCAGTTCCTCGATCATGGCGGGAATGTCCGCGCCCTCCTGCACGACGCGGTTCACGGCCGCGGCGATGGGCATCTCGACGCCGAGCGACGCGGCGAGGCGCAGCACGGCGCCGGCGGTGGTGGCGCCCTCGGCGACGCTGCGCCGCCCGGCCAGGACCTCGGCGGCGGATTTGCCGCGCCCGACGGCGAGGCCGAGGGAGTAGTTCCGCGAGGCCTCGGCCGCGCAGGTGAGCGCCAGATCGCCGATGCCGGACAGCCCCATCAGCGTCTCGAGCTTGCCGCCCTTGGCGATGGCGAGGCGGGTCATCTCGGCGAGCCCGCGCGTCATCAGCGCGGCGCGGGCGTTCTCGCCGAGGCCGAGTCCGGCGACGATGCCGCAGGCGATGGCCATCACGTTCTTGACGGCGCCGCCGATCTGGCAGCCCACGGGATCGTCGCCGGCATAGGGGCGGAAGCGGGTGGAGCCCAGCGCGGAAACCAGCGCCGCCGCCAGGGACGCGTCCTCGGCGGCGATGGTGACGGCGGCCGGCATCCCGCGCGCGACCTCGCCGGCGAGCGTCGGGCCCGACAACACCGCCCGCGGCGCCTCCGGCGCCACCTCGGCCAGCACCTCGCTCAGCAGCAGGCCGGTCCGCTCCTCGATGCCCTTGGCGCAAACGACCAGCGGCATGCCCGGCGCGAGACGGGGCGCGAGCCGGCCCGCGACCTCGCGCAGGTGCTGGGCGGGAGTGACCAGCAGCACCGCGTCGCCGCGGCCCATCTCCGCGATCTCCGCCGTCGCGGCGATGCGGTCGGGCAAGGTCACGCCCGGGAGGTAGGGCGTGTTGGTGCGCTTCTCGTTGACCTCCACCGCCACCTCGGGCTCCAGCGCCCAGAGCACCGTCTCATGCCCGCGCTCGGCGGCGAGCGCGGCCAGCGCCGTGCCCCAGGCGCCGGCGCCGATCACTTCGATGCGGGCGATCGCCGCCATTGATTCAGGCCCCCGCCTGCGCGGCCGAAGCCGCTACGGCGCGGCGAAGGCCCGTCGGCAGGGCGAAGTTGAAGCCGACCGAGATGCGCGTGCCGTCGCCGAGATAGGGGCGCACCCCGTGGGCGAGCCAGGCCGGGAACAGGACGAGGAGCCCCGTCTCCGGGCGGATCACCTCGCTCGCGCCCGCGGACTGGCATCCCGTGAGCGCCGGGGCCAGCTCCGGCGCGTACATGGCGGGGCCGACCCCGCGCGGGTCCATGAGCTCGAGCGCGCCGCCGAGGGACGGGTCGGCGCCGATGCCGCCGTCGTCCACGTAATAGCTGCCGGACCAGACGCTGCCGGGATGGGCGTGGGTCTGGTTGGCGTGGCCGTGGCGGTTGACGTTGGCCCAGGCGTTGACCAGCCAGTCGACCGCCACCCGATTGCCGGCGCGGTCGCCCGTCAGCTTATCGGTGAGGACGCGCGCGCAGGCGATCATCCTCTCGCCCTCGGTGCCGCCCCATTCCGTGAAGTCGTCGGCCGACTGCCAGCCCGACAGGTTGGAATGGGCGACGCCGGCGACGCCCTTCTCCCGCGCGAGGATGGTCTCGGCGAGGCGCGCGTTGTCGGCCGCCACCAGCGGCAGGTGGGCCAGCACCACCGGGGTCGGGAAGTAGCTGCGGACCTCGATGTCGGCGGGCGGTTTGGCCGTCGCGGCCTCGGTCATGGTGGTTCGCTCACGTGACGGATCGCGGGGCGCCATTGTTTCCCTGGGCGCCGCCGGGCGCAAGCGCCGGCCCTAGCGGACCAGGGCGGGGCCGCGCACCTCTGCGAGCGGCCAGCGCGGTCGCGGCGCGAAGTCGAGGGGGTCGGTCAGTCCCGCTTCCAGGCGCTCGATCCCGGCCCAGGCCACCATGGCGGCGTTGTCGGTGCAGAGCGCGGCGGGCGGAGCAACCAGCGCGAATCGGTGCTTCGCGGCGAGCTCCTCCAATGCAGCCCGCAGCGCCGCATTGGCGGCGACGCCGCCGGCGACGACGAGGGTGCCTGGGCCGCGCCGGGCGGCGGCGAAGGCGTGAAGCGCATGGGCGGTGCGGTCGGCGACCGATTCGATGGCCGCGGCCTGGAACGAGGCGGCGATGTCGGCGGCCTCGTCCATGGAAAGCGGCCCCTCGGGCAGCCCCGCCACCAGCTGCGCCACCGCCGTCTTGAGGCCCGAGAACGAGAAATCGCAGCCGGGCCGCCCCAACATGGGGCGCGGCAGCGCATGGCGGCGCGCATCCCCGTCCGCCGCCGCCCGCTCGATGGCGGGTCCGCCCGGATATCCGAGCCCCAGGAGCTTAGCCGTCTTGTCGAAGGCCTCGCCGATGGCATCGTCGATGGTGGTGCCCATCAGCCGATACCGGCCGATGCCCTCCACCGCCACCAGCTGGCAGTGGCCGCCGGTCACCAGCAGGAGGAGATAGGGGAACGGCACGTCGCCGGTGAGCCGGCAGGTCAGCGCGTGGGCCTCCAGGTGATTGACGTTGACCAGCGGCTTCTCCAGCACCTGGGCGAGGCCCTTGGCCGTCATCACGCCGACGATGACGCCGCCGATGAGCCCGGGCCCGCCGGTGACCGCGATGCCGTCGAGATCGCCGAGCCCGATGCCGGCCTCGGCGACGGCGTCGGCGATCAGGCGGTCGATGTGGTCGAGATGGCTGCGTGCGGCGATCTCCGGCACCACGCCGCCATAGGGCGCGTGCTCGGCGAGCTGGGAGAGCACGCGGTTGGAGAGGATCTCGCGCGCGCCGGTCACCACGGCGGCGGCCGTCTCGTCGCAGCTGGTCTCGATGCCGAGGACGATCCTCTCTGACCGTGTTCCCATGAGATTCCCTGGTCCTGGACCCGCCCCCGCTGCCGCCCGGGGTTCCCTCTATACACGCGCCGCCCCACGGGCGCCAGCCAGGCGCCGCCACCCTTGCGGCGACCCGGTTGGGCGTCTAGAGATGGGCCATGAGCGCCGCCCGCGCCATCGCCGCCGCCGCGTCCGTCGTCATCGGCACGCGGGGAAGCCCCCTCGCCCTCGCCCAGGCCGGGCTGGTGCGAGACCTGCTGGCCGCCGCCCATCCCGGCCTCGGCGTCGAGATCCGCGCCATCCGCACGGCCGGCGACCGCTTCGCCGGCCGCCCCCTCGCCACGATCGGCGGCAAGGGCCTGTTCACCCGCGAGATCGACGCCGCGCTCGCGGATGGCGCCATCGACCTCGCGGTCCATTCGGTCAAGGACCTGCCCACCGACCTGCCCCACGGGCTCGATCTCGCCTGCGTACCCGCGCGCGAGGACCCGCGCGACGTTCTCATCGCGCGCGATCCCGCCGTCGAGGCCATCGCCGACCTTCCCCGCGGCGCCTGGGTGGGCACGGTGTCGCTGCGCCGCGCCGCCCAGGCGCTGAGCCGCCGCCCCGATCTCCGGATCGTGGCGCTGCGCGGCAACGTCGAGACGCGACTCGCCAAGATCGCGGGCGGCGAGGCCGATGCCACGTTTCTCGCGCTGGCCGGGCTCCGGCGCCTCGGCCGCGCCGATGCCGCCCGCGTCGTGCTCGCCCCCGAGGAGATGCTGCCCGCCCCCGGCCAGGGCGCCCTCGGCATCGAATGCCGCGCCGACGATGCCCGCGCGCGCGCCCTGCTGGCCCCCCTCGATGACGGGCCGAGCCACGCCGCGGTGACGGCGGAGCGCGCGCTGCTGGCCGCGCTCGAGGGCTCGTGCCGGACACCCATCGCGGCGCTGGCGGCGATCGCCGGCGACCGGCTGAACCTCCGCGCCATGATCGCCATGCCCGATGGCAGCGCCCGCCTCGACGAGGCCCGTGACGGTCCCGCCGCCGAGGCCGCGGCCATCGGGCACGCCGCCGGCGCGGCGCTCAGGGCGCGCGCGGGGCCGGAATTCTTCGCGGCGCTCGGCCAGGCATGATGGCGCCGGCGCCGCGCGTGCTGATTACCCGGCCGTTGGCGGATGCCGAGCCGCTCGCCCGGCGCGTCGCCGCGCTGGGATTCGAACCGGTGATCGAGCCGCTCCTCGACATCCGCTTCCTCGACGGCGTCCCGGTGGCGCTCGACGGCATCGGCGCCCTCGCCTTCACCTCCGCCAACGGCGTGCGCGCACTCGCCCGCGCCGCGCCGGAAGCCGTCG
Organism: Alphaproteobacteria bacterium; assembly: GCA_036396355.1. Taxonomy (GTDB): domain Bacteria; phylum Pseudomonadota; class Alphaproteobacteria; order SMXQ01; family SMXQ01; genus DASWKZ01. The sequence continues at coordinate 5,036 of DASWKZ010000068.1, forward strand.
GCGCCGGCCTCCCCGCCTTCGCGGTCGGCGCCGCCACCGCCGAGGCTGCGCGCACGGTCGGGTTCGGGAAGGCCGAGGCCGCGGCGGGCGACCTGGCCTCCCTCGCCCGTCTCATCGCGGATCGCCACGCGTCCGGTGCGGGCGCAATACTGCACGTCGCCGGGCGCGAGCGCGCCGGCGACCTCGTCGCCGCCCTCGCGGCGCACGGCATCGCGGCGCGCCGCGCGGTGCTCTACGCCGCCGAGGCGCGCGAGGCATTCTCCGCCGAGGCCCGGCGCCTCATGGCGGCGGGCGGGATCGCCGCGGTCCTGATTTTCTCGCCCCGCACGGCGCGGCTGTTTGTTACGCTTCTCGGGCGCGCGGGACTCGCGGACTCGGCGAAGGCCATGCGTCTCGTGGCTTTGAGCCCGCGCGTGGCGGTGGCCGCGTCCGCGGCCCCCTGGGCGGCGGTGGAGACGGCGCCGCGGCCCGATCTGGAGGCCATTCTGGAAACGCTGGCGAGGACGGACGGGAGCCGATGACGAGCACCGAGAACGGCGGCGAGGCGGACAAGGCGAAGGCGCCGGCCGACGAGGCGAGCGCCGAGGCCGAGACCGAATCCACCGAACGGACCGACGAGTCGCCGGCACCGGCGAAGGCGCGATCCAAGGCGTTCATTCCCGTTGTCGCCATCATCGTCGTGCTCGCCGTCGCCGCCGTCGTGATCCTGGCCTGGCCGGCGGCGCGCGAGCGCATCGCCGCGGTGTGGGGCGCCCCCGCCCCCGCCGGGCCCAGCGCCGAGGAGCGGATGGATGAGCGCCTCGCCGCCCTCGATGCGCGCCTGAACGCCCTGGATCAGCGGCTCGCGGCCATCGCGGGCGACCTCGCCGCCCTCAAGCAGGCAGGCCCCGGCGCCGACCCCGCCCGCCTCGCCGCCATCGAGGAGCGGCTGGCCGAGATCGGCGCGCGGGCGGAGGGCCTTGCCGACGCCGAGCGCCGCCTGGGGGCGGTGGAGGAGCGGCTGACCGTCCTCGGCGAGCGCCTCGACTCGGCGCGCGCCCGGGCCGGCGCCGCGTCGCTGGCCGAGCGCGACGTGGTCCTCCTCGGCCTCGCCCTGGCGCTCGATCGTGGCCAGCCGTTCGCGGCGCTCCGCGCCGATGCCGCCGCGCATCTCGAAAAAGCCGGCGCCGAGGGCGCGGTGCTGGCGCGCGAGCTGGAGGCCCTGGGCGCGTTTGCAGCCAGCGGCGTGCCGGGGCTCGCCACGCTCCGCGCCCGGCTCGCGGCGCTCGATCTGTCGCCGCCGTCGCCGTCGGGGGCGGGGGCCGCGCCCGGTTCGGAAGGGGGCGGGTTGTGGGAACGCGCGATGGCGCGGCTGCGCGGGCTCGTCACCATCCGCCGCGTGGGCGAGGATGACTCCCGGCGGGGCGTGCCCGGCGATGTCGTCGAGGCCGCGCGGCGGGCCGCCGTGGCCGGCAACCTCGCGGGCGCTCTCCGCGCGCTGGAGGCCGTCGAGGCAACCGCCCTTCCCGCCGATGCCGGGCGCGGGCTCACCCAGTGGCGGGAGGCGGCGCGGGCGCGCCTCCGGGCCGACGCCGTCGCCGACGGCATCGCCCATCTCCTGGGCGCCGCCCCCTCTGCCGCCCCGGCGACGCCGCCCGCGTCGACGCCGTCCGGTCCCGGCGAGTCCGGCGCGGACGCCCCGGCGGGGACCCCGTGACGGCCGATCCATGATCCGTACCCTCCTGTTCCTCCTGGTCGCCGCCCTGGTGGTGGCGGCGGCGGCCTGGTTCGCCGCCGAGCCGGGCAGGGTGGCCGTCGACTTCCGGGGCTGGCGGGTCGAGACCTCGGTGGGCCTGCTGGCCCTCGCGGTGGCGCTGCTGGCGCTCGTCGCCGTCGCCGTCTATGCCGCGCTCTCGGGCCTCCTCCGCGTGCCCCGCCGCTTCGCCGCGTGGCGGGCCGAGCGCCGGCGCGCGGGCGGCCTCAAGGCGCTGGCCGCCGGCATGGTGGCGGTGGCGGCGGGGGACGCCCGCGCCGCCCGGCGTGCCGCCGCCCGCGCCGAGGCCGTCTCGGGGGAGACGCCGCTGACCCTCCTGCTCGCCGCCCAGGCGGCCCAGCTCGAGGGCGACGCGCACGCGGCGGAGCGCTACTTCACCGCCATGCTGGGTCGCCCCGAGACCGAGTTCCTGGGCCTCAGGGGATTGCTGGTGCAGGCCCTGCGCGGGCACGACGACGCCCGCGCGCTCACCTACGCCCAGCGCGCGGTGAGGCTCCGGCCCGACGCCGCCTGGGCCCAGGCGGCCCTGTTCCAGCTGGCGGTCCGCGCGCGCTCCTGGGGCGAGTCCGAGGCGGCGCTGGCGCGCGCCATCCGCCGCGGCGCCATCCCCCGGGAGCGCGGCCGCCGCCACCGCGCCGCGCTCCTGATCCTCCAGAGCCTGGACGCCGAGCGCCGGGGCTTTCCGGTGGAGGCGGCCAAACTTGCCGCGCGGGCGGTCCGCGCCGCGCCCGGCTTCGTGCCGGCGGCGCTCCGGCGCGGCGAGATCGAGCATGCAAGGGGCGAGGACCGCCGCGCGCGCCGGGCGCTCGAGCGGGCCTTCGCCGCCGCCCCCCATCCCGAGCTCGCCCGCGCCTATCTCGCCCTGGCCGAGGGTGACGGCGAAGAGGCGGCGCTCGAGCGCGTGCGCCTCGCCGAGCGGCTGCTGGCGCGGGCCGCCGGTTCGGCGGTGGGCGAGATGGCGGTCGCCGAGGCGGCGCTGGCGGCCAGGCTGTGGGGCAAGGCGCGCGGCCATCTCGACCGCGCCGAGGCGCGCTTCGCCGAGGGCCCCGGCCGGGCCCCGGCCGGGCTCTACCGGCTGCGGGCCCGGGTCGAGGAGGACGAGCGCGGCGATGCCCAAGCGGCGGCGCGCTGGCTGATGAAGGCCGGCGAGGCGGCGCCCGATCCGCGCTGGCTGTGCGGGGCCTGCGGCGCCCAGAGCCCGGCCTGGACGGCGCTATGCCCGGCCTGCCAGGGATTCGACACCATCGAGTGGCGCTCGCCCGAGGGGACCGCCGTGCTTGGCATCGAGGGCGACGCGCTCGCCGAAATCACAGGACGGCCCGACGTCGCTCCGTCGCTGGCGCCGCCGGCGGCGGGCGCGCTGCCGCGGGATTAGGTGCCGGGCCGGCCGATGACGGAGACGCCATGCACGACGTGAGCGAGCTGGTCGAGGGCTACCACCGGTTCCTCGCCGCCCGCTACCGGCGCGAGGCGGCGCTCTACCGCGCGCTGGCCGAGGAGGGCCAGGCGCCGCGCGTGATGGTGATCGCCTGCTGCGACAGCCGCGTCGATCCGGCCGCCATCTTCGATGCCGGCCCGGGCCAGCTGTTCATCCTGCGCAACGTCGCCAACCTGGTGCCATCCTTCGAATCCCGGGGCCACTACCACGGCACCAGCGCGGCGCTCGAATTCGCGGTGACGGGACTGGACGTGGAGACGATCCTGGTGATGGGCCACGCCCGCTGCGGCGGCGTGCGTGCGTTCCTCGATGGCCGTCACGCGCCCGCCGCCGAGGGCGGCTTCATCGGCCGCTGGCTGTCGCTGCTGGACGGCGCGCGGCGCGAAACGATGCCCGACTCCGCGGCGGATCCGGGCGAGGATCCGCAACGGGCGCTCGAGCACGCTTCCATCCGCCATTCGATCCGCAATCTCGGGACCTTCCCCTTCGTCCGGGAGCGGCTGGCGGCGGGCCACCTGCGCCTGCGCGGGGCCTATTTCGACATCGCCGACGGCAGGTTGCTGGCGCTCGATCCCGAAAGCGGCCGGTTCCGCGCGGTGGACTGAAGCGGCGCCGGCCCGCGCGATGGTCCTCGCAGCTCCCGGGCAGCCATCCCGCCCGGATTCGGGATTTGCGCTCACGCGCGTTTCGGCGTAAACGGGGGCGGCGTCCCCGCGCGCATTGGGCCGCAGTAGCTCAGCTGGTAGAGCAGCGCATTCGTAATGCGCGGGTCGGCGGTTCGAGTCCGTCCTGCGGCACCATTTCCGATTCCTCGAAACCCGCCATTCCCCGGCCGTGGCCGCGCCTATGCGGGCATCGGACGGAGCGGGCCGAGACTGGCGGTGCGGAACGTCACCATCCTTTGCCGCCGCTCGTCCCAAAGGACGTAGAACATCGCCTTGAAGGCCTTGCCTAACGTCATGACGGGGACGTCGCGCAGCTCGGCGACGGCGTCGTGGCACGGCTGCAGGCGGTAGTTCGGGATGCCCGGGTTGAGGTGATGGACGTGGTGCAGACCGATATTGCCGGTGAACCACTGGAGAATCGGGGAAAGGCGCAGATGGGTGGAGCCCTCGAGCGACGCCGTCCGCTCGTCCCATTGGTCCTCGCGCGCCCACACAATATGGTCCGAGCGGTGCTGCACCGTGAAGAGCCAGACGCCGATGATCGAGGCCAGCACCATGATGGGCAGCTGGACCGCGACGACACGGTCGAAGCCGAGGACCAGCCCGACGCCGCCGAACAGCGCGACCAGCGCCAGATTGGTCAGGTGGACGGCGCGCCGTTCCCGCCGCCACCTGGCTGGCATGTCGAACGGAAGCCGGTAGAGCACCAGGAACACCAGGGGCGGCACGATGAGGTTGGCGACGAGGGGATTGCGGCTGATGCGGTAAAATGCCCGGCGCCACGGGCCCAGGGATCGGTATTCCTCGACGGTGAGGCAGGACGAATAGATGTCGGCGCCGGTATCTCGCCGATCGAGGTTGTTCCAGATGCCGTGATGGCCCGCATGCTGGCGGCGCCAGGACAGATAAGGCGCGAGCGTAAACAGGCTGCATGCGAATCCCAGCGCGTCGTTGAGCCGCCGCGAGCGGAAGAAGGCCCCGTGTCCGCAATCGTGCTGGATGATGAACGTCCGGACCAGGAAGCCGGCCGCAAGCGGGGCGAGTGCGAGAGCCATCCAGTAGGAGATCTCCGCGATCGCGTACATGGCCGCGCAGACGCCGAGATAGCCTCCGATCGACGTAAAGCTCTGTACGAGGCTCGCGCGCAGGCTCGGCGTCTGGAAGGGCGCGATGCAACGTCTGAGATCGTCGCCGGCGGAATTGCGGAGGGGCGCCGCAGATGCGTCTTGCGTCAAGTGTTCATTGTCCCTTGGGCTGGATGATGTGGGCGACGCCGCAAGGCTTGACGGCGGGTGGCCATGTTCCACGCTCAATCGGCGCTGCCGGCGTCCGGCGTCGCGGCCTGTTTCCCTTCCTTGCGCGCCTCGGCCTGCTGCCGCTTGGCTTCGGCCTTGGCGGCTTTCTTTTCCTTCTTCTGGATTTCCCGCTGGCGCTTCTCGAAATTGTAGTTCGGCTTGCGAGGCATGGCTTCCTCCAGGCTTATACGACCGCGAAGACCATCGCGGCGGGCTCTCCCGCCGCGCCGCTCAGGCCGCGCGGCGCGCCGGCCTGCCGTGTCGGCGCGTGCGGTTCCGCTGGCCCTCGGTGCGAGTCCGGCCGTTGCGGGCAGGCATTGGCGCAACCGGGCCCCTTGGCCGCTCTCCGCCGGCAACGGGGATCGGCACCCGGGTGAGCGCCTCGATATCGCGCAGGAAAGTATACTCGCTCGCGTCGCAGAACGACAGGGCCGTGCCCCCGGCCCCGGCGCGGGCGGTCCGGCCGATCCGGTGGACGTAGCTTTCCGGCTCGTTGGGCAGCTCGAAGTTGATGACGTGGGTGACCCCGGCGACGTCGATGCCGCGGGCGGCGATGTCGGTCGCCACCAGTACCCGGGCGGTTCCGTTGCGGAAGCTCTCCAGCGCCCGCTGGCGCGCGCCCTGCGACTTGTTGCCGTGGATCGCCTCGGCCGGGATGCGCGCCTTGACCAGGCTATCCGCCACTCGATTGGCGCGGTGCTTGGTGCGGGTGAACACGATCACTCGCGAAAGGCTCTTTTCGGCCATGAGGTCGCGCAAGAGCCCGAGTTTCGACTGCGCGTCCACGAAATGGACGCTTTGCCGGATCGATGCGACCGCGATCTCCCTGGGCGCGATGTCGATACGGGTGGGCCTGTGAAGGATATCGCCGGCCAGGCGCACGATGTCCGCCGGCATGGTCGCGGAAAACATGAGCGACTGCCGCTCGCGCGGGAGCGCCGCGACGATTTTGCGGACATCGTGGATGAAGCCCATGTCCAGCATGCGGTCGGCCTCGTCCAGCACCAGGTGTTCGATGCGCTTGAGCCCGACATGGCCCTGGGCCATGAGATCGAGCAGTCGCCCCGGAGTCGCGACGATGATGTCCGCGCCGCGGCGCAACGCCTCGACCTGGCCGCGCTGGGAGACGCCGCCGAGAATCACCGCCGACCGCAACCCGGTGTTGGCGCCGTAGGCCTTGAAGCCGTCGGCGATCTGGATCGCGAGCTCGCGGGTCGGCGCAAGCACGAGCGCACGGGCCCCGTGCCGGCCATCCGGCGCTCCCAGCATCTGCAGGACCGGCAGCGCGAAGGCCGCGGTCTTGCCGGTGCCGGTCTGGGCCACGCCGAGAATGTCGCGCCCCTGCAGCAGCAACGGGATGGCGCGGGCCTGGATGGGGGTGGGAATGTGATAGTGCCTGGCGGCGAGCGCGCGGGACAGGGGCTCGGCAACGCCAAGTTCGGAAAAACTGGGATGATGACTCAATGATTTGATCTTTCTACGCGGGCGGGCGCGCGGACGACCGCAACGGGTCGAGCCGAGACGCGCCAAGCCGGGCGCTTTTTGCCGCTTCCACGCGCAGCTGGAAACAACGGGGATAGAGAGAACGAAATCCCGCGGCGGACCGCTTCCTCGGGAAGCGTCTTGCGCGGTCGCGGGATATTCGAGCGAGGCCGGAACGCCTCTTCCTCGGCGTCACTCCGCCTGCAGGTTGACGGCCTTGGGGCCGCGAGGGTCGGATTGAATGTCGAAGCTCGCCTTCTGGCCCTCGCGCAGGCTGGCGATGCCGGCCTGCTCCACGGCGGAGATATGGACGAACACGTCCTTGGAGCCGTCGTCGGGGGAAATGAACCCGTAGCCCTTGGCGGCGTTGAAGAATTTCACGGTACCTGTGGTCATTGGCTTTCTTTCGGAATCTTGAATTGCCCGGACGAAGCTCGCTCGGTCCGGGGCGAAAGTTCACACAACGACTTTGGGGGAGGATCTCCTGCCGCGGGGCGGCGGAGGCGTCACCGGAAGGGCTGTGGAGCCGTCACGGCGCTCATATGCGCACAGGTCCCTAGAATTGCAAGTTTTTTTTATGGCGCGGTCGAATAGTTTCCAACCGGCCCGGGCGTCCGATACCGGAGAAATCCTCCTCGCATTCCGGCCATCCGATGAATTCAAGCGGGAATTACTTAGGCGGACCTCGCCAATTCTGCTAGTTTGACCGCGTCCCTCACACACGCCGCGTCGAGCGGGGAAGGCGCCCTCCATGAGCATCAAAAAACCCGTACCCGACAGGGACACGGATACCAAGGTGCGCCACTGCCTCGCCTGTCTGCTGCCGTTCGAGAGCGCATGGGCGGGCGAGCGCATCTGCCGCAAATGCAAATCCTCGTCTTCGTGGCGCGCCGGCTCCGTGCCGCAGTTTCCCGCGATCCGGCGAACCTGACCGTGAAGCCCCGGTCGCCCCTCGGGGGCGGTCGCGGGCATGGCCGGGCCGGCCGCGCCACCTTCGATTCCCCAAGACCCGCCATTTCCCGACTGTTAACGTAGTCGCCGCGCGGTATCGGCGGTTCGTGCGGCCGCGCCCGAAGCGGTCATCCCGGCGCCGTCCGCCGGGGAACGATTCCGGCGAAGGGGGAGTCCGTGAGGATCCTGCGGGTATCGCTCATCGTGCTCGGCGTCGTGGCCATCGCCGCGGTCGCGGCCTTCTATGCGCTCCGGCCCGAGACCGTCACCGTCGCCGCCCCCGTCCGCGGCGACGCCGCCGAGGTGGTCTACGCCACCGGCGTGGTCGAGCCCGAGACCTGGGCCAAGGTCACGGCCCTGGTGCGCGAGCGCATCGTGGAATTGTGCAACTGCGAGGGCAAGGCCGTCGAGCGCGGCGCCACCCTCGCGCGCCTCGACGACCGCGAGGCCCAGGCGGTGCTGGCCGAGCTCCGGGCCCGCCAGCGCTTCGCCATGGAGGAGCTCGACCGGCTCTCGGAGCTCGCCGAGCGCAACGTCGCGAGCCGCCAGGCGCTCGACCGCGCCCGGGCCGAGGCCGCCCAGCTCGAGGCCCTGATCGCCGGGCAGGCGGCGCGCATCGGGAGCCACGTCCTGCGCGCCCCGGTGGAGGGCGTGGTCCTGCGCCAGGACGGCGAGGTCGGCGAGATCGCCGAGCCCGGCACTATCCTGTTCTGGGTGGGACGGCCGCGCCCGCTCCAGGTGGTGGCCGACGTCAACGAAGAGGACATCCCGCGCATCGAGGTGGGCCAGCGCGCGCTGCTGCGCGCCGATGCCTTCCCCGGGCAGAGCCTGGAGGCGGTGGTCGACAGCATCACGCCCAAGGGCGACCCCGTCACCAAGACCTACCGCGTGTACTTCGCCCTGCCCGCGGACAGCCCGGTGCTGATCGGCATGACGGTGGAGGTCAACGTCGTCACCCGCGTCTCCAAGGCCGCGCTGCTGGTCCCGGCGGAGGCGGTCAACGGCGACGCGGTCTTCGTGGTGGATGCCGGCAACGTCGCGCGCCGCCGGCAGCTCAAGGTGGGGATCCGGGGCCTCACCGAGGTCGAGGTGCTCTCGGGGCTGGCCGAGGATGGGCGCGTGATCGTGCCGTTCCCGGAGGACCTCGCCGACGGCGCCCGCGTGCGTGCGCGGGAGGGGTGAGGCGGTGCGGCTCATCCTCGACATCGCCTTCACCCATATCGCCGGGCGCGGCCGCCAGACCATGGTCGCCATCCTCGGCGTCGCCGTCGGCGTCGGCTTCTCGATCGCCATGGCGTCCCTGATGCAGGGCACCCAGGACGACTTCATCGAGCAGCTGGTCAACACCATGCCGCACGTCGAGATCACCGACGAGATCCGTGCGCCCGCGCGCCAGCCGGCGGCGGACGCCTTCGCGGCGGTCGCGTTCCACGGCCTGCGCCCCAAGGAGGACCGCCGCGGCATCCTCAACCCCACGCGGGCGCTGGCCGCGCTCCGCAGCTGGGTCCCCGGCGAGATGGTGGCGGGGCTCAGGATGCAGGGGGTGGTCCGTTACGTCGGCCGCGAGGTCGGCGCCACCATCACCGGCATCGATCCGGCGGCGGAGGCGCGCGTGTCCACCGTCGCCGACGACGTGCGGGAGGGGAGCCTCGCCGCGCTCGCCGCCGGCGGCAACAACATCGTCATCGGGGACCGAATGGCGGAACGGCTTGGCGCCTCGCTGGGCACCACCATCGGCGTGGTTTCGCCTACCGGGATTTCGCGCAACTTCAAGATCGTGGGCCTGTTCCACACCGGGGTCACCGGGCGCGACGAGGGCGAGGCCTACATGCTCCTCAAGAACGCCCAGGTGCTCAGCGAGCGCCCCAACGCCATCAACGACATCCGCATCCGCGTCGAGGAGCCCAACGATGCCGTTGCGGTGGCCCGCCGCGCCGAGGCCCAGCTCGGCTACAAGGCCGTCGCCTGGCAGGAGGCCAACGAATCGCTGCTCGAGGCGCTGGTGGTGCGCAACGCGGTCATGTACACGGTGGTCGGCGCCATCATGCTGGTGGCCGGCTTCGGCATCTTCAACATCGTCTCCACCATCACCCACGAAAAGGCGCGCGACATTGCCATCCTCAAGTCGCTGGGATTCGCGGAAGCCGACATGCGGCGCATGTTCCTGCTGGAGGGCCTGGCGATCGGGGGCGCCGGCTCGGCGCTCGGATGGCTGCTCGGCCTTGGCCTCGTCTTCGTGCTCTCCCAGGTCCGCTTCGAATTGTCGGCCATCGGCACCGAGATGACCCGCCTGCCGCTGGCCTGGACCGTATGGCATTACCTGCTTGCCGCCGGATTCGCGCTGCTGTCGGCGGGGATCGCGGGGTATCTCCCGGCCCGGCGCGCGGCCCGCCTCAACCCGGTCGACATCATCCGGGGGGCGACGTGACGGCGCTGATCGAGGCGACGCGGCTCACCCGCATCCTCCCGGAGACGGTGCCGGTGACCCTGGTCGCCGACGTCACCCTCGCCATCGGCGAGAACGAGTTCGTGGCCATCACCGGCCCCTCGGGGTCGGGGAAGTCCTCGCTCCTCTATCTCCTCGGCCTGCTCGACCGGCCCACCGGCGGCGAGATCCGCATCGCCGGCCGCGACGCCGGGTCCATGGACGAGGGCGCGCGGGCGGCGCTCCGGCTCGCCACGTTGGGCTTCGTGTTCCAGTTCCACTTCCTGCTGCCCGAGTTCACCGCCCGCGAGAACATCGAGATCCCCATGCGCAAGCTGGGGCGGCTCTCCGCGCCCGAGAGGCGCGCGCGGGCGGGCGCGATCCTCGAGTCCCTCGGCCGCGCCGATCACATGGACAAGCGCCCGGACCAGCTCTCGGGCGGCCAGCGCCAGCGGGTGGCGGTGGCCCGAGCGCTGGCCAACGACCCGCCGCTGGTGCTGGCCGACGAGCCCACCGGCAGCCTCGATTCGGCGAGCTCCGAGCAGGTGTTCGCCATCCTCGACGACCTCGTGCGCGAGCGCGGCAAGACCGTGGTCGCGGTCACCCACGACACCGACATGGCGGCGCGCATGGACCGGCGCATCCACCTCATCGACGGGCGCGTGAGCAGCGACGAATCGGCGAGGCCGCCTTCGGGGTAGGGATGCGGTTGCCTCAGGCGCTCCGGCGGGCCGCCGTGGCGCCCGCGGCCGGAACCTCGGCCGCGCGGAGGTTGCGCCTGAGCGCGCCGAAGCGGCGGCGGTACTGGGCCGGGGTGAGCCCTACCCGGCGCTTGAACAGGCGTCCGAAGAAGCCCGCGTCCTCGTAGCCCACCTCGCCGGCCACCGCCTCCACCGGGTCGTCGGTGGTCTCCAGCATCTGCTTGGCCTCCTCGATGCGGAGGTTGTGGACGTACTCCATGGGCGCCATGCCGGTGGCGGCGCGGAAGCGGCGCTTGAAGGAGCGCTCGGCGAGGCCGCTGAGCTGCGCCATGGCGGCGACCGGCGCATCGGAATCGTAATGCACCGCCGCCCATTCCTGGCACTGCGCGATCACGGCGTCGCCCGTCTGGCGCCGCGTGGTCAGCACCGCGAAGGGCTGCTGGCCCACCTCGTGCCAGTCGATCAGGTGGAGCCGCGCCGCGCGCATGGCCTCCTCGATCCCGACGAAGCGCCCGATCACGGCGAGCGCCAGATCCAGCCACGAGGTGCCGCCCCCGGCCATGAGGATGCGCTGGCCCTCGCCGGTGGCGATCAGCGCCCGGGCGGGATGGACGCGGATCGAAGGGTAGTCGCGGACCAGGGCCTCGCAATACGCCCAGTGGGTGGTGGCGTCGCACCCGTCCAGCAGCCCGCCCTCGGCGAGCAGCAGCGCCCCGGTGCAGGCGGTTGCCAGGGCCGCACCGGCGTCGTAGCGATGCCGCATCCAGGCGATCTCGGGCTCGTACCGGCCGCGGATCGATTCACCGGGCGCGACGGCGAGGTCGGGCACGCAGATGACGTCGGGGGAGGCCACCTCGGCGAGGGTGGCCCCGGGATGGACGGGGATGCCGTTGGCGGCCTCGAACGGCTTGCCGTCGCGGGAGACGATGACGGGCGCGATGCGGGGCTCGCCTGGGACGCCGCCCATGAGCACGCCCCAGTCCCGGCCCACCGAGGCGAACAGGTCGTACATGCCGTGCAGCGTCGAGGCGGTGGATTCGGGCACCGCGAGGAGCGCGATGGTGAGGCGGGGATTCGGGTCTGGCATGGCAGATTCCACCGGTTTTCGGCCGAAAGCACTTTAGCAGGCGCGCGCCCCTCCGGGTAGCTTCCCGCCGCGCGGCCGGAGGCTCCATGCCCCGCTTTCCCTTGGGGGCAGGCGCCGCCGGCCTTCCACCGTCATCGAAGCCAAAGGAGGGCCCCCATGCCCACGCCACTGGAAATCCTGCTCGACCCCGTGTCGCTGATCGTACTCGCGGCCTATGGCGGGCTGATGCTGTGGGAGGCGGTCCTGCCCGGCCGCAAGCTGCCCCCCATCCGTGGCTGGCGGGCGCGGGGGCTCGCCTCCTTCGCGGTGTTCTTCTACCTCTCGACCTACCTGCCGCTGCTGTGGGACGGGTACCTGGCCCAGTACCGGCTCGTCGACCTCACCGGGCTCGCCACTGCGGCCCAGGTCGCGATCGGGCTCCTGGTCTACGAGCTCGGCGCCTATCTCTGGCACCGCTCCATGCACGCCTCCACCGTGCTGTGGCGCAGCCTGCACCAGATGCACCACAGCGCCGAGCGGCTGGACACCTTCGGCGCGTTCTATTTCAGCCCGCTGGACATGATCGGCTGGACGTTGCTCGGCAGCCTCGCCCTGGTCGTGGTGGTGGGCGTGGACGCCCGGGCGGCGACCATCCTGGTGCTCGCCATCACCTTCCTCGGCGCCTTCCAGCACGCC
>DASWKZ010000069.1:0-3486 GCA_036396355.1 Alphaproteobacteria bacterium
CTCCGCGAGACGTCGCCTCTCCCAATACCAGGCGACCACGAATGCGGTGGCGGCGAGCAGCAGCGCCGGAACGATTCCCGTCGATCCGAAACGGCGCACGAGGTCGATGCGCTGTTGGGTGAGAACCGCCGCGGGGACACGCGTCAGGAGGAACCAGGATGGAAGGACGGTCGCATCCGTTTGCGCGGCCGTCTCCAGGGCCGTGCCGCCGGTCGTGGCGGAGGGCACGATTCGGGCGAAGGTGAACAGATCTCCGTCCGCCGTCGACTGCCCCGGCGAGGCGCCCGCGCGGATACGCTTCCAGGCTGCCGGAAAGGCCTTTTCGAAGGATCGTTCCCGGCGTTCGGGGTACATGAAGCCCCATTCGTCCTCCGGGCTCGGGCCGAGGAGCCAGTAGCCCTGCCTGTTCAGGAGCCAGATCTGCCCCGCGCTGGAGGCCCCCAGCCTTCGGATGCCGTCCAATAATCGCTCGCCGAGGTAATTCAGGACGACCACGCCGCGCATGCGTCCCTGGTCGTCGAAGACCGGCGTGCCCACTCGAATCATCGGTTTGACCGGCTGCTCGACGCGGCCGCGTTCGACGTTGAGGTCGAACCGCGATATGTAGACCTCGCCCGCACCCAGACCGAGAATGTTCTCGACATAAGACCGCCCCGACTTGTCCTGGAGGTCTTCCTCCGGCACGATTCGTGGGCTGCCGCCGTTCCAGTCGACCCGGACGATTTCGCGGCCGTCCAAGCCGATGAATCGGACCTGGTCGTAGAGGGCCCTCTGGGAGGCGAAGGCCAGGTAATCCTCGGCCAGGGCCTGGCGGGCGCCCGCCTCCCCGGAGCCCGGCCACCGCCGAAGGACCTGCTGGCGGGCAAGATAGAGGGCGTCGGAAATGACCGAAGCCAACGCCGTGGTCGCCCGCTCGCGGCCGATTTCCACGACGTTCGCTTCGTTGCTCCGCGTGATGGACCAGGTTGCGGCGTCCTCCGCCCGAAAGAGCATGTAGGCGGACGCCCCCGCCACCACGGCCAGCGGCAGGAAGAGGAGTGCCGCATTGCGAATCAATCTCTTTCGGGGCACCGGCGAACGGGCCTCGACGGCTCCATCGTGCCGGTCCCCCAAGAGCCCTTTCTCCACGATGCTTCGCCTTTTTCTCCCTATCTATTTCTAGCATATACGATTTCCCCGCGAAGTCTTATGTATTTCGGCTTAGGCCCGAGGGGGGCCCCATCATCGATACCCGTGCCGAAGACTTCGTGGCTTCTCCCCGCATCGCCCGCGGCCGCTCGATGCCGGATGGGGAGGCTTGCCCGCTGGTCCCAACATGGCATCGCGGGCCCGATCGCCGGCGGCGGGGCGACTCGCTTCCGGCTGCGCGAACGTCCGGCCCAAGGCGCCGATCCCGGCGCGTCAGTGGGCGCCGCCACAGAATTGCTACCGGGTTCACAGGAAGGACACAGGACCCGGGGCGGCTCTCCCGACTAGGATCGCCCCAAGAGATCGTCGCCCGAATCGACGATTTCCCGCGGCAACGATCCCATCGACGGCCGCTCTCCGGCGCCCCCGCGAGCGCTAGCTTGGACGATCCCACCGCGCAGGGAGTACGTCATGGATTACGCGGTTGCAGAGTCTCTGCACACGTACATCAAGAGTCTTCGCCGATACGCGATCGCAATCACCCAGGATCCCAACGACGCCGACGATCTCGTCCAGGAATGCCTCAAACGGGCGCTTTCGTACATCTATGACGGCCGGAAGATCCGGGACTTGCGCGCCTATCTCTTCACCATTCTCCATAACGTCCACTCGGACAACCTGTCCCGCAAGATGAGGAACGGGACGCACCTGCCCATCGACAACGACGGCATCCGGCTGGTCTATCCCGCCCCCCAGCACGCGTATATGGACTGCAGGGACCTGTTCCAGGCCCTGGAGAGGCTGCCGGCGGAACAGCGCAAGGTGGTGTTGCTGGTGGGGATGGAAGGGATGTCCTACCAGGCCACGGCGGACACCTTGGGGATTCCGGTGGGTACGGTCATGTCGCGCCTGAGCCGCGGCCGCAACGCGCTGAGGAGGATGCTGTCCGCCGAGGCGCCCGGCGAGAGGCGGCGAGGCGCCGACGGGGAGTCCGACGATGCCTGGCGCCGGCAGGGAGGGAAAGTCAATGTGGGGTGACAAGCGGTACCGCGCGACCGGGGGGACGAGGGGCTACGGCGCCCACGTCTCCGAGGCGATGATCCAGGCCTATGTCGACGACATGCTGCCGCCGCGCCAGCGCCTGGAGGTCGAGGAATTCCTCGCCACGCACCCCGAGGAGGCCCGGCGCGTCGCCGATTTCCGGGCCCAGAATCGGGGCTTCCACGAACTCTACGACCACTATCTGTCGGAGCCGCTTCCCGACCCGGTCCGGCTGCTCGAGGAGCGCATCCTCCGCAGGCTGGCCGGGCGGAGGAATATCCGCGCGCTCGCCCGGGTGGCGGCGACGCTCGCCATCGCCATGGCGGCGGCGGCGGGCGGCTGGTACGGCTCGCGGCATCTCCCCTCCCCCGACCGGGAGATCGACTTCGCCGCCCTTTCCGGGAAGGCCGCCGACGTCCTGAATCCCGACGGGCAGGCGGCGGACGGCGGCGATGTCCGGCGCGCCAAGGCCGGTTCGGAAAGGTCGGCGGGCAAGGATCCGGACGGCGCCACGGAATCGACGGCCCCCGATCTCCGCCGTTTCGGCTTCAATCTGGTGGGTTCGCGACAGCTCGGCAAGGGCGGCGGCCGCGGCGGCCAGCTTACCTACGAATCCCGGCAGGGCATCCAGGTGGTCCTCTACTTCTCCCCGGCCGCGGGGAACGGCCGGCAGAAGATCAGCCTCACCGAGCAGGGCCCCGTCTCGATCCTGGTCTGGAACCGTGACGGGCGCGCCTACACCATGTTCGGCGAGGTCGGCCGCGACACCATGCTGGCCATGGGGGCGGCCGTGAACGCCAGATGGGTCGAGCCCCCGGCCCCGGAGGCGAAGCCCGAGGGTCGCGCGCCGGCTGGGGAGCCCGCCCCGCCCGACGGCAAGGGCGGGATCCCCAAGGACGACAAGGCGACCAACCTTCCGGGCGAGGGCCCGATCCGCCCCGCCGCGTCCCGCGACGAGGCCACCGCCGCGCAAGGGACCCGCCCGGACCGATAGCCGGCCATAGGGCATTCTCCCTTCCCCGTCAGAGAAACCGCCGGGCCACGGAGGCCCGGCGGCAAGTCTAACAGGGAGGCTTCAAAATGGAGGCCCCGGGGAATGCCGGGGCCCCGAATCCCCCGAACGAACCGGGGGGCCCGGTCCGCCCGCCGTCACCGGTCGGGGCCGGACCGGTCCATCCGGGGAAAACCTACTTGCCTTGCTTCTCCTGGAGGCACTTGGCGCGCTCCTCGGGGTTGCTGATCTCCGCGCATTCCGGCGGTACCTGGGTCTGCACGATGATCAGCGAGGAATCGGCCGGCTTGTTGGTCGCCTGGGCG
>DASWKZ010000070.1:0-4662 GCA_036396355.1 Alphaproteobacteria bacterium
GCCCTACGGTCTCGAGGAAAACCGCAAGACGCTGGAGGCATTCCTGCGTTATCATTTCGATCAGGGACTTGCCGCGCGGCGCCTTTCGGTGGAGGAGATCTTCGTTCCCTCGACGCTCGAGCGCAGCAGGATTTGATCGGATGGGCGGGATCAAGACCAAGAACGATAAGCGACGGCAAGCGTCGCCACTCCGAGACCGGGGACGCCCCGACATTCGGACCCTCGTTTCGAACCATTCAGGGAGGTTCTCATGCGTAAGTTCCTGATCGGCGCGACCGGCGCGGCGCTCCTCGCCGCCGCCGCGGCCCATGCGCAGGAAAAATTCAACCTCACGCTGGCGGGCGCCAGCCCCGGAGGCCTGTGGTCCACCATCGGCGCCGGCATCGACAAGGCGCTCAACAAGGCCTTCCCGGGCTCCACGGTAACCTACCAGACGGGCCCCGGCGGCCTCGCCAACGCCAAGCTGGTCTCCGACAAAAAGGCCCCCATGGGCATCATCGCCGACATGGAGCTGGCCGCCGCCTATCGCGGCGAGGGGCCCTTCACGGGCCGCGCCCAGAAGGACCTGCGCACGCTGTTCCGCGCCTATTCCCCGGCGAGCCGGTTCCAGTACAGCTACGTGCTGGTGAATGGCGACGTCGCCGCGCAGCATGGCATCAAGTCCATGGCCGACCTCAAGCGGAACGCCGGGAACGTCCGCATCGCCTTCAACCGGCCCGGCAACATGGACGGCGACATCGGCATCGCCGTGATCGAGGCCAATGGCATCAATATGAAGAGCTTCAAGCAGGTGGTCCGCGCCGCCTCGCGCGAGATGACCTCCCTCATGCTCGATCGCCGCGTCGACGTGGCGGTGCTGGGCATCGCGTATAACCATCCGCGTATCCGCGAGATGGAGAACGGCATCCCCCTGGTCATGCTGGACGCGGGCAAGGCGGAATCCGCCGCCGTGGCCACCCGTTTCGGCGGCCAGCCCTGCGCCATCAAGGCCGGCGAGCACAAGTTCATCAGCGAGGACAAGACCTCGGTCTGCGTCGGCGCCGTGATCGGGGTCCACAAGGACATGGACGAGCGGACCGCCTACAACCTGGTCAAGGGCCTGCTCGCCAATCTCGAGGACTTCAAGTCCGCCCACCGCCTCCTCAAGAAGGAGGTGACTCCGCGGTCGGTGGCGGAGCCGGCCGTGGCACCCCATCACCCGGGCGCCGCCAGGGCCTTCAAGGAAGCGAACCTCATGTAGGGCCTTGCCGGCCCCGGCAAGGGGGCGGGCGCGGCGGAGCGGCGATTCGGCCCCTCCGCCCGGCCGCGCCCGGGCCCGGGACCGGGGGCATTCCATGGCGCGCAACCTGCTGCTCGATCCGGGGACTTGGTTCTCCGTCGGCTGCCGCCGCAGGCCGGGGGGATGGCTGGGCCACGCCATCGGCCTGTTCGCGGTCCTGGTCGCGGTGTTCGTCGTCACCGCCGCGACCTACGTCATCATCAGCCCGTGGACGCTCTCTGCCATCTTCCTCGCGGGGATGATGGCGCTCGCCTTCCTGACGGTGGGCGCGACACCCAACTCCGATACGGAGCGCGTTCCCGTTTTCGACTATCTGCTGTCGGCCGCCAGCCTCGTCACCGGCGCTTACTTCGCCTTCATCGCCGAGGAGGAGATCGCCCGCATCAATCTCCTGTTTCCGCTCGACGGCTGGCGCATCCTGTTCGGATTCCTCGTGTGCGGGCTCACCATCGAGCTCACGCGGCGCACGACCGGACTCGGGCTCACGCTGCTGGTCCTCGTGTTCGTCGCCTATAACTTCCTCGGCCACCGGCTGGGCGGCGTGTTGCAGCACGGCTACATCGACTACAACCATTTCCTCGACATCATGGTCTACACCACCGACGGAATCATGGGCCTGCCGGTGCGGGTGGCGGCCACCTACGCCTTCCTGTTCGTGATGTTCGGGACCTTCCTCTACTACGCCAAGGGCTCCGACTTCTTCTTCGATTTCGCCGCCTCCATCTCGGGGCGCCAGCCGGGCGGTCCCGCCAAGGTCGCGGTGGTCTCCTCGGGCCTCTACGGGATGATCTCGGGGAGCCCCACCTCCGACGTGGTCACCACCGGCGCCATCACCATCCCCATGATGAAGCGGCTCGGCTACCGCGGGTCGGTGGCCGGCGCCATCGAGGTCGCGGCTTCGACCGGCGGCAGCCTGATGCCTCCGGTGATGGGCTCGGCCGCCTTCATCATGGCCGAGTACACCGGCATAGAATACGTCGACATCGCGGTGGCGGCGCTCCTGCCCGCGCTGCTCTACTACACCGGCGTCTATTCCCAGGTCCATTTCCGCTCCGTGCGCCTCGGCTTCAGGGGGCTCGATCCCGACCGCGTCCCCAGGCTGGTCTCGACCCTGCGCCGGGGCGGGCTGTTCATCGTGCCCCTGGCGGCGCTCACCTGGGCTTTGCTCGAAGGCTACACGCCCACCATGGTGGCGGTGTTCGGGTCGCTCTCGGTGCTGGCGGTGGCCCTGGTCCGGCGCGAGACCCGCCTTGGTCCGGTAATGATCTACAGGGCGCTGGCCGAGACCTCGATGCGCATGGTGCCGGTGGCCGGCGCCTGCGCCGCCGCCGGCCTGGTGATCGCCGGCATTACCATGACCGGGCTCGCGGCCAAGTTCGCCCACGTGGTCTACGCCATCACCGCCGCCCAGCTGTTCTGGACCCTGCTGGTGGCGGCCGGCCTCACCATCATCCTCGGCATGGGGATGCCGACACCCTCGGCCTATATCCTCGCCGCCGTGCTGATCGGCCCGCTGCTGAGCGAGCTCCGGATCGATCCCCTGCCCGGGCACATGTTCCTCCTCTATTTCGCGGTGATGAGCGCCCTGACGCCGCCGGTGGCGGTGGCGGCCTATGCCGCCTCGTCGATCGCCGAGGACAATCCGCTGGCCATCGCCGGCCACTCGGTCAAGCTGGCGCTGGCCGCCTTCGTCGTGCCGTTCACCTTCGTCTACGGACCGGAGCTCCTGTGGCAGGGGCCTTGGTGGCAGACCGCCATCACCTTCGCGACCGCCGCCGTCGGCCTCATCTTCCTCGCCGCCGCCATCGAGGGCCACCGCCCGCTCTGCGCCGGCCGGTGGGCGCGGGCCATGATGGGGCTGGCCGGCCTGTTCATGATCACGCCGTTCCACGTCTCGACCGGGGCCGGCCTCGCCCTGGCGGCGCTGACGGTGATCGCCAACCGCGTCGTCATCGGCCGCGAGGGCACCGAGACGCGCGCCTGAGCGCGCCCGGGCCAATGGCCCCTTGATGCCCGGCCGATCCTTTAATATCTATGTATTCAGCGGTTGAAGGCTCCGACCGTCCGGGGGCCCCGGTCCCGCCGCCGCCCGTCCGCCCCGAACCGAGGAAGTCCCGGCCATGGCTACCGCACTCAAGACCCACAATCTTCTCGACCGCAAATGGCCCGAGGAAGGCGTCGCCCGCATTCCCTACTGGGTCTACACCGATCCCGCCGTCTTCGAGCGCGAGATGGAGGTGATCTTCGGCGGCGCCACCTACAACTACGTGGGCCTCGAATGCGAGATTCCCGAGCCCGGCGACTTCCGCCGCACCTTCATCGGCGACAAGCCGGTCGTCTTCCTGCGCGACCTCGACGGCGAGGTGCGGGTGGTGGCCAACCGCTGCGCCCACCGCGGCGTCAAGTTCTGCTATCGCGAGCACGGCAACACCAAGGAGTTCATCTGCCCCTACCACCAGTGGACCTACGACCTGACCGGCAAGCTGATCGGCGTGCCGTTCCGCCGCGGCGTGAAGAAGCAGGGCGGCATGCCCAAGGACTTCAGGATGGAGGAGCACGGGTTGCAGACCCTCAAGGTGGCGGTCCGGCACGGCGTGATCTTCGCCTCCTTCGACCACCGCATGCCCAGCTTCGAGGACTATCTCGGCCCCACCATGCTGGGCTATTTCGACCGCGTGTTCGACGGCCGCAAGCTCAGGCTCCTGGGCTACGAGCGCCAGCGCATCCGCGCCAACTGGAAGCTCAAGTTCGAGAACCTGAAGGACCCCTATCACGCGAGCCTCTTGCACGTGTTCCTGGTCTCCTTCGGCCTGTTCCGGGTGGACACGCCCTCCAAGGTGGAGATGGACGAGGGCATGGGCGTGCACGCCGTCCAGGTCGCCCAGCGCGGCGAGCAGAAGCGCACGGAAGAGAACGTCGAGATCCGCCAGCTCGACGAGAACCTGAAGCTCCAGAACCCCGACATGCTGCAGCCCTACCCCGAATGGGCCGCCAAGGGCCCGGCCACGGTGGTGATGCAGACCATCTATCCCAACCTCATCGTCCAGCAGCAGTCCAACACGCTGGCCATGCGCCAGATCCGCGCCTTCCAGCCCGAGGAGTTCGAGCTGCACTGGACCTTCTTCGGCTACGAGGACGACGACGCCGACATGACGCTCCGCCGCCTGCGCCAGGCCAACCTCATGGGCCCGGCGGGCTTCGTCTCGGTGGACGATTCCGAGGTCATGGAATCGGCCCAGTCGGGCGCCAGCCGCTACCCGGACGCCGCCGCGGTGGTGGAGATGGGCGGGCGCGGGGTCGAGAACACCGATCACATGGTGACCGAGTCCTCGATCCGGGCGTTCTACAAGCACTACCGCGAGGTCATGGGCCTCTAGGCCCGG
>DASWKZ010000071.1:0-4937 GCA_036396355.1 Alphaproteobacteria bacterium
CCCCCCGTCTCCGACAATACCTTCGTGATCGCCGCCGTCAGCGTCGTCTTCCCGTGGTCGACGTGTCCAATCGTCCCGATGTTGCAGTGCGGCTTCGTCCGCTCGAATTTCGCTTTGGCCATCTTCTCGTTCCTTGTCGTCTCTTCGTGCCTTGTCGAACCTCAAGCGCGCGGTCGTCGGGCCACCGACCGATCCGCGCCGGCCACCAAGTCTGGAGCGGGTGATGGGAATCGAACCCACGTAACCAGCTTGGAAGGCTGGGGCTCTACCATTGAGCTACACCCGCCGAAATTGGATGCTGCTTCGGTGCTGTCCTTTCCGTGCCCGATCCCGGCTCCGCCCCCTCGCGGGCCGTGGTGGAGGGGGTAGGATTCGAACCTACGTAGACGTACGTCGGCAGATTTACAGTCTGCTGCCTTTGACCGCTCGGCCACCCCTCCGTCCACACGCCCGCGACCTTCGCCTCGGCGCGTCCACGGGGCCAGCCGAATGACCAGCCGAATGAGCGGAGTGCGCACTATGAAAATTTCTCATCCAATGTCAATGGACAAAAGGGATCACGCAGCCGCGTGGCCACGCTCCGCAGGTCAACCGAGCGTGGCCCGACTGGTGGTTGATATTGCTATGAAAATATAGGACCAATCGGGGCCATGCGCAACCCCCGCCCGGGGTTGCCCCCAGGAGCCGAGGCCCGGAGCATGAGGCCCGCCACCCCACCCCGAGGACCGCGTTCCCGGCGCCACGGCGCCGGCCGCCCCGACCGACCGCCGGCGGCGGGGCGGGGTCCGGGCGACCGTCAAGGAGGCAGGAGACGGGCCCGCCGCGCCGGCGGCGACCCGGGCTGGATCTACGGGCGCCACGCGGTGGCGGCGGCCCTCGCCAACCCCGCCCGCCGCCTGTATCGCCTCCTCCTGACCCCGGAAGCCGAAGCCGCCCTGGCCCCCCTGCCCGCCTCCATCGCCGCCGAAATCGTTGCCGGCGCCGAGATCGCGGCCCGCCTGCCGCAGGGCGCGGCCCACCAGGGCTGCGCGCTCCTCGCCGATCCGCTGCCGCCGGTGGCGCTCGAGGACGCGCTGGCGGCGCTGGCCGGCGCCGAGCGGGCGGTGGTGGTGGTCCTCGACCAGGTCACCGACCCCGGCAATGCCGGCGCCATCCTGCGCTCGGCGGCCGCCTTCGGGGCCGCCGCCGTGGTCCTGCCCGAGCGCCGCGGCGCCGAGGCCACCGCGGCCCTGGCCAAGGCCGCCTCCGGGGCGCTCGAGACCGTGGCGCTGGTGCGCGTCGTCAATATCGCCCGCGCCCTCGCCACCCTCAAATCGGCGGGATTCTGGTGCGTGGGGCTCGACGCCCATGGCGGGGCGCCGCTCGCCGAGGTCGACCTCAGCGGCCGCATCGCCCTGGTGCTGGGCGCCGAGGGGAGCGGACTGAGGCGCCTGGTGGCGGATACCTGCGACATCCGGGCCCACCTGCCCATCGCCCATGCGGTCGAGAGCCTCAACGTGGCCGCCGCCGCCGCCATCGCCCTCTACGAGACGGCCCGCCGCCGCGGCTGACGCCGGGGGCCGAGCCTCGCGGCGCGGGGCCCCCCTCCCCGCCCTTGCCCGGCGGGGGGACCGCCTATATCTTGCCCCCGTGAGCCGCCGGTGCCGGCGTAGCTCAGTTGGTAGAGCAGGGGTTTTGTAAACCTCAGGTCCGCGGTTCGAGTCCGTGCGCCGGCACCATCCCCTTTACCGGCCCCTTTACCGGCCCCTTTACCGGCGCCGCCTCCGTGATCGCTGCGCCGCGCTCAGACCGCGCCGCCGCAGGCGACGCAACGCATGTTCTTCTTGTCGAAGATGAGGTCGAGGTCGCCGTCCACCAGCGCGTAGTCGAGCAGCACCCGGAGGGCCTTGCCCTCGTCGGGGATCCGGTACTTCTCCGCCATGTCCCTGAGGAAATTAAGGTGGTAGTCGCGCAGCTCGTAGTCGATCTTGACCTTGGTTCCCGACATCGCCGCATCTCCCGATTGGGCCCGTGGGCCGGTTGGATGTGCCCTCGACCTTAGCGCCGCCGCCGCGAGCGGGGCAAGGGCGCCGCGCCGCCCGCGAGCCCGCCCGTTCGCCCTTGCGCCGGCCTTCCCCGCGTTCTATCACGGCGCTACCGTCGGCGGCCGGAGAGGGGCCGCCCCAAACCAGTCGCGCCCCGGCGGCCCGCGCGGGCGGTCCCTCGCGAAGCCCCGGGGCCCCGCACGGGGACCATGGCAGGGGAGACCACGTCCACGGCACGCTACCGGCTGGGGGTCGATGTGGGGGGGACCCATACCGATCTCGTGCTGCTCGATTCGGTGGCCGGCGCGATCGCCGTGGAGAAGGTCGCCTCGACCGCCGCCGACCCCGCCGAGGGCGTGCTCGCGGGCATCCGGCGGTTCCTCGAGGCCGGCATTGCCCCGGCCGAGATCGGGTTCTTCTCCCACGGCACCACCATCACCACCAACGCCCTCCTGGAGCTGCGCGGGGCGTCCGTCGGGCTCCTCATCACCGCCGGCTTCGACGCCGTCCAGGAGACCCAGACCCAGGCCCGGGACGGCAACCCGTTCGACTACTTCTACGACAAGCCCGCCCCCATCGCCCCCCGGAGCCGCACCTTCGGCATCCCCGGGCGCATCGACGACCGGGGCGAGGTGCTGGCTCCCCTCGACGAGGGCGCGGTGCGCGAGGCGGCGCGGCGCCTGGCATGGATGGAGGTGGACGCGGTCGCGGTCTGTTTCCTGTTCTCCTACATGAACCCCGACCACGAGCGCCGCGCAGGCGCCATCCTCGCCGAGGAGGCGCCGCGGCTCCACGTCTCGCTGTCGTCGGACGTGCTGCCCCGCATCCGCGAATGGCCGCGCCTCTCGACCACGCTCGCCAACGCCTATCTGGCGCCGGTGCTGACCCGCTACGTCGCCAGCCTCTCGCGCGGGCTGGATGCGCTCGGGATCGCGACCCCGCAGCGCTTCCTCATGCAGTCCAACGGCGGCGTCATGCCGTTCGCGGCGGGCGAGACCGGGGAGAAGACCGTGCATACGCTGCTCTCGGGGCCGGCCGCCGGCGCCCAGGCCGCGGCCTGGATCGCCGCCGGGGGCGCGCAGAGCGGCCTCGTCACCCTCGACATGGGCGGGACCAGCGCCGACATCGCCTTCATCGAGGGCGGCGCCCCGCTGGAGGTGACCGAGGGCGTCATCGCCCGCCGACAGGTGGACGTGCCCACCCTCGACATGACCACGATTTCGGCCGGCGGCGGCTCCATCGCCGGGGTCGCGGGCGGCGGCTTCCTCGCCGTCGGGCCCCGCAGCGCCGGAGCCGACCCGGGCCCCGCCTGCTACGGGCGCGGCGGCGAGCTTCCCACCGTGACCGACGCCGACCTCGTCTGCGGGTTCCTCGATCCCGCCTATTTCCTGGGCGGCGCGCAAAAGCTCGACATCGACGCCGCCGAGCGCGCGCTCGAGCGCCACGTGGCGCGCCCCCTCAACCTGGCGCTGCGCGAGGCCGCCGCCGGCATCCGGCGCATCGTCGACGAGCGCATGGCCGACGAGATCCGCGTGTTCGCGGCCAAGCGCGGCCTCGAGCCCCGCGAGTTCACGCTGCTCCCTTTCGGCGGCGCCGGCGCGGTCCATGCCGCGGCCGTGGCCGCGGAGCTCGGCATCGCGCGCATCCTGGTGCCGCCGCGCCCGGGCGCGTTCTCGGCGCTGGGGCTCCTGTGCGCGGACGTGGTCCACGACTACGTGCGCTCGGAGCTGCGGCCGCTCGCCGGGCTCGATCCCGCCCATGCCGAGGCCATGTTCGCCGGGCTCGAGGCTCGCGCCCGCGACGAGCTGGCGGCCGAGGGGCTGGCCGGGGCCGGGGCCGCGCTCACGCGCGAGCTCGACATGCGCTACGCCGGCCAGGGCTACGAGCTCAGGGTGCCGCTGGACGGCATCGGGACGCTCGACGCCGGTGGCCTCGGGGAGGCCCGGCGCCGCTTCGATGCCCGCCACCAGCGGATCCACGGCCACGCCGCCCGCGAGAAACCGGTGGAGGTGGTGAGCTACCGCCTGCGCGCCCGGGTCGCCGTGCCCAAGTACCGGGCGGCGGAGCTGCCCGCGCCCGCCGCCGCCGGGGCAAAGCCCGCCCCCAAGGGCCGCCGCATGGTGTGGTTCGACGGGCTCGCCGGGGCAGAGGTGGCGGTCTTCGAGCGTGACGGGCTCGCGCGCGGCACCACGCTCGCCGGCCCCGCCATCGTCGAGCAGATGGACGCCACCACCGTGATCCCGCCCGGCTGGCGCGCCGAGGTCGACCGCCACGGCAACCTGGTCCTCGGACGCGAGGAGGCGGCGCCATGATCGATCCGGTGACCGTCGAGGTCCTGCGCAACAAGGTGGCCGGCCTCGTGGACGAGATGCACTACCACTTCTACCGCTCGGGCTATTCCACCATCATCCGCGAATCCCGGGACTTCTCCTGCGTGATCCTGGACCGCGACGGGCGCCTCATCACGGCGCCGCCGATGTTCTTCCACGCCCCGGTCTACCGCCATTTCTGCGGCCGGGTGCTGGCGCTCTACGGCGCCGACGGCCTCTCCCCCGGCGACGTGTTCGTCTCCAACCACCCCTACGAGGCCGGGCTTCCCCACGTCTCCGACATGGGCTTCGTCGCGCCGATCTTCGCGGGCCCCGAGCTCATCGCCTTCTCGGGCTCCATCGCCCACAAGGCCGACCTGGGCGGCACCATGCCGGGCTCGACCTCGGCGACCGCGACCGAGATCTACCACGAGGGCCTGCTGCTGCCGCCGGTCCGGATCGCCGCCGCCGGCGCGCCCGACCGCGACCTCGAGCGCCTGATCCTCGCCAATTCGCGCCAGCCGGAGCTGGTCCGGGGCGATATCGAGGCCCAGATCGCCGCCACCCGCATGGGGGTGGCGCGCATGGAGGACCTCGCCGCCCG
>DASWKZ010000072.1:0-6521 GCA_036396355.1 Alphaproteobacteria bacterium
GCCGATCCCGCCATCGGCGCGCTCATGGCCGAGAAGCACCGGGCCGAGGGGGTGCGCATCGTCACCGGCGCCTCGGTGGAGCGGCTCGACGGCAACGGCCGCGTGGCCGAGGCGGTGTTGACCGATGGCGAGACCCTGGACGCCGAGGTGGTCGTCGTCGGCATTGGCATCCTCCCCAACCAGGAGATCGCCGCCGAGGCCGGGCTCGAGACGGCCAACGGCATCAAGGTCGATGAATACGGGAAGAGTTCCGACCCCGCCATCTACGCCGTGGGCGACGTCGCCTTTCACTACAACCCCATCCTCGCCCGCCACCTGCGTCTCGAATCCTGGGCCAACGCCCAGAACGGCGGCATCGCGGTGGCCCGCAACATGGTCCTGGACGAGCCCGCCCCTTACGCCGAGGTGCCGTGGTTCTGGACCGACCAGTACGACCTGAATTTGCAGATCGTGGGCGCGCCGGAGGCCTGGGACCGGCTGGTGACGCGCGGCGATCCGGCCTCGGGGCGCGGAATCGTCTTCTGCATGGCGGGCGCCCGGGTGGTCGCCGCCTCGACCTTCAACCTCGGCCGCGACATGCGGTTCTGCCGGGCGCTCGTCGAATCGGGCCGCGAGATCGCCGAGTCCGACCTCGCCGACGAGTCCCGCCGCCTGCGCGATATCGTGGCCTGACGGAAAGGGGGTATCCATGGTCGCCGATCCGCAAAAGGAGGAAATTCTCAAACACATCACAAGGGAGGAGCTGGCGACACTAACCAAGGACCTCGTGGATATCCCGAGTCCCACGGGCCACGAGCGCGCGATCGGGGAGTTCATCCTGGACTGGTACCGGTCGCACGGGCTGAGGACTGTCAGCCAGGAAATCGATCCGGACCGCATCAACGCCGTCGGCATCCTGGAAGGGAGCGGGAGCGGGGTCTCGCTCATGCTCAATGGTCACATGGATACGAGTTTCACCGGCACCGAGGAGGATGCGGTGCTGTGCCGCGAGCTCGAGCCCGTGGAGGAGCTGAGAGGCGACATCCGGGACGGGAAGGTGTTCGGCCTCGGCGCCTCTAACATGAAATGCGGTCTCGCCGCGTTCATGGTCGCCGGGAAGGCCATCCGCGAGAGCGGGGTTGAGCTGAAGGGTGATCTCATCCTCGCGGCGGTGGCCGGCGAGATCTCCCGCACGCCCATCGGCCCCTACCAGTCCGGCGCGTACCGGGGCGAGGGGACGGGGACCCGCCATCTCCTCACCCACGGCGTGCAGTCGGACTACGCCATCGTGGCCGACGGGTCGGCCCTCTCCGTGATCTGGGCGCAGACCGGCGTCGCCCAGTTCCGGATATCGACCTTCGGCAAGCCGCGTTCGGCCTGGGGGAGGACACGGCGCGACTCGCCCCCGAAGGACTCGAGCGCGATCCTGAAGATGGTCGATGTCATCGCGGCCGTGGACGCCTGGGCGGAAGCGTTCGAGGACAAGACCGTCTACCGTTCCGCCAACGGCCCCATCCTGTCGAAGGTGAACCTCGGCGCGGTCGCGGGGGGCGCGCCCTACCGTCCCAACTACTATCCGGGCGTGTGCGATCTCTACGTGGATGTCCGGATGCCGCCGGGAACCACACCCATTGAGGTGCAGCGGCAGATCAAAGCGGTTCTGTCGGGGCTGGGGTTCGAGACGGAACTGCAGATGTACCGCTCGATGATGGGCTACGAAGCCAAGGGCATCGAGCCGGTGGCGGACACCATCGAGCGAGTCCACCGGGACCTCTACGGGGAGCCGACGCCGGCGGTGACGCCGGGACGGTCCAGCATCTGGACCGACACCAACATCTACAATGAGATGGGGATACCCGCCTGCAAGTTCGGGCCGCGCGGAGAGCGGTGGAAGGTGCGATCGGAACAGGTCGAGATCGAGGAGATCTATCGGGCTGCCCAGGTCCTCGCCCTCGCCGCAGTGGAGATCTGCAACTGGGAGCGTTAGGGGGCCGCCCCATCTCGATGCCCCATCGCCATCAGGCACCGCCCTGGCCGCCGCCATGTCCGGGCCGGACAGTCCTCGACAACGACCGCCACCGGCCCGGACCGGGGCTTGACAAGGTATCCGGCGGAAAGTAAGACTTCTAAGTAATTGTTGCGTCGGGGCTTTTTCGCGGCTCCGTCAACCGTCCGATTTTCAACCACGACCGGGGCCGGAGGGCGGGCGCCCGCCCACGGGGCCGAGGCATTGCCCCCGCGCAACCCCGCGGCGCAGAACCTGGAGGTCACGCGAAGTCCCATGGCAGAATCCTACCTCGTCGCCAAGACCAGCGAAATCCCCGAGGACGAGGGCAAGAAGGTCGTCGTCGGCGACCTTCCCATCGCCATCTTCAACGTCGGCGGCGAGTTCTACGCCACCGACGACACCTGCACCCACGCCTACG
Organism: Alphaproteobacteria bacterium; assembly: GCA_036396355.1. GTDB lineage: Bacteria > Pseudomonadota > Alphaproteobacteria > SMXQ01 > SMXQ01 > DASWKZ01. The sequence continues at coordinate 2,406 of DASWKZ010000072.1, forward strand.
CCTCGCTCTCGGAGGGTTATGTGGAGGACGGCATCATCGAGTGTCCGCTCCATGCCGGCCGTTTCGAGATCAAGACCGGCAAGGCCCAGGGCATACCGGTGACCGAGGACATCAAGACCTACCCCGTCCGGGTCGAGGGCGAGGACATCTACGTCGAGGTGTGAGCGCGGCATCAGTCCGCGGTGGACGAAAAGGAGGTCAGCATGAGCGGAAACATCGGCGAGGACCTGCTGCCGCGCATCCCCTTCGAGGAGTTCGAGACCGAGCTCAGGGAGTCGCTGCGGCCCAAGGTCGAGCGGCTGGGCTATTGCGGCGAGATCTGGCAGGTGGGCGCCAACGCGCCCAAGTCCATGTACCAGTTCTGCGAGCTCACCGAGGCGCTCAAGGACGAGATGGACATGAAGCTGGTGGAGCTGGTGGCGCTGACCGCCGCCGGCGTCATGGGCAATACCTACGAGCGCAACCAGCACGAGCGGTTGTCCGACAAGCTCGGCTACGGGCGCGAATGGATCGCCCAGGTCAACGAGCTCCAGGCCGAGCCCGGCCGCCACATGAGCGATGCCGAATGCGCCGTGCAGAAATTCGCCATGGCCGCCATCTATCGGCGCGGCCACGACTGCGCCGACCTGTTCAAAGATGTGATTCAGGCGGTGGGACCGCGCAACGCGACCGGCGCGCTGCTCTCGGTGGGGCGCTGCGTGATGCACGCCGTCTTCCGCAACACGCTGGGGCTCGAGCCGCCGGTGAGCTCGATCTTCGAGGGCGACAAGGCGGCATGAGCGCGCGCATCCCCCGCATCGAGTTCGAGGATCTCGACCCGGCGCTCAAGGAGGTGTTCCGCCCGCGCGTCGAGCGGCTCGGCTATCTCGGCGAGTTCTTCAAGGTGATGAGCCACGCGCCCGAGACCATGGGCGGGTTCTACACCATCACCGAGAGCCTCAAGAAGGCGCTGCCCGATAACCACACCGAGATCGTGTCGCTGGCGCTGTCGTCGCGCCTGGGCAACCGCTACGAGCAGTACCAGAACGAGCGCCTGAGCCGGCGGCTCGGCTTCTCCGACGACTGGATCCGCGAGGCGCTGGAGCCCCGCGACGGTGGCGTTTTCACCGCGGAGGAGAAGGCCGTTCAGGACTTCGCCATCGCGGTGATGGAGCGCAAGGGCCAGGGCGTCGAGGCCGAGCTCGACCGGGTGATCGATGCCATCGGGCCGGAGAAGACGGTGGCGGTGATGTGGCTGATCGGGCGCACGGTGACCCATGCCCTGATCTCCAACACCCTGGGTCTGGAGCCGCCGGTGGCCTCGCTGTTCGGTGACAAGGCTTGAACGGGGTGCGCCGCCCCCCAAATTTACTAAGAATAGAAAGGGATTGAGGAGATGGCCGACATCAAGGTACCCGACACTTTTCTGTGGATCACCGAGGCCGACGTCTGCAAGCTGGTCGACCTTTCGGGCTCCGCCGAGGCCCTGGAGAAGGGCCTCATGCTGGAGGCGGACGGCAAGGCCCAGAACATGACCAAGACCCAGACTGTGTGGGACTACGGCTCTCTCAACGTCACCGGCGCCCAGTTCCTGGGCGATCATCTGGTGGGAGCCAAGGTGTGGTCCAATGCCCGCGGCGGCGCCGCGCCCATCATCATCATGCATTCCTCCGAGGACGGCCAGATCGTCGCCGTCGTCGAGGCCTTCGCGCTCGGCCAGATGCGCACCGCCGCCCTGAGCTCGGTGGCGACCAAATGGTGCTCGCAGCCCGATGCCGACGAGATGGCGATCATGGGCTCGGGCCACCAGGCGTTGCCCCAGGTCTCGGCCATTGCCGCCGTGCGCAAGCTCAAGCGCGTGCGCGTGTGGTCGCGCACCCCGGCCAACCGCGACGCCTTCGTCGCCGACCTCAAGAAGACCCTCGATTTCGAGATCGTCGGCTGCGACACGGTGGCCGAGGCGGCCAGGGATTGCCCGGTGATCACCACGTTTACCCGCGCCAAGGAACCGTTCCTGACCGCCGACATGCTGGCGCCGGGCACCCATATCAACGCCGGAGGCGCCATCATCCCCACCAACGCCGAGATCGCCCAGGACGTGCTGAAGCGCTGCGACAAGATCGTCTGCGACAACCTCGCCCAGGTCCAGAAGGGCTCGCGCGAGCTGATGGAATACGTCAAGAACGGGGGCAGCTGGGACAACGTCATCCCCATCTGCAACCTGGTGAGGGAGCAGAAGGCCCGCCCCGAGGGCGCCGACCTCACCATCTACAAGTTCATGGGCATGGGCATCGCCGACATGGCCTCGGCGGTGGAAATCTACAAGCGGGCCAAGGCCCAGGGCGTGGGGACCGCCTACCCCCATCCCCATCGGGCCAAGCCCAGGCTCACCTAGAGGCGCATTGGCGCCTTCGCATGCGTACCGTAAGGTTGCGTGACCGATTCGATGGAGACTGATCATGACCGAATTCCCTGACGCCAAAGCCAAGCTGATCGATGCGTCCGGGCGCCAGACGTCCGACCGTCACGTCTGGGGCGACCACTCCCTCGACCTGTGGGAGCCCTTCATCGTGAGCAAGGCCGGGATCGACGCCGAGGTCGAGCGCCTGGCCTCGATCCCGCGCCCCAACAACGGCGTGCGCCGCACCTACTTCGTCCATCCCCGGGCCGAGGACGGCACCTACTCCTTCACCCCGGGCATCGCCTGCTCGCTCGAGGTGCTCAATCCCGGCGAGGAGACCGCCTTCGTGCGCGAGAACGCCTCGGTGATCGATTTCCCGATCCTGGGCAGGGGCAAGATCGTCATGGGCGGGCAGACCTTCGAGGTCGGCCAGTACGACCTGCTGACGACGCCGTCGCTCACCGTGCACAAATACATCAACGACACCGACGAGATCCAGGTGCGGCTGCGCTACTCCAACCGGCCCATGCTGGAGCGCCTCAAGGTCTACTGGCTGGACGAGGACCCGCCGCTGCCGGGGTCCGGCAACGGTGACGCTTCCGGCGCCTCGGACGAGGAGGAGGAGGAGCGTCCCAAGAGCCCCTACGGCACCTTCCAGCTCACCGAGGACGGGGCCTATCTCCGCCCCTACGAGGAGCTCATCAATCCCGAGCCCATCGAGATCAAGCCCCACCACTGGCCGTGGAAGAGGGTCAAGGAGGAGCTCGACAAGCTCGCCGCCCTCGGCCCCAAATACAAGGGCCGCCGGCTCTACCTCCTCTACGATCCGGTGACCGGGCGGACCAACGGGACCAACCCCAACTTCTTCTCCTGCATCACCATCCGCCCGCAGGGGATCGTCGATCGGCCCCACCGCCACGCCTCGGCCGCCATCAACTACTATTTCGGCGGCGAGGGCCATTCGGTGGTCCAGGGCAAGCGCTACGACTGGAAGGCCGGCGACCTGATGCTGTCGGCGCCGGGCTGGGCGGTCCACAACCACGCCTCGGATGTGGGCCCGGTCTACGAGATGACCATCCAGGACATGCCGTTCATGATCAACGCCGATGCGCTCCTGTGGCAGGAGGAGCTCAAGGGTCCCATCTCGCTCCTGGGCTCGCAGCCCGGATTCGAAACCAACCGCTCCAAGGTGGCCTGACATGATGCGGCTCAAGAAGGACTTCCTCAAGGGCTCGTACCCGCCCATCATCACGCCGTTCAAGGCGGGGGGCGCGGTGGACATCGAGAGCTTCCGCAACTGCGTGGACTTCTCGATCCGCAACGGCAGCCACGGCATCCTGATCTCGGGCACCACCTCGGAGCCCTCGACGCTGACGCTGGACGAGCGCATCCAGCTCTATCGCGAGGCCATCGACGTCAACGCCGGCCGGGTGCCGGTGGTGGCCGCCACCGGCTCGCAGTCCGAACGCGAGACCATGGTGCTGACGGAGGCCGCCGAGAAGGCCGGCGCCGATGCGCTCCTGGTGGTCACGCCCTACTACCTGCGCCCGCCCCAGCGGGGGCTCGCCCAGTACTACATCAACCTCTGCAAGCGCACCTCGCTGCCGGTGATGATCTACCACATCCCCGGCCGCACGGCGGTGTCGGTGACGCTGCCGACGCTGGAAGACATCGTCGCCAAGGCCGACAACATGGTGGGCATGAAGCACGCGGTCAACGACCTCGGCTTCGTCACC
>DASWKZ010000073.1:0-7779 GCA_036396355.1 Alphaproteobacteria bacterium
CCGGTTCCCTCGAGGCGGGCGAAGCGGGCATCGCCGTCCACCGCGCGCCACAGGCGGTCCGCCCAGCCGCCGCCACCGCCGACGACCCCGGCCCGCAGGACCCACAGCCGCGCCGCCAGGGCTTCCAAGGTCGCCGGGTCGAGCCGCGGCACCGTGTGCAGGAGCCCGCAGCGGCGGCAGCGGGCGATGGCGTAGGCCGACCCCGAGCCGAACAGCGCATCGTCGACGGGGGCGAGCACCTCCTCGGTCGGCCCGTGCCCGAGCATGCAGTCCCGGTCAAGGCGAGTTTCCATTTGGTGGATGCTCCCCCATCACCCTTCCCTCTCCCCCCGCTCGCGGGGGGAGAGGGTTGAGAAGGGTTGGCGCGGCGTCGTGCGAAGCACGCATTCGCATGACGGCCGGGCCCGGGGGCCGGGGCATGACGATGAGGGGGCGAGGGCGCCGGGGCATGACGGGATGCGGAAACCCCGCCGGCGCCGCGAATCCCCTTGCGCGGGGCCGCTCGCGGGCGCAGATTTCGAGGAAAGCAAACCGGGATACCACCCCCGACAGGCCCACCCCCGACAGGCCCACCCCCGACAGGGAGGACACCATGACCCACCGCTGGCTCGCCGCCGCCCTCGCGGCCTCGTTCCCGTTCGCGCTCCCCGGCGCCGCATCGGCCCAGGACGGCGCCGCGTTCTTCAAGGGCAGGACCGCCGAATGGATCGTCGCCACCGCGCCCGGCGGCAATTTCGACTACTACGCGCGGCTGATCGCCCGGCACATGCCCAAGCACATCCCCGGGCTATCCTTCGTCGTCGTCAACCGGCCGGGCGCCGGGCACATCATCGGCACCAACCTGATCTACGTGGCCAAGCCCGACGGGCTGACGCTGGGCAGCTTCACCACCAACCTGATCTACGCCCAGATCCTCAAGCGCAAGGGCATCCGCTTCGACCTCGCCAGGATGTCGTGGATCGGCAAGGCGGCGGCCGAGACCCGGGTGCTCACCGTCGGCGCCAATTCCGAGTTCAGGACCTTCGACGACATGATCGCCTCCAAGCGCGACGTGAAGTTCGCGGCCTCGGGCGTCGGCTCGGGCACCTATACCGAGGCCTACATGGTGGGCGCGGCCTTCAACCTGCCGATCCGGGTCATCCCCGGCTTCGGCAACACCGACGCCCAACTCGCCATCATGCGCGGCGAGATCGACGCCCAGATGGCCGGCATCGCCAACACCATGGCCTCGGTCAAGGCCGGCCAGGCGAAGATCCTCCTGCAGATCGGGACCGAGGCGCCGGGGGTGCCCAACGGCGCCGATTACGCCAAGACCGCCGAGGCCAGGACCATCGTCAGCCTGCTGTCGGCGCTCTCCCAGGTGGGCCGGGTGACGGCGGGCCCGCCCGATATGGTGCCCGACCGGCTGGCGGCGCTGCGGGCGGCCTACCGCGCGGCGCTCGACAGTCCCGAGCTCCGCGCCGAGGCGGCCAAGGCCGGCAATCCCATCGATCCGGCGGTGGGCGACGACGTGGCGACGCTCATCAAGGGCGCGCTCGACCAGCCGCCGGAGGTGGTGGCGCTGCTGGAGAAGCTCGCCAGCCTCAAGCCCGAGCTGGTCAAGCACAAGGGCCCGGTGACCCGCTCCGAGCGCGACGGCCGCATGCTGTTCCTCACCTTCGAGGGCAAGGAGGTCTCGGCCAAGCTGTCGGGCTCGCGCACCAAGGTCACCATCGGCGGCAAGCCGGCCAAGCGCAAGGACGTCAAGGCGGGGATGACCTGCACGTTTGCCTATCCGCGCCCCGGCGCCGAGGCCGCCAACGTCGACTGCGACGGCTGAGGGCGGGCCGCGCGGGGCGCGCCCCGTTCACACGATCCCACTGGCCCCTCTCCCGTAAGCGGGAGAGGGTGGCTCGCGAAGCGAGCCGGGTGAGGGTGGTAGCCTCATGTCGAGGCGGTCGGGAAAGGGCGCGCAGGCATACCCTCACCCTCCCGGCCCTGCCGGGCCGGGCCCCTCCCTCTCCCGCAAGCGGGAGAGGTGCCTTCGCCAGCGGCGGCGCCCGGCCAGCGCGCCCGCCGCCAGGGCCAGCCCGGCGAGGGCCGAGAGCGCGTATCCCAGCCGCTCGGAGGGCAGGAGCGGCAGCGCGATCTCGACCCGGCGCGCGCCGGCCGGCGCGTCGAGGACGGCGAGCCCCGTCGCCGCCTCCACCGACAGCGCGAGCGTCCCGGCCGCGGCGGGGTCGGTGGCGACGAGATGTTTCCAGTAGAGCCGCCGCAGGGTCACCCGCGCCGGGCCCGCGGCCTCGATCGCGAGCACGATGCGCCGCGGCGCCCATTGGAGCACCTCGACGCGGGTGCCCTCCGGCCGCGCCCGCACGCGGGGCGTTTCCGCAAGCCGCCGCTCCCAGGCCCCGGCGCCGGCGGCCCCTCGCGCGGCCAGGGCCGGGGGCGGGAGATATTCGGGCGCCGACGATCCGAGCCTCAGGCGCTCGGCCAATTCGGCGCGGGCGGCGGCGTCGAACTGGGGGAGCAGCGACCAGCGCGCCGCCACCGCCGCCAGCAGCGCCGCCGGCAGGGCGAAGGCGGCGAGGGCGAGGCGCGGGCCCGACCTCCTTCGTCCGCCCCCCGCGAGCGCGGCCCCGGCCAGCAGGGCCAGCGCGACGCCGGCGCCGAACTCGGCCAGCATCAGGAACCGCCACGGGAACTGGATCATGGGAAGGACCGGCGCGTGGCGCCACAGCGCCCAGGAGACCGGCGTCATAAGCGCCCAGGCGGCGAGCACCGGCAGGACGGCCCAGGCGAGCGTCTCGCGCCGGCGCTCCGCGAGCAGCCAATGGGCCGCCAGCGCCGCCGCCGTGAGCGCCGCCAGCAGGACCTTGAGCACCGTCGCGAAACCCGGGTTGGGCTCGGGCCGGCCGTCGAGGAACATCCAGCCGTCCCAGGCGTGATAGGCGTCGTAGAGGAGGTGCCCGGAGACGTCGCCCAGCAGCGCCAGGGCGGGCAGCCAGTAGGCCGCCCCGATCATCGTCCCGACCGCGCCCCAGGCCAGCACCCGCGCGGCGAAGGCCGGCCTGGACGGCCCGTCGCCGGGGCGCGCGGCCAGCGCCCCGCCGGCCAGCGCCACCAGCACGGCGGCGACCACCGCCGAGGGCAGGTGCGAAAGCACCAGCCCGCCGACGGCCAGCGCGAAGCCGGCGCCGCCGCGCCCGTCCTCGCGCATGGCGATCAGGAAACGGGCGATCAGCGGCAGGAAGGCGTAAGCCGCGAACTCGCCCAGGCTCTGGCGGGCGAACCAGTTGATGGCGAGGTGGTAGGGCAGGAGCATGTAGAGGACGGCGCCGAGGGTGGCGGCGGCGGGGGCGACGAAGCGCCGCGCCAGCAGGCGGAAGGCGAGCCCCGAGGCGACCAAGAGCGCGTAGCCGCCGACGGCGAGGATGGTCTCCGGCGCGCAGGGCGGGCAGGCGATCCCGCCCACGATGCTCGCGACCCAGAACGGCAGCGGCGCGTAGAAGAAGAAATCGGGCCCGCCGGCGCCGCCCCACAGCCCCGCCAGCCAGCGCGGATAAGGCTCGCCCGCCCATAGCTGCGCGTCGAAGCTGGCCAGCCAGGCGAGGTTGTAGGCCAGCGAATGGCCGTGGGGCGGAAAGACCAGGAAGGCGGTAGCCAACGGCAGCAGGGCGGCCACCGCGATGGCCGCGAACGCCGTCCCCGCGCCGGTGATCCGCCCCATGGGCCTCCCCCCGCTCCCGATCCGCCCGGCGGCGCCCGGCGGTCGGTGCATTTGGGGGCGGCCGCCCGCCGATTGCAAGGTCGCCGTCCCCGGCGCCTTCATTGACGGATCGGCCGCCGGCCGACAGACTGCCGGCGCGGGGGAAGGACGGGCCGCTTGGGTTGCGGGGCATCACGGCGAGGCGGAAGGTCCGGAGGGGCGGAGATGGGCGGGCGGCGACTCTCCGCTGAGGCGGCGCTGCTCGCCCTCGTCCTCGCCATCGCCGCGGCGCTGCGCGTCTCGGGCATCGGCTACGGCCTGCCCCAGCTCCTCGACCTCGACGAGCCCATCTTCTCGGACCTCGCCATGAAGATGGTGGCCGAGCGCACCCTGCGCCCGGGCTGGTACGGGGCGCCGGGGGCGCCGGTGCTGGATCTCCTGGCGCTCGCCTACAACCTCGTCGCCGGCGTCGGGATGGCGCTCGGATCCTTCGCCGATTTCGGCGACGTGGTCGCCGCCTACAAGACCGACCGGGCGCCCTTCTTCCTCATCGGGCGCGCGCTCACCGCGCTGGTCTCGTGGCTCGCCGTCCTCGCCCTCTACCGCACGCTCCGCAAGGGGTTCGCCTTCGCGCCCGCGCTCCTGGGGGCGGCGGTGCTCGCCGTCTCCCCGGGCGTCGTCACGATCTCGCAGATCATCCGCATGGACGCGTTCCTGACGCTGTTCCTGATCCTCGTCGTCCATTTCGCCATCGACGCCGCCCGGGGGGAGGGGCCGCGCGCCTACGTCTTCGCCGGGGTGGCGCTCGGCTTCGCCGTGGTCAGCAAGTACCCGGGCGTCGTCGGCGGCGTCGTCATCGCCTGCGCCGCCGCCGAATCGGTGGCCGCCGGCAGGGCCGCGCCGGGCGCCGCCCTGCGCGGGCTGGGCCTGGCCGCGCTGGCCAGCGTCGCCACCGCCTTCGCCGTCGCGCCCTACCTGTTCCTCGACTTCGCGGTGGCGGTGGAGAACGTGCTGCACGAGGCGCGCGCCTATCATCTGGGCCGGACGTCCGCGGGCTTCCTGCCGGCCCTCGGGTTCTATCTCGGCGAGGCCCTGCCGGCGATGGTGGGATGGCCCGCCTATCTCGGCGGCGTTCTCGGCCTCGCGCTGCTCGCGGGCGACCGGACCTGGCGGCCGGCGGCGGTCTTCGTCCCGGTGTTCCTCGTGTTCCTCGCGGCGCTGCCGCTCACCTGGGAGCGCTGGGCGGTGCCGCTGGCGCCGTTCCTGGCCCTCGGCGTCGCCAGGCTCGGTTCGGACCTCGAGCGGCTGGCGCGCGGGGGCGGGGCGCTGCGACGGGCGGCCCCGGCGCTGCTCGCCCTCCTGGTCCTCGCGCCCCCGACGCTCACCGCCGTCCGGGAGAGCCATCTCCGCGCCGCCGACCGCGATACCCGCGTGGTCGCCGAGCGCTGGATCCGCGATCACCTGCCGCGGGGCGCCGTGATCCTGGTCGAGGAGTACGCGCCGCAACTGAGCGCCGCCGACTACGACCTCCGGGTCCTCCAGGGCGGCCGGCCGATGCGCTGGCTGGAGGCGGATTTCGGCCCGCGGCTGCGGCCATGGATCGACGCGCTGCCGTTCGGCGCCCCCGCCCTCGACGTCGAGGGCATGCGCCGGGCCGGCATCGAGTACGTCGTCCTCGCCGACTGGTACGACCGCTACAAGGCCGATGCCCCGTTCCATGCCGGGAGGGTCGCCTTCTACGAGGCGCTGCTGGCGCGGACCACTCCGGTCGCCGAGTTCGCCCCGGGCCCGGCGCTGCTCGGGCCGAAGATCCGGGTCCTGAGGATTCCCGCCCGTCCCCGTCCCTAGCGGGGCCGGGGGCGCGCGGGCTCAGCGAAACGCCCAGAACTTGTTGAGGAGGAACAGGACCACGGGGACCGCGGAGACCATCACCAGGATGGCGTAGCCGTAGGGCAGGGCCAGGGCGTGCACCACCAGGTAGACCACCAGCGAGTTCAGCGCCAGCCCGACGAGCGCGACCACGAGGAACCGTCCCATGGCCCGCGTCGCCCGCCACCGCCCGGGGCCGGGCCGGTCCTCGACGAAGGTCCACAGGTAGTGGCCCGCGAAGGAGACGCCCACGGCGACCGCGAAGGCGACCAGGTTGGCGAGCAGGGGCGCCATGCCGCCGAACTCGATCAGGGCGGCGAACAGGCCCACATGGGTGAGGGTGGCGGCGACGCCGACCGCGCCGAACCTGAGATACTGGACAGCCAGCGGGGCGATCCGCCGGGCCGGGGACGTCGCGGGAGTGGGATCCTGGCTCATGCGCAGCAGCGGGGACCGGCCTTGGCTCGAGGATGGGAATGCGTGCCGCGCCCCGATCATAGCCGCGTTCGGCGGGGCGGGAATCGGTAAATTGGCCCGGCACCGCGCGGCCGCTATAGTCCGTGCGCGGGCCGGGCCGGGGGCCGGCCGCCGGCGGTGCCGAAGGGGGGCGAGACCATGACGCGAGAGACGCCTTCGGGACTCCTCATCAGCGTCGTCGTGCCGATGTTCAACGAGGCCGAGGCGCTGGACGCGTTCTTCGACCGCCTGGTCCCGGTACTGCGGGGGATCACCGCCGACTACGAAGTCATCTGCGTCGACGATGGCAGCACCGACTCGACGTTCGACCTGCTCACGCGCCGCCATGCCGGGGATGGGCGCATCAAGGTCCTGCGCCTGTCGCGCAACTTCGGGAAGGAGATCGCCCTGACCGCGGGGCTGGATTTCGCCCGCGGCGCCGCCGTCATACCGATCGACGCCGACCTGCAGGACCCCCCCGAGCTGATCCCCGAGCTCGTCGCCAAGTGGCGCGAGGGCTTCGACGTGGTGCTCGCGCGGCGCGCCGACCGCTCCGCCGACAGCCTCAAGAAGCGCCTCACCGCGGGGGGCTTCTACCGGATGATCGGGCGCCTCAGCAAGATTCCGATCCCCGCCAATGTCGGGGATTTCCGGCTCATGGATCGGCGGGTCGTCGGGGCGCTGGCGCTGCTGCCGGAGCGCACGCGATTCATGAAGGGGGTGTTCGCGTGGCTGGGATTCCCCCAGGCGACCGTGGACTACCAGCGGGCGCCGCGGATCGCCGGCGCCGCCAAGCAGCGGTTCCATCCCCTGTGGAACCTCGCCCTCGAGGGCATCGTGTCGTTCACCAACCTGCCGCTGAAGATCTGGAGCTACGTGGGCTTCGCCTGCGCCGCGGCGGCGGCCGCCTATGGCGGCTACATCGTGGCGCGGACCGTGGTCTACGGGATCGAGGTCCCCGGCTACGCGTCGCTGCTCACCGTCGTCCTGTTCATGAACGGCCTGATTCTCCTCGGCCTCGGCATCATCGGCGAGTACCTCTCGCGCATCTTCATCGAGATCAAGGGACGGCCGCTCTACCTCGTCCGCGATCGGCTGGGGGCGCTGGAGCCGGCGGCCGTGCCCGCGGGCGTGCGGAACGTCAACGCGCCCGCCGCCGACGGGCCCGCCCGGCCCGGCGCCGGCGGCTGATCTCGGCCGTTCGTGCCGCGCCGCGCCCCCCGCCACCGGGCGCGGGTGGCGGCGCCATCAGGCGTCCTGGAGGATCCTGCAGCGCGCGCCGCCGAAGACGCGGTCCACCTCGCCGCCGTCGTCCGCGAGCGGCAGCAGGATCGACCGGTACAGGACCCGGCGGCCATGGGCCTGGAATTCGCCGTCGCTCACCACCGGCGTGGCGCGGGCGACGGCCTCGCGCACGTCGCGCGTGACCACCCACAGCAGCGTCCCCGGGGGCAGGTCGCGAACCGGACAGGAGTCGCCGGCCACGCCCGACAGGTGCCCGATGCGGCCGCCGATCCGGCACAGGGCGCCGCCCTCCAGCGTCGGCACGGCCACGAAGCAGTCCTCCAGGAGCTCCGGGGGGACCGCCGCCAGGAACGTCTCACGGCGGGGACACCCGTCCGTCGCCCGGAGGCCCCGCCAGAGTCCCATGAGCTGCATGGTCAGGCGCCGGTCCCCGGCCAGGACCTTGGCCGCCGGGTCGTCGTGCTCGAGCCGTTCCATTTCCCTACATCCCCACCGTTCCCGTGCCCCCGGCTTCGGCCGCT
>DASWKZ010000074.1:0-3061 GCA_036396355.1 Alphaproteobacteria bacterium
CCCCTACGCCCCGCACGAGGCGCCGGAGAGGGTCCGGCGCCTCCTCGAGCGGGCGGAGGCCTGGAACACCCGGCGGGTCGCGCGCCCGCTCTTCCCGATCGAGCTGGTCGTCAGTGAGCTGGGGGGTGCTGCGCCGCACCCAGACCCCCCGCTCGCTGCGCCGAAGTGAATTGGGTGCGGCTCTTTCCCGATAGCCGGGTGTGTCGATCTGGCGCGGAGTTACGAGGCGTCGCGCTGACCGACTAGCGGCGGGGCGGGGGGATAACTTGGGCGGCGGTCGTTTTCCTACTGGACATTGGTCGGCGAGTTCGCTATGTTGATCGGGGCAGATGGGCGACATGGCGACGACGGCGGGGGCGGCGAGGTTCTGCGGGCGGAGGTTCACGCCCCGCGAGATGGAGCTGATCCGGGAGGTCGTGAACAGTTGCTCGGGGTTGAGCCGCATGGAGCTGGCGCAGACGGTGTGCGAGCTGTTGGGCTGGCGGCGTGCCTCGGGGGGACTCAAGGCGAGGGAGTGCCGGGAGTTCTTGGAGAGGCTCGAAGCTCGAGGAGATCTGCGGCTTCCGGCGAAACGACCGGGCAAGCCGGTGGGAACGCGAACGCGGATCCCTGTGACCTCGGCGGGGGATCCGCGGGAAGGGATGATGGGGGAAGTCGGCGAGTTCGGCCCGATCGTGCTGGAGGCGGTCACGAGTCAGGAGCAGCGGCTGGTGTTCCGGGAACTGGTGGGCCGACACCACTACCTCGGCCACGCTGTTCCGTTCGGGGCGCACTTGCGCTACCTGATGTACGCGTCGCGTCCGGAGCGGGTGGTGGTGGGATGCATGCAGTTTTCGAGTCCGGCCTGGCGCATGGCGGTGCGGGATGGCTGGATCGGGTGGGACGAGGCGACGCGGCGGCGGAATCTGCAGCGGGTGGTGAACAACAGCCGGTTCCTGATCCTGCCGTGGGTGCGGGTGAAGAACCTGGCGAGCCGGGCGCTTTCCCTGGCGACACGGCGGCTTGGGGGGGAGTGGTCGGAGCGCTACGGGGTCGAGCCGTTGCTGGTGGAGACGCTGGTGGACCCGAGCCGCTACACGGGGAACTGCTACCGGGCCGCGAACTGGATTGGGCTGGGGGGAACCTCGGGGCGCGGGCGGATGGACCGGAAACGGGTGCGGTTTGGGGTAGCTCCCAAGCTGGTGTTCGTGTATCCCTTGGTGCCCGAGGCGGCCCGACGGTTGCGGGAAGCCTGAGATGGGTGCCGCGCTGGCCGAGGTGGAGCGAGACAGCTTCGCGGCGGCCGATGCGAGCTACGGGAGCATGGTGGGCTTCCTGAAGTCGGGCGAGGCGAAGGGGCTGACCGAGAGCCAGCTGGAGCGCAGGGTGGCGGAGCGGATCCGCGAGTTGGCCCGTCAGCTGATCCAGGCGCATCTGGCGGAGCGGGGCCCGGGCGCGGCCGCCGGGGAGGTACGCGGAGCGGACGATGTGATGCGAGAGCGGGCGCGGGTCCACGAACGTGGGGTCGAGACGATCTTCGGGGAGGTCCGGGTATCGCGGCTGGGCTACGGAGCGGAGGGGGTGGAGAGCCTGCACCCGCTGGACGCGGATCTGAACCTGCCGCCGGAGCTGTACTCGCTGGAGCTGCGGCGCCGGGCGGCCGAGGAGGCGGCCAAGCAGTCGTTTGAGGAGACGGTGGCGAGCCTGGAGCGGCAGAGTGGGACCACCGTGGGCAAGCGCCAAGTGGAGCAATTGGTGCAGCGGGCGGCCGTGGACTTCGACTCCTTCTACGCGGGACACACCCCCGACGCGTCGGTGCCGACGGGGTCGGTGCTGGTGATCAGCGCCGACGGCAAGGGTGTGGTCATGGTGCCGCGGGACTTGCGAGAAGCCACGCGCAAGGCGGCGGCGGAGGCCTCGCCCAAGCTGGAGAAGCGCCTGACCAAGGGCGAGAAGCGGAACCGGAAGCGGATGGCGACGGTGGCCACCGTGTTCACGGTGCCTCCCTATCCACGCACGCCGGAACAGGTGGTCCGCAGCCTGGCCCCGCACCGCGAGCGCGATCCGGCGCGGCCGCGGCCGGAGCACAAACGGGTCTGGGCCAGCCTGAAGAAGGACCCGGACCAAGTCCTCGAAGAGGCTTTTCGCGAGGCCAAGGGTCGGGATCCGGATCGCCAGAAGAGCTGGGTTGCCCTGGTCGATGGCAACGAAACCCAACTCGAGATCCTGGAGGATCTGGCGCGTCTATACGGTGTCGAGCTCACCGTCGTGCTCGACATCATGCACGTCGCTGAGTACCTCTGGGACGCCGCGCTCGGCTTCCATCCCGAAGCCAGCAAGGAGCGAGAGGAGTGGGTTAGCCAGCGCCTGCTGGAGGTCCTGCGGGGCCATGCCGTGTGGGTGGCGGCCGGCATCCGACGTAGCGCCACGAGGCGCCGCTTGCGCGGCCGGCAGCGTAAGCCGATCGACACGTGCGCCAACTACCTGCTCAAGTACAAGGCCCACCTACGCTACGACGAGTACATGGCCAAGGGCTTCCCCATCGCCACCGGCGTGATCGAGGGCGCCTGTCGTCACCTGGTCTGTGATCGCATGGACGCCGGCGCGCGGTGGAGCCTCGAGGAGGCGGAAGCCGTGCTACGCCTCCGCGCCCTGCGCTCCAGCGGCAACTTCGACGAGTACTGGACCTACCACGAACAGCGCGAACACGAGCGCAATCACGTCGCGCGCTACGCCGGCGGGCAAGTCGTCCCCGTCCGCCGCGGCGCGTCGCCGCTCCGAAGGATCAAGTAAGTGACCACTCACCTCCCGGTCCCGTCCTGTGGTCGCCGCGGTTCCAAAAGAGCCGCACCCGAACCAATTCTAGCGAAGGACAGACTGGTCGGTCAATCTGGACGTGGATAGGATGGATAGGACGTGGATGACCGAGCTGCGACCGTCAATCGCCGTCCGCTTGCCTCCGCCGGTAGAGCTGGGCGAGGGCGCGGGGCGCCGAGGTGTGGACCAGCTCGTAGTGCGCCTCCAGGTGCCCGAAGATGTCGGCGGCGCAGGGATCCCTCCGGTCGGCCCGGGCCGCGGCCCA
>DASWKZ010000075.1:0-13562 GCA_036396355.1 Alphaproteobacteria bacterium
GCCCTACGCCACCTTCGGCAGCCGGGCGCTGTCGCGCAACGCGCTCAAGGCGCTCGCGGACCGCCGGGCGTGCCTGCTGGCCAATCACGGGATGATCGCCTGCGGCGCCGACCTCGACGACGCCCTCGGCCTCGCCGAGGAAGTGGAGGCGCTGGCCCGCCAGTATCTCCTGGCCCTGGCGGCGGGCCGCCCGCGGCTGCTGCCGGCTCGGGAGATGGCGAAGGTCCTTCGCCTGTTCGAGGATTACGGCGCGCGGCGCTGAAACGGTGCGGCCGGCAACCCCAAGGGGCCACCGGCCGCGAAATCCCGCGACGGAACGGACGTCGGCTCAGGCGCCGGCCTTGACCGAGGCGATGTGCTCCGCCAGGAAGTCGAGGGTGCGCTGGCGCGCGAGTTTGGCCGAGGCCTCGTGCCACGAGCCGCGGTGGTCGCAGTTGAAGCCGTGCCCGGCGCCCTCGTACATGTAGACCGGCACCTGGGGCTGCGCCTTCTTGATCTTCTCCACCTTCTCGGCGGTGATGCCCCGGTCCTCGGTGCCGATGTGGCAGATGATCGGGCATTTCGGCGCCTCGTCGGCGAAGTCGGCGGCGTTGCCGCCGTAATAGGAGACGGCGGCATCGAAATTGCCGCGCGCCGCCGCCAGCCAGGTGACGGAGCCGCCGTAGCAGTAGCCGATGATAGCGACCTTGCCGGCATCGCCGCGGATGGCCTCGGCGGCGGCCTGGGCGTCGGCGAGCGCGTTGTCCCAGTCGAGCTTGGCGCGGGTGGTCTTGCCCTTCTCCTGGCTCTCGGGGTCGTAGCCGAGCTCGAGGTCGCGCTCGACCCGGTCGAACAGCGCCGGCGCGATGGCGATGTAGCCGTCCTTGGCGTAGCCGTCGCACACTTCCTTGATGTGCTTGTTGACGCCGAAGATCTCCTGGATGACGACCACGCCGCCCTTGGGCGTGCCGGACGGATCGGCCCGGTAGGCGCCGATCTCGAAGCCGTCCTTGGATTTCAGCTTAACCATCTGTCCCATGCTTGATTCTCCCCAGATTTTTGGTGGCTTCGGAGCCGGGGGCGTGGCGATTCCCCCGGAATTTCTGGCGCGATTGTAGTGGCTCGCCCGGCACGACGCAAATGACAGTTCGGTGGCCGATTTGGCCCTAGACGTTGAAGCGGAACTCGATGACGTCGCCGTCCTCGACCACGTAGTCCTTGCCCTCGGTGCGCGCGCGCCCGGCGGCCCGGGCGCCCTGGGCGCCGCCGCAGGCGACGTAGTCTTCGTAGGCGACGGTCTCGGCGGCGATGAACCCGCGCTCGAAGTCGCTGTGGATGCGCCCCGCCGCCGCCGGCGCCCGGGTGCCCCGGGGGATGGTCCAGGCGCTGGCTTCCTTCGCGTTGGCGGTGAAGAAGGTGATCAGGCCGAGGAGGCGGTAGCCCTCGCCGATGAGGCGGGCGAGACCCGGCTCGGCGAGCCCGAGCTCGGCCAGGAAGGCGGCGCGCTCCTCCGCGTCCGCCAGCCGGGCGACCTCGGCCTCGATGGCGGCCGAGATGACGACCATCCCGGCGCCCTCGGCGGCGGCGCGCGCGGCCACCGCCCGGGTGAGGGCGTTGCCGGCCGCGGCCGCGCCCTCGTCGACGTTGCACACGTAGAGCACCGGCTTGGCGGTGAGGAGCTGGAGGGTCCGGAAGGCCGCGCGCTCCGCGTCGGCCAAGGGGAACGCCCTGGCCGGCCGGCCCTCCGCTAGGTGCCCGATCAGGCGCTCGACCAGGGCCAGCAGGGCGGTCGCCTCGCGGTCGGCCCCCCGCGCCCGCTTGACCAGCCCCTCGCGGCGCCGCTCCAGGCTCTCGAGGTCGGCCAGCATCAGCTCGGTCTCCACCACCTCGGCGTCGGCCGACGGATCGACCCGGCCAGCGACGTGGGCGACGTCGTCGTCCTCGAAGCAGCGCAGCACGTGGAGGATGGCGTCGACCTCGCGGATGTGGGCGAGGAACCGGTTGCCAAGGCCCTCGCCGCGGCTGGCGCCTTCCACCAGGCCGGCGATGTCCACGAACTCGAGCTGGGCGGGGACGACCCGCGCCGATCCGGCAAGACGGGCGACGGTCTCGAGCCGCTCGTCCGGAACCGCCACGCGGCCGGTGTTGGGCTCGACGGTGCAGAAGGGGTAGTTGGCGGCCTCGGCCGCGGCGGTGGCGCTGAGCGCGTTGAACAGCGTCGACTTTCCGACATTGGGCAGGCCGACGATCCCGCAGCGGAAGCCCATTCAGCCGGCCTCGCCGTCGGGATTCCCCGGGCCGGTCTCCCCGCTCCCCTGCGGAGACGGCTTCGGCGGCGGCGGATTGAGGATCAGCGCCACCTTGGTCGTGAACCGGGCGCCGCCGTGGGAAACGAGCAGCGGGGCGGCCTCGGCCACCGCGTCGAGGAGCGGCCCCAGCCACTCTGCATCGGCTTTGGCGAAATCGTCGAGCACGTGTCCGCGGACGCGGTCGCGCTCGCCAGGATGGCCGACCCCGATGCGGACGCGCATGTAGTCCGGCCCGATATGGGCGTCGATGTCGCGCAACCCGTTATGCCCGGCGTTGCCGCCGCCGGTCTTGACCCGGATCTTGCCGGGGGCGAGATCGACGTCGTCGTGGACGACGACGACCTCCGCCGGCGCCAGCTTGAAGAACCGCACCGCCTGGCCGACGGCCCGGCCCGAGTCGTTCATGTAGGTCCGGGGCTTGAGGGCCAGCACCTTCTCCCCGGCCAGCGTCCCCTCCGCGCACAGCCCGTCGAAACGCCGGCGCCAGGCGCCGAAGGCATGGCGCCGGGCGATGGCCTCCACCGCCATGAAGCCGATGTTGTGGCGGTTGCGGGCGTAGTTGGGACCGGGATTGCCGAGTCCGACGAGCAGTCGCACGGGTCTCTCTCCCCGGGCGGTCGGGTTGGAGCTAAATCCGGGACGACGGCGCTAGTCGCCCTCGCCTTCCTTCTTGTCCTCGTCCGCTGCCTCGGCGGCCTCGCCCTCCGTGGCCTCGGCCTCGGCGGCCTCGGCGGCCTCGCCCTCCGCGGCCTCGCCCTCGGCCATCTCGGCCTCGGCGGCCTCGAGCGCCTCGTCGCGCACCACGGTGGGCGCGGCGACGGTGGCGATGGTGAAGTCGCGATCGGCGATGGTCGGCCTCACGCCCTCGGGAAGCCGGATGTGGCTGATATGGATGCTGTCGCCGATATCGAGCTGCGAGACATCGGCGTGCAGGGCGTGGGGGATGGCGTCGGCCCGGCATTCCAGCTCCACCTCGTGGCGCACGATGTTGAGCACGCCGCCGCGCTTGATGCCGGGGCAGATCTCCTCGTTGTCGAACACCACCGGCACGTCGACCGTGATCCGGGTCTCGGCGGTCACGCGCAGGAAGTCCACGTGCTCGGGACGGTCGGTGACGGGATGGAACTGCACGTCCCGCGCCAGCGCGCGGTGGGAGGTCCCGTTCACGTCGATGTCGACCATGGTGGTGAAGAAGGCGCCCCTCGCGATCTCGCGGCCAAGCACGCCGGGATCCACCGAGATCATGAGCGGGGGCTCCTTGCCGCCATAGATCACGGCGGGGACGAATCCGGCGCGGCGGACGGCCCGGGCGGCCCCCTTTCCGGCCCGGTCCCGCGGCTGCGCCGAAAGCGAAATCAGGTCAGCCATGGGTCATTCTCCTGGTCTGGGGCCGGCCTCCAGGGGTGCCGGCCCGAATGCGGGGCCCCGTATACGGCAAAACGCCGGCCTTGGGTAGCCCCGTTCACGGGGCCGCGGCGGGGCCTCAGTCGAACAGGCTCGAAACCGAGCTTTCCTCGGAGATGCGGCGGATGGCCTCGGCCATGAGCGGCGCGATGCTGAGCTGCTCGACGGTGTTGGACAGGCGAACCGCCTCGGTCGCCTGGATCGAGTCGGTCACCACCAGCTTGGCCAGCGGCGAGGACGAGACCCGCCCCACCGCGTCGCCCGACAGCACGCCGTGGGTGACATAGGCGGAGACGCCCTTGGCCCCGGCCTCCATCAGCGCCGTCGCGGCGTTGCTCAGCGTCCCCGCCGAATCGACGATGTCGTCGATGAGGATGCAGTGGCGCTCGGTGACGTCGCCGATGATGTTCATGACCTCGGACACGCCGGCGCGCTCGCGGCGCTTGTCGATGATGGCGAGGTCCGCATCGAGCCGGAACGCCATGCCGCGCGCCCTCAGCACCCCGCCCACGTCGGGCGAGATGACCATCAGCTCGCCGTTCTCGTGCTTGGCGCGGATGTCCTTGGCGAACACCGGCTCGGCGTAGAGGTTGTCCACCGGGATGTCGAAGAATCCCTGGATCTGCCCCGCGTGCAGGTCCAGCGTCAGCACCCGGTCGGCGCCGGCGGTGGTGATGAGGTTGGCGATCAGCTTGGCGGATATCGGCGCTCGCGGCGCCGTCTTGCGGTCCTGGCGGGCGTAGCCGAAATACGGGATCACCGCGGTGATGCGCCGCGCCGAGCCGCGCTTGAGCGCGTCCAGGGTGATCAGGAGCTCCAGCAGGTTGTCGTTGGCGGGATAGGAAGTGGACTGCACCACGAACACATCCTCACCGCGCACGTTCTCAAGGATTTCGACGAACACCTCCATGTCGGAGAAGCGTCGGATCGCGGCCCGGGTCAGCCGGAGGCCGAGGAAGGCGGCCATCGCCTCGGCGAGCGGCCGGTTGCTGTTGCCGGAGATGATCTTCATGCGTTGCCCTGCTCTGCGCGCGCGCCGGCGGCCGGGCCGTTGCCCCGCCTCGGCGCGCTCCCCCCGCCCGGTCGGGCGGGCCGCACTCTATCAGCGCCGATGGGCGGTGGCAACGTCAGAGCCCTTTCGATCCGGGCGCCGCCTCGGACCGCGCCGGTCCCGGGGGTGGCCGCGGCGCACCGGCGCCCGCGGGCCGGGCCTGCGCGGCGCGCTCGATCAGGCGGGCGATGCCGGCGGCGGCGGCGCGCGCGGCGAGGATCGCGGTCGCGCCCCAGCTCCGCGCGAGGGCCCCCTTCGGCACGCGGTTGGCCTGTGTCACCGTGCCGAGCTCGTCGCCCTCGGCCGATAGCGCGGTCCAGACGATCTCGACGGTCTCCGTGCCGTCGCCGGCGTCACCGAGTCGAACCGCGCCGCGCACGATCGTGGCCGCCGCGGCGCGGTCCTCGGTCACGGCGACGCCGAGGCGCCGGAGTTCGTAGGCCATGGCCCGCCGCAGGCTGATGTCGCCGTCGCCGGGGGCGCCCTCGACCGCGGCGATGGCGATCCCTCCGGGCGACGGCGCCGCGCCCGGTTCGGACTCGCCCGTGAGCAGGGCCGCGACCGCGGCGGCCGCCTGATCCGCCAACCGGCCGCGCAGGCCGGAATCGGCCCGCTCCCACGCATTGCCCTCGGCGAACGCCACGTGCCGCCGCTCGCCGACGAGGCGCCGGTCGGAATCGCTGAGGAACCACTGGAGGGCCACCTCCCGGCCTGGTCCCGGGCCGGCCGCGGGGGCGACCTCGGCGCGGGCGGCGAGCATGTAGCTGGCCCGGTTGGCGGAGGCGGTATGGGCGGGGATGTCCCGCCGCCTGAGGGCCTCGGCGATGGCCTCGGCGAGGCCCCGCGCGGCCGGCGCGTCGGCCACCGGGCGCACCAGCACCCCGAGCTGGGAGGTGGGCGCCAGCAGGGGATTCGCCGACGGGCCGTCGCGCAGGAACGGCTGCGGCACGCTGCCGCAGCCGGCAACGGCGGCGATCACGGCAAGGCAGAGGAGGGGCCGGGCCGGGGCCGGCGGAAAGGGGCTAGAGGAGCACACAGCTCACCATCAGACCGAGGAGCAGCGCCGAGAGGAAGATGATGAGGTGGGGCACGGCTCACTCCGCGAGCGCGATCGCCGACAGCGCCCGGCCGTAATGGGCCTCGCGCCGCAGCACCGCGCGCCGGTAGCTGAAGAATCGATCCTCGAGGGCGCAGGTATCCAACCCCAGCCCGGCGACGCCGGCGAGGCCCAGCCGGCGCAGGCGCGCGGCGACATAGCCCTCGAGATCGAAGCGGAAATTCCCCGCTCGCGGGGCCGGGGCGAAGAACCGCCCGGCGCCCGGATCGTCGGCCAGGAACGGGCCCGGGAACTCGGGACCGACGTCATAGGAGTCCTTGCCGATGCAGGGTCCGACCGCGGCCACCATGCGCGCGCGCCGCGCGCCCAGGCGCTCCATGGCCGCCACCGTCGCCTCGGCGATGCCGGCCAGCGCGCCGCGCCACCCGGCATGGGCGGCGCCCACCACCCGCGCCTCGGCGTCGGCCAGCAGCACCGGGGCGCAGTCGGCCGAGAGGATGCCGATCAGCACCCCGGGGCGCGCCGTGACGAAGCCGTCGGCACGGGGGGCGCCGGACGGCCCGACGGCGCCGTCGATCACCGCCACCTCGGCGGAGTGGACCTGGCGGCCGGTGGCCAGGCGCTCCGGCGCCGCGCCCAGGGCACGGGCCGCCAGGGCCCGGTTCTCGGCCACCCGGTCGGGGTCGTCGCCGGCGCCGAAGCCGGCATTCAGGGAGCCGAATACGCCCTCGCTGACGCCGCCCTCGCGGGTGAAGAAGCCGTGGATCACGCCATCCAGGCGGGCGAGGCGGGGATCGGTGAGCACCGGGGTCATGGGGCTTCTCGAGATGGCATCACGGGGTCTCGGGCTCGAATCCCGGTAGCGGCGCGAGGCCGGGATGGGCGAGCGCCAGCACCTTGAACAGATTGCCCATTTCCGAGGGGGCGATCAAACGCCGGAGCGCGGCGCCGATGGCCTCGGCGGTGGCCGCGTCCTTGCCCGCGGCGAGGCGGGCGGCGCGATGGGCGATGCCCAGCGCCCGCAGGAACCGGCCCTGGGAGACCGGGCCGCAAACGGCGCCGCCGGCGGCGCGTGCCGCGCGGGCGAGGGCCGCGAAATCCACATGGGCGGTGAGGTCGGCCGCGCCGGGATCGGCCAGGGGATCGGCGAAGCGGTGCCGGCTGACCGCCTGCAGGGTCTCGCCGGCGGCGGCGACGGCGTGGCCGTAGTCGATGATCAGCGCGGCCCCGCCCGAGCGCGCGAGGCGCCGGGCGACGGCGTCGGCGAGGGCGTCGCGCGCGGGCGAGACCTCGGCGATGGTGCCCGCCGACGCCCCGGCGGGCAGCCCCGCGGGGAGCGCGTCCGCGGCCAGCGGCGCGGAGAGGGCGAAGCGGAAGGCGCCGTCCGCCTCCGCCGTCACCAGGCGTTCGGCCCAGCCCCGGGCGACGCGCTGGAACTGGCGGACCGGCAGCGCATCGAAGAACTCGTTGGCGACGAGGATGAGCGGGCCCGCCGGCAGGTCCTCGAAGCCCGCGTGCCAGCGCGGCCCGTGGGTGGCCAAGGTCGTGGCCTGCCTAGCGCGCAGCACCGGGCTTGTCTCCACCAGGTGGAGGCGCGCGGCCTCGGCGAAGTCGGGCCGGGCGCGCGCCGCCCGCAGGGCGTCGGCCATCAGCGTGCCGCGGCCGGGGCCGAGCTCGGCGAGGACGAAGGGGCGGGGCCGGCCCATGGCCTCCCAGGTCACCGCCGCCCACGCCCCGATCAACTCGCCGAACATCTGGCTGACCTCGGGCGCGGTGACGAAGTCCCCGGACGCGCCCAGGGGATCGCGCGTCGTGTAGTAGCCGTGCTCGGGGTGGGCGAGGGCCAGCTCCATGAAGCGCGCCACCGGGATCGGCCCGGCGGCGGCGATCTCGCGCGCGAGGACCTCGGCCAGCGCGCTCACGGCGATCCCTCCCGCGCCGCGGCGGGCCGCGCCCGCAGGATCAGCCACAGCCCGACCGCGATCAGCGGCAGCGACAGCCACTGGCCCATGGTGGTCCCGAGGACGAGGAACCCGAGCTGCGGGTCGGGCTCGCGGAACATCTCGCCGATGACCCGGAAGGTCCCGTAGCCCGCGAAGAAGGCGCCGGTGATCAGCCCCGGACGCGCCCGCGCCCCTCCGAAGCGGGCCAGCGCCGCCAGGATCGCCAGCAGCACCACGCCCTCGAGCATGGCCTCGTAGAGCTGGCTCGGGTGGCGCGGCTCGGGCCCGCCCCCCGGGAACACCATGGCCCAGGGCACGTCGCTCACCCGTCCGTAGAGCTCGCCGTTGACGAAGTTGGCGAGGCGGCCGAGGAACAGCCCGATGGGCGCCACCAGGCTGATGAGGTCGCCCAGCGCCAGGATGGCGACGCCGCGGCGCCGGCAGAACAGCACGATGGCGCAGACCACGCCGAGGAGCCCGCCGTGGAACGACATGCCGCCCTGCCACACAGCGAAGATGCCGAGGGGATGGTCGAGGAAATAGCCCGGCTGGTAGAACAGCACGTAGCCGATGCGTCCCCCGAGGATCACCCCGAGGGTCGCCCACAGCAGGAAATCGTCGACCTGGGCCCGGGTCATTGCCGCCGGCAGGCCCGGCGCCGGCGGGCGCTCGGCGAGGCGCGAGACGATCCACCACCCGGCGATCAGCCCGGCGATGTAGGCGAGCGCGTACCAGCGGATGGCGAAGGGGCCGATCTCGACCAGGACCGGGTCGATGGCGGGGAACGGGATGGCGAGCACGGGCGGCATGACAGGGGCCGGCGGTCGGGAACGGGGCGGCGCCGCGCACGCGTGCGACCGGCACCGAGGAAAGGGAGGATAGGAGCGCGGGCCGGGGCCCGCAAGGCCGGGCCAGCCGATCAGTAGGGCGAGGGGTCGATGATCTCGGCGCAGGCGTCGGTCGGGATGGCCGCGGGATGGCCCACCACCGGGACCATCTTGATGGCCGCCGAGCCGACGCGGCAGGGCGCCGCCACCACGCCGCAGCCCGCGACGGCGGCGCAAAGCATGAGCAGAAACGCGATCCTCATCACTGCCCTCCTCGGCGGACGGGGAACGTCGCGGGACCGGCGCCCCCTCCGCCGCCCGTCGTTGGACGTTGTCATAGACGCCGTGGGCCGGGGGTTATTCCGTCGCCGGCGGATCGGGATCGGGTCGAGGCCGGTGTCCCGGCCGCATCCGCGCCGCGCCGTCCCTAGTCCGGCCGCGCCTGGGGCGCCGCGCGCCGGGGGAAGCGCTGCCGACCGCCGAGGGACTCGCGCGCCCGGCCGTCGCGCAGCGCCGCCGCCAGCTCGCCGACGGCGTCGGCGACGCTGCGCCGGGGCGCGAAGCCGAGTTCGCGGCGCATCCGATCCGGGGACAGGGGAGGAGGGGCGGGATCGGTCTCGGCCGGCCCCGTCTCGATGACGACCCCGCCGCCGACGGCGGACCGCACGATCTCGGCCAGCTCCCTCGCGGTGCGGCTCTCGGCGACGGCGTCGAAGGTCCTGCCGTCGATCCGCGAGTCGGGCTGGGCGAGAACGTGCAGGTAGAGGTCCGCCATGTCGCCGATATGGATGCACGGATAGGCGCGGGCGCCGGCCGGGACCCGCATGCGGCCCTCGCCGACGGCCTGGCGGGTCAGGTCGTTGACGATGGTGTCGAGGCGCCGGCGCGGCGCCGGCCCGCAGATGACGGCGGGCCGCAGCGTGCAGGTGACGAAGCCCGGCGCGCGCGCCTCGGCGAGTTCGGGCGCGTCCGCATCGCCGTTGGTCCCATGGCACGAGGCATGGACGAAGCGCCTGACCCCGGCCGTCCGGGCGGCGCGCACCAGCGCGCGGAAGGCCTCGTGATCGGCCGATCCGGCGTCCCCGGGCGCGCGCCCGGGCGACGGCTCCCCGGGCAGCGGGGCGAGATGGATCACGGCGTCGCAGCCCCGCAACGCCTGTTCCAGCACGCCGGCGTCGCGGACGTCGCCCTTGATCTGGCGCAGGTCCGGGTAGTCGCGGACCTCGTCGAGGGCATGCTCGCCGTGGCGGTAGAGGTCGAGGACGGTGACCCGGTGCCGGCGCGCGAGCAGCCTCGGCACCAGCACGCTGCCGAGGTAGCCGGCGCCGCCGGTGACCAGCACGGTCCAGCCTTTCCTGTGGTGCACGAAGACGAGGAACAGCACCAGCCCGATGACGGCGGCGATCAGGATCAGGGGCAATGCGCCCCCGACCGATTCACCGCCGCTGAAGCTGTGGGCCATGGCCGGCCCCGCGGCCGCCGCGCAAAGCGCGGCAACCGAGAGCGCGCCGATCGGTTTCGGCGGCCTCACGGGACCGCCCCGGGCCGGGCCCCGGCCGCAAGGCCGGACGCCCCCGTCAATGGCCGGC
The DNA here is from genome assembly GCA_036396355.1 of Alphaproteobacteria bacterium. GTDB lineage: Bacteria > Pseudomonadota > Alphaproteobacteria > SMXQ01 > SMXQ01 > DASWKZ01. Next base: position 10,160 of record DASWKZ010000075.1, read on the forward strand.
CAAGTCGTTCCATTGCGGCAGCAGCACGATGCTGTTGGGATTGAGCCCCATCTCCTTGAGGGTGTCCATGGAGCGCACCACCTTCCGAGCCTTGAGGTCGACCACGGTCACCGAACCGTCGCTCATGCCCGGCAGGTTGAGGAGCGAGTTCTGCACGAAGCCGTAGCGTCCGTCCTTGGTGATGGCCACGTGGTGGGCGCCCCCGGCGGCCGGCAGGGTGGCGAGCAGCTTCGGCGCCAGCGGGCCCGCGGAGAGGTCGAAGATGTGGAGATGGCCCGGCTTGGCGGTGGTCACGTAGAGCCGGTCGCGTGCGTCGTTGAAATATATCTCGAGGGGGACGCCCGCCTTGACGGCGTTGAAATCGAAGACCTCGCCGACCTCGAACTCCTTCCTGGCGGGGTTCCAGGCGGCCGCCCACAGGGTGTTGCCGAACATGTTGGTGACATAGGCCACGGGCGGGCTGGCCCCCGGCACCGGCAGGATCTCCACCGGCGCGGCTCCGGCCGGCGCGGGCTTGGTCGAGGTCCTGTGCCTGCCCAGCACGCGCCCGGTGCTGGCCTCGACCTCGGTGATGAAATCGTGCGCGGTGCCGAGGTCGCCGCTCACCGTGCTGGTCACCAGCAACCGGTCGATATCGCTCATCACGGCGAGCCCGTGGGGGTAGGAATCGGGCACGTGGATGACCTTCCTGACCGCGTCGGTGGCGACGTCGCCGACGATCACCCGCGCCGACATCATGCAGGTCAGGTACCAGGTCCGGTTGTCCTCGGAGAAGATGAGGTCCTCGCCCATCTTGCAGTCGGGCATCTCGAGCCGGCGGACCCGGTAGGGGAACTGGTCCATCCCGATGACGTGCAGCTCCGACTTGCCGAGCGCCGTGACGTAGGCCTTCTTCATCTCCCGGTCGTAGAAGATGTGATGGGCGACGAGGTCGGCCGGCAGCGGGATCTCCATGAGGATCCTGCCGAAATTCGCGGACTCGGGATCGACATCGACGACGGCGATGCCCTCCCGGCGTTCCTGCGGCCCGGTGAGCTTGAGGGATTTCAGGGACTCCGGCGGCTTGCTCTCGAAATTCATCATCGCCAGGATCTCGGCGCGGGAGGACCCCGGCACGGCGGCGGCCATCACCGATATCGCCACCACAAGAGAAGCCACGCGTCCCATCATCTTCCCTCTCCTTCTCGGTATCCCGCGGCGCCCATGGGCCGGGGATTGAATTTCCGCCGATCCCGGATCGGCCCCATGCTCCCGGCCCGCCGTTCACGGGGCGGAAGCGCTTTAAGGCCGGGGAGTCGGCCTATAGGATGGCGTCCCGTTGGTCTTTCGACAATCGAATCCGATGAATTGGACGCCGCACCCAGTCCCATGCAGGGCCTCCGTCGGACGGGGCCCCGGGGCCGTGACCCGTCGCGCCGTCCTGGGCGCCGCCGCCGTCCTGGCACTGGCGCTCACCGCCGGGACGTTCGCCGGGGGCGCGGCCCGGGCCGAATCGGGGGAGATCCGGTCCTTCGCCCTCGACATCCGCGACGGCCGCGTCGCTCCCGACAAACGCACCATCCGGGTCCGGGAGGGCGACCGGGTCGAGCTCCGCTGGACCGCCGACACCCCCGTGGAGCTGCATCTGCACGGGTACGACGTGACGTTGACGGTATCCCCGGGGGCGGCGGGGACGATGACGTTGCGCGCCCATGCGGCGGGCCGCTTTCCCATCGCCATCCATGGTGTCGGCAGCCATCACCGCGGCGCCGTCGCCTACCTTGAAGTGCACCCCCGCTGAATGAAATCCATGGCGGGCGCGGGCGGAAATTTCCCTGCCGCCGTCATGGCGGCCGCGGCTTCGGCCCTGGCCGCATCGCCGGCCGCGGCCCACGCCTTCGGCGTCCGCTACGACCTTCCCCTGCCGCTCGGCATCTACCTCGCCGGCGCCGGCGCCGCGGTGCTGCTGTCCTTCGTGGTCATGGCCCGGTTCCTGAAGGGTGGCGGCGAGGCGGAGACGGCGCTGCGCCTGGACCTGCTGGGCGTGCCGGGGATCGGCTGGCTCGGCGCCCCCGCCGTGCTCGATGCCGTCAGGGCGCTCGCGGTGGCGGCGTTCGCGCTCCTGCTGGCCGCCGCGCTGTTCGGCAATCCGGATCCGTTCCGCAACATCGCGCCCACCTTCGTGTGGGTGATCTGGTGGGTGGGCATGGCCTTCATCTCCGCCCTGCTCGGCAACCTTTGGACGCTCACCAACCCGTGGGACATCCTGTTCGCCTGGGCCGAGCGGGCGGCGGGAGGATTCAGGCCGGTTTGCGCGTATCCGGCGTGGCTGGGGCGGTGGCCGGCGGTGGCGCTGTTCGGGGCCTTCGCCTGGATGGAGTTGATCTCGGGCATCGCCGAGCAGCCGCGCGTCCTGGCCGCGGTCATCCTCGCCTATTCCGCGATCACCTGGGTCGGCATGTGGGCGTTCGGGCGCGAGGCGTGGCTCAGGAACGGCGAGGCCTTCGCCGCCGCCTTCGGCCTGCTGGCGCGGTTCGCGCCGACGGCGGGCGGGGACGGGCGCTGGGACCTGCGCCTCCCGGCGGTGGGGCTGCTGAGCGAGCGGCCCGCCCCCGTCTCCACGGTCTGTTTCGTGCTGCTGCTGCTCACCACCGTCACCTTCGACGGCATCCTGGAGACCCCCATCTGGGCGGCGATCCTGGAGTCGGTGGCCCAAAGCCGGGCGCTGCGCGCGCCGCTCCTCGCGCTGCAGGAAGCCGGCGTCGACCTGATCGTCCTCATCAAGACCGTGGCGCTGCTGGCCCTGCCTTGCGTCTTCGTCGCCGTCTATCTGGCCTTCAGCCACGCCATCGCCATGTTCGGCGGCGGCGGCCGGGTCCCGACCCGCGACGTGGCCGGCTATTTCGTGTTCTCCTTGGTCCCCATCGCCATCGCCTATCACCTCTCCCACTACCTCTCCTACCTGCTGATCGCCGGCCAGAACATCGTTCCCCTGGCCTCCGACCCGTTCGGCCTCGGCTGGGACCTGCTCGGCACCGCCGGCTACCGGATCGATATCGGCATCGTGAATGCCAGGATGGTGTGGTACGTGGCGGTCACCGCCATCGTCACCGGCCACGTGCTGGCCGTCTATGTCGGCCACGTCATGGCCATGCGGGTGTTCGGGGAGCGCAACGCGGCGCTGCGCAGCCAGGTGCCCATGGTGGTGCTGATGATCGCCTACACCATGATCAGCCTGTGGATCCTGTCGCAGCCGATCGTCGCCTGAGGACCGCGCGCCTCGCTTGCGCGGTGGGCGCGGCGGGCGCCATAATGATTGCGAGGCCGCGCCATGCAGACCCGCAATACCCTCCTCGACGATCTCGCCCGCGTCGCCACCGGGGCGCTGGGCATCGCCGCCGGCCTGCGCCGCGAGGCCGAGGAG
>DASWKZ010000076.1:0-12584 GCA_036396355.1 Alphaproteobacteria bacterium
ACCACGTCCACGGGATCGGAATGGAGGTCCAAGGCGCGGGGCGAGCGGTAGCTGCGGCGCGCGTCCCCGGTGTGGGACATGTCCATGACGTCGCCGATCAGGTCGCCGCGATAGCTCTGCGCGACGCCGGTGCCAAGATGCGCCCCGAGGCCCCAGAGCATGAGTGCGAGGTCGTCGCGCCCGTGATCCTCGACCGGGAAGCCGCGGATGAGGCACAGGCCCGGCCCCTCGCCCAGCAGGTCCCGGGCGGTCGCCAGCGCGGTGGCGAGGGAGGGCAGCGGGAAATCGGCGGCGGCGATCTCCGCGAGCGCGAGGCCCCGCCGCCTGACGCCCTCGAGCGCCGCGGCGAGGTCGTCGCGGGCCTCGGCATCGAGCCGGACGGTCCAGTCGGCGCGGGCGGCGAGCTCTCCGGCCGACCACACCCAAGGCGCCTCGACGGGACGGAACTCGGTGGCATTGGACATCGACGGCTTCCCCGTTGTGCGGGCTCGGTCGGATCGAGACCGGCATTAGACACCCATTGGGAGGCCTTTGACAAAGGGCCGGGCTCAGGCGAGGAACTGCGCCGCCAGCAGGGCGACGGACAAGCCCGCCGCCACCGGCGGGCACCAGGCGGGCACACGGATCGGCAGGTCCGCGCGGGGGCGCGCCCGGTGCAGCCGCCACAGCGCGAGGTTGACCACCGCGAACACGGCGAGGTTGACGGCGCTGGTCAGCGTCACCAGGCCCACGAACCCGACGGCCGCGGTAAACGCCAGCGCCACGGCGCCGGCGAGCAGGGTGGTGCGGACCGGCGTGCGGGTGCGCGCGTTCACGTGGCCGAGCGCCGCCGGCAGCCAGCCGCGCCGCGCCATGCCGTAGAGCAGGCGCGCCAGCATGACGAGGGTGATGAGGATGCCGTTGGGCACGGCGATCAGCGCGATCACCGAGAGCGTGCCCGCGGGCAACCAGCGGGCATCGCGCACCACCAGCTCCAGCGGCGCGCGCGAGCCGGCCAGGGTCTCCATGGGCACCGCCACCACCGCCACCACGGCGACCACGGCGTAGATCGCGGTCGAGAGCGCGATGGCGAGAAGGATGGCGCGGGGCACCGTGCGCTCGGCGGCGTGGGTCTCCTCGGCCATGTTGACGATGTCCTCGAAGCCGAGGAAGGCGAAGAAGGCGAGGAAGGCGCCGGCGGCGATGCCGGCCCAGGCGGCGGGCTCGAGCGGCACCATCTCCGGTAGCGCCTCGGGCAGGCGCTCCAGCGCCGGCGCGCCCGCCGCCACCACCAGGGCAAGCCCCGCGAGCTCGAGCACGGTCATGGCGGCGGCCAGCCTGAGCGCGCCGGCGACGCCGACGCAGGCGATCCCCGTGAAGGCGGCGATCAGCGCCAGCGCGGCGGGGAGCTCCGGCACCGCGACGAAGCGCTCGATATAGCCGACGGCGCCGCGGGCGAGGCTCGCCGTCAGGAACACGCCGACCGCCACCACCGCGAAGCCGACCAGGCGCGAGAGCGCATCGGAGCCGAACGCCTCCTTGACGTAGGCGGCGGCGCCGGCGGCCTCGGGGTAGCGGGCCGCGAGCTCGGCATAGGACAGCCCGGTCAGGCCCGCCAGCGCGCCCGCCACCGCGAAGGCGAGCGGCGCGGCGAGGCCCGCCACCCCAGCCACGGCGCCGATCAGCACGTAGATGCCGGCGCCGATGATGGTGCCGAGCCCGTAGAAGGTGAGCAGCCACAGCCCCAGCGCGCGCCTGAGGGTCGCGGGCGGGGTGGGGGCGGGGGCGGCGCGGGAATCGGGCATGGGCGGTGGCGCAACTTCTCGACAGGGCCGATCCCAGAAAACGGTATTGCCCCCCTCACCCTGCCCTCTCCCCCCGCAAGCGGGGGGAGAGGGTTGCGGAGGGTTGGCGCGGCCTCACGCGAATGCGTGCTACGCACGAGGGCCCGCGCCTACCCGCCTGCGCGGCCGAAGCCGCCGCTCCGGCGCGGCGAAGGCCCGAAGCTGGGTGAGGGGGGAGGGCCCACAAGACGGGGACATGGTTTAGCATGGGTGGTGCGTCGGCACACGGGCCGCTTTCCCCCTTTAAGCCTCGCACGCGGTTGCCTATAACGGCGGGGCCATTCGAGGACTCCATGCCCGTTTCCGCCCCGCTGGACCTTCTTTCCGATGTGCTTGCCCAGGCCCGCAAGGCCGGCGCCGGGGCCGCCGACGCCGTGCTCGTCGACCAGGCCGCGCTGTCGGCCGCCCGCCGCCTGGGCCGGTCCGAGGGCATCGAGCGCGCCGAATCGGCGGAGGTGGGCCTGCGGGTGCTGATGGGCCGCCGCCAGGCGGTAGCCTCCTCCACCGACCTCTCCGCCGAGGGCCTCGCGCGCCTCACCGGGCAGGCCGTGGCCATGGCGCGGGCCGCCCCCGAGGATCCGTGGTGCGGCCTCGCCGATCCCGAGACGCTGGCCCGCGCCTTCCCCGAGCTCGACATCGCCGAGGCCGGCGAGCCCGCCCCCGAGCGGCTCGACCAACGGGCGGCGGCGGCCGAGGACGCCGCCATGGCGGTCGCCGGCATCACCAACTCCGAGGGCGCCGAGGCCGGCTGGTCGCGGACCACCGTGGCGCTGGCCGCCACCAACGGCTTCGCCGGCTCCTACACCATGAGCCGCCACGGCGTCTCGGTCTCGGTGCTGGCCGGCGCGGGCACCGCCATGGAGCGCGACTACGACTACGACACCGCCACTTACGGCGGGGACCTCAGGGATCCCGCCGAGATCGGCCGCAACGCCGCCGAGCGCGCGGTGCGCAGGCTCGGTCCGCGCAAGGCGGCGACCGCCCGGGTGCCGGTGGTGTTCGAGAACCGCGTCGCGGGCAGCCTGTTGCGGGCGCTGGCGGGCGCCATCTCCGGCCCCGCCGTCGCGCGCGGCACCTCGTTCCTCAAATCGACCCTGGGCACCCAGGTCTTCGCCGAGGGGATCGCGGTCATCGACGATCCCCACCGCCGCCGGGGCCTGCGCTCGAAGCCCTTCGACGGCGAGGGGGTGGCCAACGCCCGCCGCGCCCTCGTCGAGGGCGGCGTGCTGGCGAGCTGGCTCCTGGATTCCGCCTCGGCGCGCCAGCTCGGCCTTCCCACCACCGGCCATGCCGCCCGCGGCACCTCGGGCCCGCCGGCGCCGGCCCCCACCAACCTCTATCTCGAGCCGGGCGCACCCGACCTCGAATCGCTCATCGGCGGCATCGCGCGGGGCGTGCTGGTCACCGAGCTCATGGGCATGGGCGTCAACCCGGTGACCGGGGACTACTCCCGCGGCGCCGCCGGGTTCTGGATCGAGGGCGGGGCGATCGCCCATCCGGTGAGCGAGATCACCATCGCCGGCAACCTCAGGGACATGTTCCGCAACCTTTCCCCGGGCTCCGACCTCGTCTTCCGCAGCGGGACCGACGCGCCCTCGCTGCTCGTCGAGGGCATGACGGTGGCCGGCACCTGAGCGGGACCGCTGGGCGCTGGCCACGGGATTCCCGCCCGTGCTATGATCCGCGCCGATGACCGCTCCTGGAAAACCAGGGATTACAAGGACTTGACCGCGCCCGCCGAGTCCGGCCTCCCGCTCGACACGCCCACCCGGCGGCTCCTCGGGCGGCTCTGGCACGACCACATCCGCGCCTATCTCGGCCGCATGCTGCTGGCGCTCGCCTGCATGGCGCTGGCCGCCGCCGCCACCGCCGCCGTCGCCTATGTCACCAAGCCGGTGATCGACGACGTGTTCGTCAGCCGCGACCGCGACATGCTGATCGCGGTCTCGGTGGCCATCGTCGTCATCTTCCTGGTGAAGGGCCTCGCCACCTACGGCCAGACCGTGCTGATGACCTATGTGGGACAGCGCGTCATCGCCGACATGCAGATCCGCATGTTCGACCACCTGATGGGCGCGGACCTCGCCTATTTCCAGAGGAACCACACGGGCAAGCTGATCTCGCGCTTCACCAACGACGTGAACCTCCTGCGCGGCACCTCGTCGCACATCGTGGTGGGAATCGGCAAGGACCTCGTGACCCTGGTGTTCCTGGTCGGCGTCATGTTCGAGCGCGACTGGCTGCTGGCGCTGTGTTCCTTCCTCATCTTTCCGCTCGCGGTCCTGCCCATCGTCAAGATCGGCCGCCGCATGCGCCGGGTGTCCGCCAACACCCAGGTGCAGTGGGGCCACATGACGACCCTGCTGGACGAGACCTTCGCCGGCGCCCGCCACGTCAAGGCCTACGGCATGGAGGACTACGAGAGCGGCCGCGCCCGAAGGGCCGCCAACGCCATCTTCCGCCTCCACCTCAAGGGGGCGATGACGCGCGCGGCCGTCCACCCGGTGATGGAGACGCTCGGCGGATTCGCCGTGCTCCTGGTGGTGCTCTACGGCGGCTGGCAGGTGATCGACGGCGTGCGCACCACGGGCGATCTCATGTCGTTCATGGTGGCGCTGCTGCTGGCCTACGAGCCCATGAAGCGGCTCGCCGCCATGAACGCCAACCTGCAGGAGGGGCTGGCCGCGGCCCAGCGCATCTACGGCGTCCTCGACACCGCCCCCGAGGTCGTCGACCGGCCCGGCGCCCGCGCGCTCGAGGTGCGCGAGGGCCGCATCGAGTTCGACCGCGTGACCTTCGCCTACGAGCCGGGGATCCCCGCGGTCAAGGCCGTGTCCCTGACGGTGCCCGCGGGGCGCACCGTCGCGCTGGTCGGGCCCTCCGGGGGCGGCAAGTCGACCCTCCTCAACCTCATTCCCCGCTTCTTCGACGTCGATTCCGGCGCCGTCCGCATCGACGGCTTCGACGTGCGGGACGTCACCCTCGAGAGCCTGCGCCGCAACATCGCCCTGGTCAGCCAGGAGATCTGCCTGTTCAACGACACGGTGGCCGCCAACATCGCCTATGGCCGGCCCGACGCCGAGCGCGCCGCCATCGTGGCCGCCGCCGGGACCGCCGCCGCCCGCGAGTTCATCGACGCCCTGCCCCGCGGCTTCGACACGGTGGTGGGCGAGCGCGGGCTCACGCTCTCGGGCGGCCAGCGCCAGCGCATCGCCATCGCCCGCGCGCTCTTGAAGGACGCGCCCATCCTGCTGCTCGACGAGGCCACCAGCGCGCTGGATTCCGAATCCGAGCGCCTGGTGCAGGCCGGCCTCGAGCGGCTGATGGAGGGGCGGACGACGCTCGTCATCGCCCACAGGCTCTCCACCGTCGCCGGCGCCGACCTCATCTACTACCTGGAGGGCGGCCGCGTGGTCGAGCACGGCAGCCATGCCCAGCTGATGGCCGAGGGCGGCGCCTATGCGCGCCTCTATCACCTCCAGTTCGAGGGCGAGCCCCAGCCCGACGCGGCCACCGCGGCCGAGGCGGGACGCTGACGCCGTGCCCGACCGCAGCCCCCTGGTGCGCGCGGGGCCCATGGGCCTCGCCTATGCCGGAATCACCACCCTGGGCCTGCCCCTCATCGAGGCGGCGCTCCTCGCGCGCCGGGCGCGTGGGCGCGATGACACGGCGCGCCAGGGCGAGCGGCGCGGCCTCGCCGGCCACCCGCGCCCGCCGGGGCCGCTGGCCTGGGTGCATGCCGCCAGCATCGGCGAGTCGCTCTCGGTGCTGCGGCTGATCGAGCGCCTGCTCGCCCGCTATCCCGCCCTCGGCATCCTGGTCACCACCGGCACCGTGAGCTCGGCCCGGCTGCTGGCCGAGCGCCTGCCACCGCGCGCCCTCCACCAGTTCGTGCCGGTGGACCGCCCGGCCTGGGTGCGCCGCTTCCTCGATCACTGGCGGCCCGACGTCGCCATGTGGGTGGAATCGGAGCTGTGGCCCAATCTGGTGCTGGCCACCCAGGCCCGCGGAATCCCCATGGTGCTGCTCAACGCCCGCATGTCGTCGCGCTCGTTCACCCGCTGGCGCCGCCTGCCGGGGCTGATCGGGCGGCTGCTCCGGGGCTTCGCCCTGGTCACCGCCCAGGATGAGGTCGAGGCGCGGCGCCTGATCGCCTTGGGGGCGCGGCCGGTGACCACGCCCGGCAACCTGAAATTCGCGGCCGGGCCGCTGCCCGCCGAGGCGGGCGCGCTCCGCGCGGTCGAATCGATCCTGGGCGATCGTCCGCGCTGGCTCGCCGCCTCCACCCACGAGGGCGAGGAGGAGATCGCCGCCTATGCCCATGCGCGGCTGGCCGAGCAGATGTCGGGGCTGGTCACCGTCATCGTGCCGCGCCACCCGGGGCGCGGCGCCGCCGTCGCCGACAAGCTGCGCAGCGGCGGGCTCCCGGTGGCCCGGCGCGGCGCCGGCGAGCCGGTCCCTGCCGGTGCCGGCCTCTACGTCGCCGACACGCTCGGCGAGCTGGGCCTGTTCTACCGGGCCTGCCCGGTCGCCTTCATCGGCGGCTCCCTCATCCCCCATGGCGGCCAGAACCTGCTGGAGCCCGCGCGCCTGGGATGCGCCATCCTCCACGGCCCCCACATGGACAACTTCCGCGCCATCGTCGAGGAGATGGCGGCCCGGGGCGCCGCCCACGAGGTCGCCGACGCCGAGGAGCTGGTGAAGGCGGTGGGCCGGCTGCTCGCCGACGACGGCCTGCGCCGCGAGGTGGCAGCAGCAGCCGCCGCCGTCGCCACCGCCAAGGACGGCATCCTCGATGCGGTGCTCGACCAGCTCGAGCCGGTGTTCGCCGGCATCGCCGCCCGCGTCCGGGGCGCCGGGGCGGCGCCGGCGGCCAGGGCCGAGGCCGCCCGCGAGGGCGGTGGTGAGGGCGCCTGAGTTCTGGCGCACGGGTGCGGGGCCGTGGCCCCGCATCCTGGCGCCCCTGGGCGGGCTCTACGGCCTCGCCGGACGGTTGGAGCGGGCCCTCCTCCGCCCCCGCCGCGCCGCCATCCCCGTCCTCTGCGTCGGCAACCTGACCGCCGGCGGCACCGGCAAGACGCCGGTGGCCATCGCCCTCGGCCGCGCCGTTGTCGCCTCGGGCCGCGCCGTCCATTTCCTGTCGCGGGGCTATGGCGGCCGCGCGCGCGGGCCCCTGCGGGTCGATCCGGCGCGCCACGACGCCGCCGAGGTGGGCGACGAGGCGCTGCTGCTCGCCCGCGAAGGGCCCACCTGGATCGCCCGCGACCGGGTGGCCGGGGCCGAGGCGGCGCGCGCGGCGGGGGCCCAGGCCCTGGTGCTGGACGACGGCTTCCAGGACCCGGCGCTCGCCAAGGACCTCTCCCTGGTGGTGATCGACGGCGGCGCCGGGTTCGGCAACGGGCGCCTGATCCCGGCGGGGCCCCTGCGCGAGCCCGTGGCCCGCGGCCTCGCCCGCGCCCGGGCCGCGGTCATCGTCGGGGAGGACGCCACCGGGGCCGCCGGCGACGTCCACACCGCCGCGCCCGGGCTGCCGCTGCTGGCCTGCCGCCTCGCGCCGACGGACGGGGCGGCGGCCCTCGCGGGGCGGCGGGTGTTCGCCTTCGCCGGCATCGGCCGGCCCGCGAAGTTCGGGGAAACGCTCGCGGAGATCGGGGCCGAGATCGCGGGGCTGCGGCCGTTCCCCGACCACCACCCCTATTCGGCCGACGATGTCGCCGAGATCCTCGCCGCCGCCGAGGCCCTCGACGCCGCGCCGGTGACCACCGCCAAGGACTACGTGCGCCTGCCGAGCGAGGCCCGGGGCAAGGTCGTGGTGCTCGAGGTCGAGGCCCGGTTCGCCGATACGTCTGCGCTCGCCCGGTTGATCGAGAGCGTCATTCCTCCATCGGCGGGACCAGCAGCGCCGGGTCGAGGCGCGTGAGGAACAGGTTCACCCGCCAGTCGAGATGCGCCCCGGTCGCCCGCCCGGTGGCGCCGACGGCACCGATCACCGCGCCCTTCTCCACGCGCGCGCCGGGCGCCACGGCGACGGTGGCGAGGTGGGAATAGACCGAGTTGAGCCCGTAGCCGTGATCGATGAGCACGGTGCCGCCGGTGTAATAGAGGTCACGCTCGGCGAGGCGGACGATGCCGGCGGCGGCGGCGCGCACGGGCGTGCCTTCGGGGGCGGCGATGTCGATGCCGAAATGGGGCCGCCGCGGCTCGCCGTTGAGGATGCGCCGGCTGCCATAGACCCCGGTCACCCGCCCGCGCAGCGGCCACGTGAAGCCCGAGTCGAACAGCGCCCGGTCGGTATCGGCGAGGCGCGCCGCCTTGATCCTCCCGGCCTCGGCGCGGATGCGCGCCATCACCTCGGGCGGCGGCGTCACCATCCGGGGCGGCAGGCCGTCGATGCGCTGCTCCGGATATCTGCGCGCCGCGATCTCGAGCTTGCGGCGCAGGGTGGCGCCGGTGGGCAGCACCGCCACCAGCTCGACGCGCTTTGCGGCATCGCGGCCGAAGCCCAGGAGGAAGCGGCCGTCGGCGCGCACCGGCACGGCGGCGCCGTCGAGCCTCACCCGCGTGCCCGGCGGCGCCCGTCCGACGACCAGGCCGCCCTGGACGAAGCGGCCCTCGAAGGCGAGCCCCTCGGCCGGCTCGGCCTCCTTGGGCCGGCCCAGCAGCACCAGGGCGATGGCCAACAGCAAAAGGATCAGGAAGTCGGTCTTGGTCCAGCGTCTCACAGCAGCCTCCCCTGCGGCCCCTCGCCGCGCCCGCGGCGGGTCCCCTCGCCACGCACCTCCCGCCCGGGCTTCGCGGGCCGCGCGCGGCCGCCGATGGTGGCCGGCACCTCGCCATCGGCAAACGCGATCCCCACCGCCATGCCGGGCCGGGTCGCCGCCGCCGCCATCACCGCCTGGCCGGCCTCGTCGCGCACCATGGCGAAGCCGCGGGCCAGCACCGACTGGTAGGAATAGCTCGCGAGCAGGCCGGCCAGGCGCTCGAGCCGGGCGCTCGCGTCACCCAGCGCCTGGGTGCCCTCGCGCGCGAGCTGGCGGGCAAGCACGGCCACGCGCTCGCTTCCGTGGCGCAACGCGGTCTCCAGGGTGCGCGGCCGGAGCCCCGCCGATGATTGGGCGAGGCGCGAGACGGCCTCGGCGATCAGGCTTTGGCCGGCGAGGCGCAGGCGCTCGGCGCGGTCGTCCAGGCGCTGGGTCGTCTCCTCCACCAGGCGCCGGGGATCGCCGGCGACGCGCCACAGCTGCGCCAGCCGCTCGCGCGCGTCCACGATCCTGCGGGTCAGCGCCGCGGCGAGGCGCGCGCCCTCCTCGCGCAGCTGGGCCATCAGCTCCATGCGCACCGGCACCGCCATCTCGGCCGCCGCCGTCGGCGTCGGCGCACGGACGTCGGCGGCGAAGTCGATGAGGGTCACGTCGGTCTCGTGGCCCACCGCCGAGATCAGCGGAATCTTCGAGGCGGCGGCGGCGCGCACCACGTCTTCGTCGTTGAAGGCCATGAGGTCCTCGAGGCTGCCGCCGCCTCGGGCGACGATGATGAGGTCGGGCCGGGCGACGGGGCCGCCGGCGGGGAGCGCGTTGAAGCCGCGGATGCCGGCGGCGACCTGGGCCGCGGCCTCCCTGCCCTGGACCAGGGCCGGCCAGATCACCACGTGGCGCGGGAAGCGGTCGTTCAACCGGTGCAGGATGTCGCGGATCACCGCGCCGGTGGGCGAGGTGACGACGCCGATCACCTCGGGCAGGAACGGCAGCGGCTTCTTGCGCGCCTCGTCGAACAGCCCCTCGGCGGCGAGGCGGCGCTTGCGCTCCTCGATCAGCTTGAGGAGCGCGCCCTCGCCGGCGAGCTCCATCTCCTCGATGACGATCTGGTACTTGGACTGGGGCCCGTAGGTGGTGACGCGGCCGGTGACGATCACCTCCATGCCGTCCTCGGGCCGGAGCGCGAGCCGGCCGGCGACCCCGCGCCAGCACACGGCGGCGATCACCGCGTCGGTGTCCTTGAGGTCGAGATAGAGATGGCCGCTGCCGGGCCGGCGCAGCCCCGAGATCTCGCCGCGCACCCGCACGCGGGCGAAGGCGTCCTCCACCGTGCGGCGGATGGCCAGCGCGATCTCGCTGACGGTGAGGATGGGGAGATTGGGCCCGGCGGTCTCGCCCGGGGGCGGCGATTGGGATTCGGCCATCAAAGCCTCTGGAACGGGGCCGGAAAGATGTTACAAGAGCCCCCGGCACGCGCCAAGGACGATCGCGGGAGGGAGGCCCCATGCGCATCCTGGTCATCGGCTCCGGCGGGCGGGAGCACGCGCTCTGCTGGGCCCTGGCCGCCTCCTCCCTGACCGATGCGCTCTACTGCGCGCCGGGCAATGCCGGCATCGCGCGCGAGGCCGAGTGCGTTCCCATCGATGCCGGGGACGGCGCCGGAATCCGCAAATTCGCCGGGGACAACGCCATCGACCTCGTGGTCATCGGCCCCGAGGCGCCGCTGGTGGCGGGGCTCGCCGACGCGCTCGAATCGGACGGCATCCCCGCCTTCGGGCCCTCCGCCAAGGCTGCCCGGCTCGAGGGCTCCAAGGGCTTCGCCAAGGACCTCTGCGCGCGGTACGGCATCCCCACCGCCGCCTATGGCCGCTTCACCGGGCTGGCCCCGGCCCGGGACTACCTCGCCCGGGTGGGCGCGCCCGTGGTGGTGAAGGCCGACGGGCTCGCCGCCGGCAAGGGCGTCATCATGGCCGAGACGGTCGCGGAAGCCGAGGCCGCGCTCGCCGGCATGCTGGAGGAAAACCGCTTCGGTGAGGCCGGCGCCGCGGTGGTGATCGAGGAATGGCTCCAAGGCGAGGAGGCGAGCTTCTTCGCGCTGGTGGACGGCGCGACCGCGCTGCCGCTGGCCTCCGCCCAGGACCACAAGCGCGCGGGCGAGGGCGACACCGGGCCCAACACCGGCGGCATGGGGGCCTATTCGCCGGCGCCCGTGGTCACCGAACAGATGGCGGGCCGGATCATGGACACCATCATCGAGCCCACCGTCGCCGCCATGGCCGCCATGGGCTGCCCTTACAAGGGCGTGCTCTATGCCGGGCTCATGATCGGCGAGGACGGCGGGCCCCGGCTGCTTGAATACAACGTGCGCTTCGGCGATCCCGAGTGCCAGGCGCTGATGCCGCGCCTGATGTCGGACCTGGTGCCGGCGCTCGTGGCCGCCCGCGACGGCCAGCTCCGGCACTTCGATCTCCGCTGGCACGACGACGCCGCGCTGACCGTGGTGATGGCGGCCAGGGGCTACCCGGGATCTTACGAGAAGGGATCGGAGATCCGGGGCCTCGAGCGCGCCGAGCAGATCGACGGCGTCACCGTGTTCCATGCCGGCACCGCGCGCGAGGGCGAGCGGCTCCTCGCCGCGGGCGGGCGCGTGCTCGATGTGACGGCGCGGGCACCCACCATCGCCGAGGCCCGGGCCAAGGCGTATGAGGCCGTCGACGCCATCGACTGGCCCGGCGGCTTCTGCCGGCGCGACATCGGCCGGCGCGCGGCGGGGGGATAGCCGCCCGCCCCGGCAGCCAGGAATCATCCCGGCAATTCAATCCGTTAGGACATTCCCGTGATCGCGCCACGATTCCGCCAAGATTCCTGGCAAGCATCGGAGAAGTGCGCTTGAATGGGAGGCCTCGGAGCGGGCGCCTCGACCGAGCGAAACGACGCGAGCTCGGAGGGCGTCGCGAAGGAGAGTGCCATGAAAGCGAAGTGGAGTCTCATGCTTCTGGGGGCCGTGCTGGGCCTCGCCCTCGTTGGCGCCGCCGCCCCGCCGGCCAGCGCCGATGGCTGGCGCCGCCACCACCATCACCACCACTTCCGGCATCGCGGCCATACGAGTCTTTCGCTGGGCTTCCATTTCGGCCCGCCGGCCTACTACTACCCGCCGCCCGTCTATTACGCGCCGCCGCCGCGGGTGGTCTATGTCGAGCCGCGGCCCGCGCCCATCTGCCGCCGCTTCCGAGGCGACGCGACGGTGGACGCCTCGGGCCGGCCGTTCTACGGCACCGCCTGCCTCGGGGGCGACGGGCGCTGGCACATCGTCTACTAACCCTTTAAACCTCAATTCCATCCCGATCCCCGCGAGGACCGCGTAAGATCGGTTCGTCGAGGCCGAAGGCGCGTGCGTGCGATGCACGTCAACGCGCGATTCGCGCGAAGATGGGGATGAAGCCGCGGCCATGGCCTACGAGCTCTATTACTGGCCGGGCATCCAGGGGCGCGGGGAGTTCGTGCGCCTGGCTCTCGAAGAAGCGGGGGCCGCGTATGTGGACGTTGCCCGCGAGGACCCGGGCGCCATGGACCGCTTCCTCGAGGACCGCGACGTGGCCCGCCCGCCCTTCGCGCCGCCCTTCCTCAGGCACGGCCGCCTCCTCATCGCCCAGACCGCCAACATCCTCCTCTATCTGGGCCACCGCCACGGGCTCGCGCCGGCGAGCGAGGGCGGCCGGCTGTGGGTCCACCAATTGCAGCTCACCCTCGCCGACCTCGTGCAGGAGGTCCACGATGCCCACCACCCGATCTCGGGCGGGCTCTATTACGAGGACCAGAAGCCCGAGGCCCGCCGCCGCGCCGCCGGTTTCCTCGCCGGGCGGGCACCCAGGTTCCTCGGCTATTTCGAGGGCGTGCTCGCCCGCAACCGCGCGGGCCGCGGGTATCTCGCGGGGGCTAGGCTCTCTTACGCCGATCTCTCGCTGTTCCAGGTGACCGCCGGGCTGCGCTACGCCTTTCCCCGCGC
>DASWKZ010000077.1:0-1924 GCA_036396355.1 Alphaproteobacteria bacterium
CTCGAAGCTGCCGAGCGCCTCGGCGAGACGGCCAGCCGCGGCCCGCGCGACGCCCAGGCGGAGATGGGCCTCGGCCCAATCGGGCCGCAGCGCGGTCGCCCATTGGTAGGCCGTCACGGCCTCCGCGTGCCGCCCGAGCGCAGCGCGCGCGTTGCCCAGGTTGAAGTGCCCGTCGGCGAAGTCCGGCTCGCGCGCGAGCGCGGCCTCGTAGCATTGCAGGGCGCGGTCGTGGCGCCCGAGCGCCATCATCACGTTGCCGAGGGCGTTGTGGGCATCGGCGCTGTCGGGCCGGAGCGTCACCGCCCGCTCGATGCTGCCCGCCGCCGCCTCGGGCCGGCCGAGCTGCACCAGGGCCATGCCCATGAGGCACAGGGCATCGAAATTGCCGGGGTCCTCCTCGAGGACGGCGCGGTACGCCTCCACCGCGGCCTCCAGCCGGCCCGCGCCGTGGAGCCTGCGGGCCCGTTCGAGCGTCGTCGCGGCCTCCGCCGAGTCGTTCATTTCCGCAGTCTACAGAGATCGGCCGAGCCCTGGAAAGGGCGCCCGGCAGCGGCGATCCCCCCGGGATGGCCTTTTCCCGGGCCTCATGATACATCAACGGGACGTTCCAACGCCCGCGGGGCGGCCCGCCGCCCCCCATGACCGAGGCCATGTCCGAAACCGCCAAGGCGCAATCGGGTGCCAAGGAGCGCGATCTCGGCACGCTGGTGGCGGTGGATCGCGCCGTCGCCGAGCTGCGCCGCGGCGGCTTCGTGGTGGTCGCCGGGGCCGGCGCCGCCGCCTTCCTGGTCCAGGCGGCGGAGGCGGTGACGCCGCAGAGCCTCGACCGCCTGGGCGTGCTGGCGGGCGGGGAGGCCCGCCTGGTGCTCACCCGCCAGCGCGGCGCCGCCCTGGGCCTCGCCCCCCGCGGCCAGGGGCCGGTGCTGCTGGCGCTGGTCGAGGGGTTCGCCGCCCAGGAGGTGCGCGAGGTCGCCGAGCCCGGCGGGCGGGTGCCGTTCCGCCTGCCGCCGCTGGCCGGGGAGGGCGACGCCGCGGCCCGCGACTGCCTGGCGGCGGCGGTGGAGCTCACCAAGCTGGCGCGGCTGCTGCCGGCGGCCCTGGCCGCGCCGTTGCCGGGCGGCGCCGGAGGGGCGCGCGCCTTCGCCCACGACAACGACCTCCTCGTGGTCGGGGCCGGGGACGTCACCGGCTACGAATCGCGCTCGGCGCGCTCCCTCAAGGCGGCGAGCCAGGCGCGGGTGCCGCTGGCCGGCGCCGAGGACGCCCGCATCGTCGCCTACCGCCCGGTCGACGGCGGCATCGAGCACCTCGCCATCGTCATCGGCAACCCCAAGCCGGGCACCCCGGTGCTCACGCGCCTGCATTCCGAGTGCTTCACCGGCGACCTGCTGGGGAGCCTCCGCTGCGATTGCGGCGACCAGCTGCGCGGCGCCATCGAGGAGATCTCCGCCGCCGGCGCCGGCATCCTCGTCTACCTCGCCCAGGAGGGCCGCGGCATCGGCCTCGTCAACAAGCTCCGCGCCTACAACCTCCAGGACGAGGGGCTGGATACCTTCGATGCCAACGAGCAGCTGGGCTTCGACGTCGACGAGCGCATCTACCTGCCCGCCGCCGAGATCCTGCGCGACCTCGGCTTCACCCGCGTGCGCCTCATGACCAACAATCCCGACAAGGTCGAGGCCCTGGCCCGCTGCGGCATCGAGGTGGTCGAGCGCGTCGCCCACGTGTTCCCGGCCAACACCCATAACGAGTTCTACCTCGCCTCCAAGAGGGCGCGCCGCGGCCACCTGTTCTGAGCGCCACCGCCGCGGCGTCGCGCGCGCCGTCCGCCCGGTCTATAAGGACGCCATGCGCATCACCGTCACCGCCGATCCCGCCGATTCCGGCAAGGCCCGCGGGCGGCTCCGGTTCGCGGGCGCGGACC
>DASWKZ010000078.1:0-5760 GCA_036396355.1 Alphaproteobacteria bacterium
CGAGGTAGTAGCGAGCCGCGTCGAGCAGATCCCGCGTGAGAGAAGTCTCGGTCGTCTCGGTCCGTCGAGTCGTGGTCATGAGGCCGTTCCTTTGTCGCTTGCAGACAATGTGGTGTCTCCGGTGACCGGAAGGTCAAAGTCTGTCGGTCGAAGGGTTCGCACGATCGCCGTCGCGGCTATCGGACGGTCTGCCGGTCCGGCTGCCCATTCCCTCGCGGGGCGCAGCCACAAGGCGCCCGAATCCCGCGAGAGGTGTTGCCGGAAGAAGGCAACCATTTCCGGCGTATCCCACTCGGCCGGGCCGACCCGACGTCCGATCTCTCGGCCCCCGCGGTCGATCAGAAGGGTGGTCGGCAGGCCGACGGCGTTGAGCTGCGGCGCCGCCTTGCCGCTCTCGTCGATGTACTTGGCGAGGTGTCTGACGCCGATCTCGGCGTAGAATTTGGTCACAACCTCGATCCCGGCGCGGTCGATGGACAGGGCCACGACCTCGAAGTCCGGCCCGCCGAGCCTCGCCTGGAGCCGGTCGAGGGTCGGCATCTCGCGCCGGCACGGGGTGCACCAGGTGGCCCAGATGTTGAGCAGCACCACCTTTCCCCGGAAATCGGCGAGAGTGACGGGCTTGCCATTGCCATCCTCGAATTGGAGCTCGGGCAGCGGTCGCGGGGTATCGTGCAGGGCCATGGTCGCGGAGTCCCCGCGCGGCTCGGGTGAGAGAGCCGAAATCGTTGCCGGGCGGCCGGCCTCACCGTCCGTGGAGCGTCCAGGCACAGAGGCGCCTCCGAGATATTCGACGAGCGCGAGCACTGCAATCGCCAGCGCCAGTCCGCTAGCTCCTCCAAGCGCGGCGAAGAGCATGCGTCGCAGAAGAGACGACATTATCGGCCTCGCCTTCCGTAGGTATCCACGGTTCTACCCTCGCCAACACCGACGTGGTTCGTCTCGCCGCGGCGGAGAGCCTCGATCAGCGGCAGGATCGTCGTCCGCAGGACTTGAGGCGTGACGGCACCGATGTGCTTGTGCGCGATGCGTCCATCCTTGCCGATGATGAAGGTCTCGGGCACGCCGTAGACGCCCCAATCGATGGCAACGCGCCCGTCGAGGTCGGCGCCGGTCCGCGCATAGGGATCGCCCAGTGTGTCCAGCCAGCGGGCCGCGTCCTCGGGCCGATCCTTGTAGTTGAGACCATGGATCGGCACGACACCCTCCTCCTTGAGCCGCATGAAGATCGGGTGCTCCTCGCGGCACGCCGTGCACCATGAGGCGAACACGTTGACGAGCGACACCTCACCGGCCAGATCACGATCCGACAGGCCGAGGCTTCGCCCCTGTACCGGCGGCAGCGCGAACGCCGGCACGCGCTTGCCGACCAGGGGCGAGGAGACCACCCCGGGATCTCGCGTCAGTCCCCAGGCGAGGACCGCGGCGAGTGCGAGAAGCAGTGCGATCGGAACCAGGAAGAACGCCCTTCGGCCGACGCCGGCGGAACCTGCCGGCGAGAGGGAGCCGTGCCTCCTGGAAATAGTGCTCATTCTCCGCCCCTTCCACTGGAATCAGGGGTGACTCGACCCGACCGTTTCAGATCGGCGAATGGGCCGCGGGGCGCTCTCGCGTGCCCCGGCGGCGTTGACGGCCAGTGAGCCGGCGCCCGGAGGC
Organism: Alphaproteobacteria bacterium; assembly: GCA_036396355.1. Taxonomy (GTDB): domain Bacteria; phylum Pseudomonadota; class Alphaproteobacteria; order SMXQ01; family SMXQ01; genus DASWKZ01. The sequence continues at coordinate 1,657 of DASWKZ010000078.1, forward strand.
ACCGGACCTGGCGTCAGGTCAGACGATCGGGTTTAGGAGGGTAGGGCTCGGGCGATGTGGCCCGGCCGGGTGGGCCGCTATCTCCAGGCATGGGTGAACTGGGGCCCCGCCCTATCGTCGGGCCCGGCGGGAAAGCGGCCAATACCATGAAAGGTGCCGTGCAGATCGAGACGCAATTATCGAGCAGCGCGCCGTCATCGCTGGTACCGCCACAATCGTCGCAACCGACCGGCGCCGTTCTTGCGATATCGGGGATGCTCGACATCGCGGCCCCCATCTGACCGGCCTGAACGAGAGGCAGGGCCGGCCCCACGGCCAGGAGAACCCCGACCAGAACCGCGAATATCCGGCGTGACGAAACGGCCCGCATGGCAGCTCGATTATACGAGGATGTGGACGAGGACGAAGATCAAAAATCCGTGACATTTAGGGCCGTGGGGCGGTCTGCGTATGGGAGGAGGAAGACCCACGCCAAACGAGCCGAGTGGGGATGCCATCGTCAGCCGTGCCCCGTGCCTCCTGAACCGAGGTTGAGGCCCCTTTCCCGCGATCCCCACGCGGACTAAGGTCGGCCGGACCCGGAAGAAACCGAAACCAGGGAGGCCCTCATGGCGTTTTCCAGCTGGCGCGGCACCGTCGGCCTCATCAACCCGACCCTGCGCCCGGGCATGACCGAGGAGGTGATCCGCCTCCTGCCCGAAGGGATCGGCGTGATCCCGCTGTTCCTCAACATCACCCGCGGCACCCGCGACGAGTTCGAGGGCATGATGAAGGCCTACGAGGCCGAGATCGAGCGCCTGGTGCCCCAGGCGCCCGACATCATCCATCCCAACGGCGCGCCGCCCTTCATGGTCCACGGATACGCGGGCGAGGCGCGGATCGTGCGGGCGTGGGAGCGCAAATACCGCATCCCCATCTTCACCGCCGGGCAGAACCACGTCCGCGCCCTGAAGACGCTCAGGGTCAAGAGTTTCGTCGGCGCCACCTACTTCTCTGGCAGGATCAACGACACCTTCACCGCCTATTTCCGGGATGCCGGCTTCACCGTCAAGGCCATGGCCGGGATCGACGTGCCCTTCGAGAAGGTCCAGGAGCTCGCCGCCGAGCGCGTCTACGACCACGTCAAGTCCCATTTTCTGAAGGCGGGCGGGGCCGACGGCATCTACATGCTGGGCTCGGGCTGGCGCACGCTGCCGATCATCGAGACGCTCGAGCGCGACCTCGGCGTGCCGGTGGTGCATCCCGTCACCGCCCGGGTGTGGGAGATCCAGAAGCGCCTCCGCGTCCGCGAGCCGCGAAAGGGATACGGCGCCCTGCTGGCGGAGCTTCCCTAGGCGGGCGACTCCGAGCGTGGGCGCAGCCGGGCCTCCGCGATCCCGACCATGACGCCCAGCGCCATGAGCGCCGCGCCGCACGCGACCAGTATCCAGCCCCCGGCGCTCCAGCCTCCCGACAGCGTCACCGCCGCGGCCAGGATCGGCGGGCCGGCGAACTGGCCCAGATGGGAGCCTTGCACCAGGAGCCCGTTCACGGTGCCGATCTGGCGCTCGCTCGGCGCGAACACGGTGGTGCCGGCGAACACCGCCGAGGGCACCATCCCGGCGAGGAACGAGAAGACGAGGCAGGCCGCGTAGCGCCCGGCGTCGGGCAGCAGGTCGAGGAAGGCGAGCGGCCCGGTCGCGGCAATCACGACGCCGGCCGCGGCCAGCATCGCCCAGCGCCGCGCACCCGCCTGCAGCAGCCAGGCGCCCAACATATTGCCGGGCACGTTCACGAGGACCACCGCCACCGTCAGCGCCGACGCCGGGGCCAGCCCCAACCCGCGCTCATCCACCAGGAAGGTGGGAAGCCAGGCCATCAATGCCATCCAGGCCAGCGTATAGACGCAGAAGCCGAGCGCAAGAAGCCACGGACCGGGCACCGTCAGCGTCCTCCGGATGTTGTCGATGATCGATACCCGCGATCCATGCCCCGCAAGGAAGCCCGGACCCGTCCCTCCCCGCGCGAGAATCGTCCCGATCACGGCCGTCCAGAGGAGTGTCACCGCACCCAGAAGCAGCCACGCCCCGCGCCAGCCGGACGCGGCGATCGCCGCCGGCGCCAGCAGCATCATGGCGGCGATGCCCGTGGGCATGAAGGTGCCCCACAGCCCAAGCACGAAGCGGCGGCGCGCCGGCCCCGCCGCGTCGGTGAGGATGGGCGGGACGCCGACCACGGCGCAGACGAACCCGACGCCCTCCAGGAACCGGCTCGCGAGTAGCGTCGCCCCGCCCGTCGCGGCCGCGCCGGCCAACGACCCCGCGGCCATCAGCCCCAGCCCGGCCAGCACCATCCGCCGCGCGCCGATGCGGTCCACCAGGAGGCCCGCCACCATGCCGAGGGCGAGGCCGGTCGAGCCGATCATGGCGACCACCCACCCCGCCGTTATCAGGTCGAGGTCGAGCCCCTCGCGCAGGGCCGGGATCGCCGGCGGAACCTTGCCGATATGGGCGGCGGCGATCACGCCGACTCCCCAGGCCGCCAGGATCAGGGGCCAGCGGGGCCGCACGGAACCGGGGGAGGAAGAGGGTTCGGCCACGACAGCTCCGGCACAAGGGGGCGGTGACGGCAGGTTGCGCGGCTCCTCTTAGCGGAACGCTGCGGGCGGGTAAAGGGCGGCGCTGCGGGCGGCCCGCGCGCGCCTCCTGGAATAACTCGTCGCCGCTCCGGGTCTCACGGGGTGTCCCCGTGGCCAAAGGAACGGTCGCGGCGGCGCCTCGGCGGTGTCACACCGCCGCCTCACGAATCGGTGAGGGTCGAAACCCAAGGTTCCCGCGCCTGACGCGGGCCCGGGGGATGGCTTTGTTCACACCCTGCGCCTCCGACGATCACGGCGCTCTCACCGTCATCTGAAGGGGCTTGATTTCACCGGTGCCGACCGTGCCGCTACCGTGTGCCCCGGACAAACTTTCAACCGAAGGAGGTCAAAATGCGTAAGTTGATGATTGCCCTTTCCACCGCGTTCGTCGCCCTGCTGGCCGTCGCCAGTGCCGGCTTTGCCGAGACCGCCACGCAGAAGAACCAGGCCCCGGCCACGACCGCAGCCACCATGAACGACGCCGTTAGCCAGATGGCGGCCCAGGCCGAGCAGCGAGACAGGCATTTCGATCGAAGCTGCTTCCGGGATCTCGACAGCGAGAACGAGCCCATCGGCGAGTTGCGCAAGGAGTGCCTGTAGTTCCGGGCGTGACGTAACCGCCGGCGGGGGATCAACGTTCCGAGGTGTTGATTGATCCCCTTTCCTTGACCGTCCGACATGCCCCCCTGCGTCGGACGAAAGGCGCCGCCCCGGAAACGGGGCGGCGCCCCCTTTTTCTTTCAGACGTTGACTCTCGCCATCATCCGTTCGGGGTACCGCGTGCCGGCGGCCGCGCCGGGCGGGCAGATCTCCTCGATGCGGGCGAGGTCCCCCGCCGTCAGCTCCACCTCAAGCGCCTTCAGGTTGTCCTCGAGATGGGCGCGGCTCTTGGAGGACGGAATCGGGATGATGTCCTCGCCCCGGTGCAGCACCCAGGCGATGGCGAGGCAGGGCAGGCTGATGCCCTTCTCGGCGGCGATTCCTTCCAGTCGCCGCAGCAATTTCGCGTTGTGGGCCATGTTGTCGCCCGTGTAGCGGGGGTACCCGCGGCGAGGATCGTTCTCGGGGACGTCGTCGGCGCTGTGGAACTGCCCGGACAGGATACCGCGGCCCAGCGGCGCGTAGGCCATGAAGCCCATGCCATGCGTGCGCACCGCGTCGATGTTGCCGAACTCCTCGGGATCACGCGAGAACAGAGAGTATTCGATCTGTAAGGAGGCGATCGGGTGGACCGTCCACGCCCGCCCGATCGAATCGGGCGAGGCCTCGGACAGCGCGATGTATCGGGTCTTCCCCTCCTCCACCATCCTCGCCATGGTCCCGACGGACTCCTCGATGGGAACGGTCGGATCAACCCGCGACATGCAGAGAACATCGAGATGGTCGATGCCGAGGCGCTGCAGGCTCTCCTCGCAGGTCTTGCGCAGGTAGTCCGCGGTGCCGCTGCCCTCGCTCCGGGTCTCCGCGCTCTTCGAGCGGATGGAGCC
>DASWKZ010000079.1:0-2197 GCA_036396355.1 Alphaproteobacteria bacterium
CAGCGGCTCGATGCGCGAGGTGTGGATGGCGAGGTAGGGGTCGAACAGGTGGGCGAGGTGGATGCGCCAAGCCTCCGAGGCGAGCCTCAGCAGCGCGCCGTCGCCGTCGAACGACCACGGCCGGCCGGCTGCGACCACCGAGAGCGCCGGCTCCTCGTTCCGGTAGACCAGCCGGTTGCGGACGGCGCCGGCCGAGTCCTCATAGGTGACCTTGACCGCCTGGTCGCCGAACCACTCGACCTGGACGACCTTGGCCGCCCCGGTCGGCGCCAGCCCCTCGATGAATGCCCCCGCCCGCAACTCCTCGAGGCTCGCCACCGTCCCCCCTCGCCCGCTTGGGCGCGTATCCTACACGCTTGGCTTTAATGGTCGAAGGAGCAATGGAAACCCGGCGGGATTTTTAATTTTCGGCTGGAGGAGTCCCGGCATCTGCCCCTGCTGGAAGTATCGGAAACCTCTGCCGCGCGCCGTCAAAAATGGGCGAAGTCGAGGTCGAGGCCGGGGCGCTTCACCAAGGGCCGGGGTCTGGTGCAGGGGCCGAGGCGCCCGCCGCGCCGTGCCTTCGGCGGCGGGCGCCCCACGGCCCCCACAACCTCACCATGGATTGCCGGCGCCCGGTCCCTGGCTGCCATGGCGCTCCGGCCGCCGCCTCCGCTCGGCGGCCACGGCATGGGAATGCCGGCCGCGCGGCGACGAGACACCGGCGTTCGAAACCGATCCAGGATTGCTTCCGGCGTGCGGTCGGCGCCGCCGAGGTTCGCCTCGGAGAGGTGCCGGTCGTCGCCCAAGCCGGGCCGCGACTACGCGGCGGCGGGCGCGCGTACGAAGTTTGCGCGGGCCGGCACCGACGGAGGGTCCGCCGCTCGAACCGCCGGTCGCGACCCGAATCGACTGTCGCCCGCTGACCAAACCGGCCGCGCCTGGTGTCGGCACCCCTGTTTCCGGGCGCTGGCCACGGCCCGAATTCGCCCCCGTCAGCCAGCGTTTATTGGACAAATATTGGACAAAGTGGCCGGTTGGGCCGCCTGCGGGACAAGTAAGATATTGAAATCATTGGCGCGCCCAAGGGGAATCGAACCCCTGTTTCCGGCGTGAGAGGCCAGCGTCCTGGACCGCTAGACGATGGGCGCCAAGTGCGCGGTTGCCGCCGGCGGCACGACCTGCCGGCGCGCGCGGACCACCGCGCTCTACATAACGGTCGCCGAAGGGCGGGGCAAGGGCCAAGCCCGCGGGCGCGCTCGACCCGGCGGCCCGTTCGCCCCATATGGTCATGCACGGGGGCGAAGCCCTCGCCGGCCACCGACGGGAAGAAAGTCCCGCACGCCATGTCCAGCGCACCCTCCACTCTGCCCGCGATCGACGGCCTGCCGCCGGGCCTTGCGGTCATCGAGATCGGACATTCGCCCGGCCGGCGCGGCCGCGCCGCGCCCGGCTTCGCGCCGCTCGCCCTGCCGCGCCGGCGCTGGGCGGCGAGCGACTACGGGCCTCGCTACTGCGTCTTCCCTGCCGGCGGCGAGGGCGTGTGGGTCGAGGCCGCGAGTGCGGTCGAGGCGATCGGCAAGAGCGGCGTCACCAGCCCGGTCAAGGTGGTCCGCGGCCAGGACGCCCGCGCCGTCGGGGTCGCGCTGGTGTCCGAGGGCCGGCTCGAGCCGGTGCCCACGGGCAACGCCGGCGGGCCCGAACCGGCTGCGCCAAACCCCGAGGCGCCCGCCGCAGCGCCTGAATCGGCCGCGCCGTCCGTCTAGGTGCGGCGTTCGACGCGCCGGAACAGCAGCGGCGCCAGAGCCAAGCCGGCGGCGAGGCCGCCGAGATGCGCCTGCCAGGCGATGGCGAAGCCGATCAGGCCGGCGCCGCCGCCGACCAGCGCCAGCACCAGGTTGATCCCGACCATAAAGGCGAGCAGCACGCCGCCAGCGTGGCGCAGCTGCGCGGTGCCGCGCCGGCGCATGATCACCGCCGCCACCCCCGCCACCCCGTGCACCGAATCGGAGGCGCCGACCATGTAGGCCGGCGTCCCGCCGATGGTGACGGCGAGCGCCAGCGCTCCAGCCACCGCCGCGGCCGCGGCCACCAGCAGCAGCGCCCCGGCCCCGAGCGTCCTCTCGACCAGCGAGCCGAAGGCGAGCAGCATCAGCGTGTTGATCAGGAAATGGGTGACGTCGACATGGAGCAGCCCATGGCCGACCAAGGCCAGCCA
>DASWKZ010000080.1:0-5105 GCA_036396355.1 Alphaproteobacteria bacterium
GCCGAAGCGGACCTCGGGATCGCGGTCCCGCCATCGCGGCCGCAGGAACAGGTGGAAGCTGTCCCCGTCCGCCGCCCGGTAGGTCAGGCGCACCGCGCGCCTGCCGTCGACGTCGACGGCGCTCCGTCCGACCAGGGCAAAACCGAGCCTCGAGAGATCCGGCGCCCCCAGGCGGAACGAGATCTCCTCGGAGAGCCAGTTCAGCGGCGCCGCCGATCCCGCCTGGGCGAGGCGCGGGCCCGGTGTGCCCGCGGCGGCGGCGGGCGGCTCCGCATGGGCGAGGAAGGCGCGCATGGTCGATTCGTCCAGGCCGCGCTCGGCCCGGCCGGCGAACCAGCCGCCGGCGCCGGCGGCCGCGATCAGCAGAAGGGCGGCAGCCACGCGCGCGGAGACGCCGGCCGACCGCCGGCGGCCCGCCTCCAGGGCGGCGCCCAGGCGCTCCGGGACCGGCTCCGCCAGCCGCGGCCCGTAGGCGCGCCGGAGGGCGGCGGTCTGGGCGCGGTAGGACTCGGCGCGGGCGGTCAGCTCCGGGTCCGCGCGCAGCGCGCGCTCGACCTCGGCCAGCCGCGCCGGGTCGGCCTCGAGCCGCCCGTCGGCATAGGCCAGGAGATCGAACTCGCCGATCCGCGTTTCCGTCGACATTCTACTTCACCCGCCTGAGCCGGACCGGATCGCCCGGCTGCACGTAGAGTTCCCTCAGCCTCTCGCGTCCCCGCGACAGCCGCGAGCGCAGCGTCCCGATGGGGATGTCGAGCGCCGCCGCGGCCTCGTCGTAGGACAGGTCCTCGAGCGCCGTCAGCGCGATCGCGGCGCGCTGGTCATCGGGCAGCATCCGCATGGCGTCGGCGATGTCGCGGCAGGCCAGGTGATGGTCCTGGCGCGGCGCCTCGGCCGGGACGACGGCCGCCGCGTCGAGCGGAACCTGCTGCCGGATGCGCCGCCGCCGGACGGCCTGATTCGCGAACACGTTATAGAGTATCCGGTAGAGCCACGCCCGGATGCTGCCGCGCCGCCGCCACAGGTGGCGCTTGCGAATCGCGCGCTCCACGCAGTCCTGCACCAGGTCGTCGGCGGCGTCGGGCTCGCCCGTGAGCACCAGGGCATAGCGGCGCAGGCGCGGAATCTCCCGCGCGATCAGCCACTTGACCTCCTCCGTGTTGCGCAGTCCCGACATCGCGCCTCGCCCGCTTCCGTTCCAGTTCCGGCGGCCCGGCGCGCGTCAGTGGCGACGCGGACCCACGCCCCTAAGACAGCCCGCGGGCCGGCCGGGTTCCCCGCCGGGCCCCGGATCGCGCCGCGGGAAAGGCGCGGGCCGCCGGGGAACTTCCCGCAGGGTCGCGCTGTCCCACTGGGGAGGCGCCGGAAACCCCGAAACCCCGCCGGCGAGATCCCACCGGAAAAATGGAAGGATAGTCCATGAGACGCATATTTCTACCCGTCCTGGCCCTGTTCGCCCTGGCCGCCGCCGGGGCCCCGCCCGCGGCGGCGCAGGCCCAGCAGCAACAGCCGCCGCAACAGCAGCAGCCCGGAGCCCAGGCCCCGTCCATCGGCGGCGACGAGCTGAAGTCCTACGTGGTCGCCCTGGTCGAGGTGCGCAAGATCAACGACGAGTACATGCCGCAGTTCCAGGGCGCCCCCACCCAGGAGGAAAGGGAGGCGATCCAGCAGGAGGCCACCGAGAAGATGGTGGAGGCGATCCGCGCCGAGGGCATCACCGTCGAGCAGTACAACACGATCTCGCGGGCGGCGGAGGCCAATCCCGACCTCGCCCAGCGCATCAACCGAGAGGTGCAGGAAGTCCGGTAGGGAGCCCCATCCCCCTCCCCGGGACCGGCCCGCGGGCATCGACCCGCGGGCCACCTCGCGGGGCGGGTCCCAGCGGGCCCTGCGGAACCGCGCGCGGGCCGGGCCTGTCCCAAGACCGTCGGCGCCGGGCCGGACCCCGGCCGCCGCCGACCGAGACAATTTGGAAGGAGGATTCATGACACGCATGTTCCGACCCGCTTTCGCCGTTCTCGCCCTGGCCCTCGCCTCGGCGCCGCCGGCCGCGGCCCAGGCCCAGCAGCAGCAGTCCCCGCCCCCCGGGCAGCAGGCGCCCTCCTACAGCGGCGACCAGCTCGAGTCCTATGCCGAGGCCGTGATCAAGGTCCAGGAGATCAACAAGAGCTACGCGCCCAAGCTGGAGGCCGCCGAGACCATGGAGCAGCGCCAGCGGGTCCGCGAGGAGGCGACCGAGGAGATGGTCGAGGCGATCCGCGCCGAGGGCCTTTCCGTCGAGACCTACAACGAGATCTTCTCGGCGGCCCAGGCCGACCCCAGGCTGATGGAGCGCGTCAACCGGCACGTCGAACGGGCGCAGTGATCGCCCAGGGTGCCTCCCTGTGCACCTGGCCCGCGGGCTCCGGCCCGCGGGCCTTCTTTTTCCGTCGGAGGGCGGGTCAGGGGGAGCGGGCCCGCGCCGAGGACCTGTCGCCCGAATTGATCAGGTCCTCGGGCCGGGTCATGAAGCGGCCGGCGGCATAGTCGGTGAGCGCGTACGCCCATGCCCGGTGGCGGGCGTTGAAGTCGCGGGCCGCGTCGCGGACCGCCTCGCCCGGCCCGGCGGGGCGCGCCTCGAAGATCGCCCAGCTGCGGTCCTTGCCGGGGAACAGGGTCGCGGCGATGACGACGCCGTCCGCGGTCGCGACCCGGGCTTGCCAGGAGTCCCCCTCGCGGCCGAGATTCCCCGCCGAGCGCACCGCGGCGAACTCGAGATGCTCGAGCACGCTGGCGAGCTCCTCCAGCACCCAGGGCCCCTCGATGGCGGCTCCCGACGGCAGGCCCTCGGCGACCCGGAGCTCGCCGCTCCCCGTCGCGCGCCGGACCACGAGCCGCTCGCCGTCGGGCGGCGTGATCGCCACCTCGACCACGCGATTGCGGCTGGCATGGAAGATGCCCCGGTCCACCCACTCGAGGGGGCTGGCGCTCACCTGGAGATCTCCCTCGGCGAGCCAGATGCGGGAGTCGTCGTCGCGCTTCAGCGCGAGCTTGGACAGGTTCGCCCCGCCCGGCACGGTGACGACGTTGCCGAGGGTGAGGTGCCCGAGGACGGTGTCGTCGGCGCCGCGCAGGGTGATGCGCGCGGCGGTGCCGGTGGGATCGTCGAGCGCGCCGAAGCCGTAATCGCCCGCCGACGGCGATCCGTCCTCCGAGACGTAGGCGGCGCGCAGGGCGCCGAGGGCCGCGAGGACCGATTCCACGCGGCGGCTGTCCACCGGATAGCCGTCGCCCTCGGCGAGCACCCAGCCCCCGTCGGCGCGGCGGAGCGTGGTGGCGTTCCCCTGCCCCTCGACGGCGAGCGCGGCGATGCGCGCGGGGTCGTCCGCCGCCGCCGGGACCAGGGTGCGTCCGTCGGCCTCCTCGAACCCGGGCGGCGACCCGGACGTCCCGGCCAGGAACCATGCCAGCAGGGCGACCGTGCCGAGGACCGCGGCGAGGCCGCCCAAGGCCGCCCCGCCCATGGCGAGCCGCCGCCGCGCGGGAGCGTCGCCCCGGGGATCGGGCCCGGCGGCAGGGGCGGAGGCGAGGTCGTCACGGCTGTTGATCGGCAAGGCCACCTCCTTCGAGCGGCCGGCGCATGCGCAATCGCCCGGGGCCTGGCCGGCCTCCGGCCCCGGGTCGCATCCGCCCCTCCGGTCGCGGAACGGGCGTCCATCATTGAAGACAGCCGTAACCCCGGTCGCGTTCCCTCGTCGGGCGCCGATTCCCAGGCGCCGGTCCGCGGCCGGCCGCGACCGGGCCCTCGCGCGGACGGCTCAGAAGCCGACGCGCAGGCCGATGCCGATATTGTGGCTGGTGAAGCTGCCCTGGGCCTTGTCGCCGGTGGTGTAGGTCACGTCGTAATCGCCGGTGGCGAAGTAGCGGTAATCGACGAAGAGATCTAGCGACTCGGTGAGGCTGAAGGCGATGCCGCCGCCGACCTGATAGGCGAACACGTCGTCATGCCCGTCGAACAGGGAGGCCTGGGGGATTCCGGCGTCGTCCACGTTGACGCGGGCGATGCCGATGCCGCCGCCGACATAGGGCCGGATGCGCGCGGTGACGGGGATGTCCTGGTAAATGTTGGCCATCATGCCCATCATCGACAGCGCGCCGCGGCCGTCGGCGTCGGTGCCGTCGAGGTCGCCGAGGCCGAGGAACGTGCCGGCGCCTGCGTCCTGGCCGATCTCCATGCGGTCGTAGTTCTGGTGGCGGTAGAACCACTCGGCTTCCAGCCGGGTGCCGAAGCGCGAGCGGTAGCCGGCGAAGACGTTGGCGCCGGCCCCCTTCTCCAATTCCGCCATGATGTCGATGGATCCGCCGCCGAAATCGTCGCGGGCATGAAGGGACGTGTTCACCTGGCCGCCGGCGTACCAGTGCCGCTCGCGCTTGCCGGGGGCGGCCGCGGCGAGACCGCCGCCCTCGCCGCCGGTCTCCCGCTGCGTGACCCGGGTCGCGGCCGGACCGGCCGCCGGGTCGAGGGCCTGCGGCCCATGATCCGCCGACGCCGGGGCGAGGGTGCCGAGGGCGAAGGATCCTTCGGCCCCGGGCGTGGCCGCGGCCGGCGCGGCGCCGGCGCGGGGGCCCGTTTCGGCGGGCGGGTGAAGGGCGGCGACCGATTCGGCGTCCGGCTGGGCGCGCGGGCCGTCCCCGGTTCGGACCCCGCCGGCCATCGGGGCGGCGGGCCCGGCGCTGGCCGGAATCGGGCCGGCGAGGTCCTTGGGCGCGGTCGCGGGGAGGATCACGGTGGTGGGCTTCTCCACGGCCGGGGGCGACGGCTTGCGGGGCGGGCGCGGGAACTCGGGGGCGGCCTCGGCGGTGTCGGCCGGGGCCGGGGCGGGCGTCTCCCAGAGCGACGGCCGGGGACCGGGGATTCCATCGGCCGCCGCGTCCGGTGCCGGGGCGGGGGCGGGGGGTTCCCGGCCCCGGTCCGCGCCGTCCCGCGCGACCGCGGCGTTGTCCGCGTCCGCCTCGGCGGTGGGTTCCGCCGACACCGCGCGGCCGCCCGCCGACGATGCCGGCGGCGCCGGCCCCGCCTCCGCCTCCGCCGGCGCCTCGGCCCGCGCCCACGGGGGCACGGGTGCGGG
>DASWKZ010000081.1:0-8310 GCA_036396355.1 Alphaproteobacteria bacterium
AACCTCATCGCGATCACGGCGTCGGGCGTGGACAAGGGCGCCTTGTCCCAGGCCGACGTGCTGCTTTACGACATCGGGCAGGGCTCGCCCGTGGGTGAAGGGCGCGCCTCCGCCGAAACGCCGCTGCATGCCTGCCTCTACAGGATGCGCCCGGAGATCGGGGCCGTCCTCCACACCCATTCGCGCACGGCGACGCTCGTCTCCAAGCTGCTGCGCGGCACCGACCGGATGCTGCTCACCGACTACGAGCTCCTCAAGGCGTTCCGCGGCATCGACAGCCACGAGGCCGAGGCGGTCCTGCCCATCTTCGCCAACGACCAGGACATGCCGGCCTTGGCCTCGCGGGTCGAGACGCGCCTCGGGGCCGAGCCGGCGGCGGTAGGTTTCCTGATTTCCGGCCACGGGCTCTACACCTGGGGGCTGGACATGGGCGAGGCCAGGCGTCACATAGAGGCATTGGAGTTCATTCTCGACTGCGAACTGGAACGGATGAGGCTCGGTCGATGACGACGCTCACGATCTATCCCGAGAGCGCGCCGGCGGCGGCACGCCACGTCACCGAGGATGGGACCGAGATCGCCCGATGGCTCGACGGCATCGGCGTCAGGTTCGAGCGCTGGCGGGCGGAGCAGCCCCTGGCCGATGACGCCGACCAGGATGCCATCCTCGCCGCCTACCGCCCCGAGGTGGACCGGCTGATGCGCGAGAACGGCTACCGGACCGCCGACGTGGTGCGCCTCCGGCGCGGCACCCCGGACACCGCGCCCATGCGCGCCAAGTTCCTGGACGAGCACACCCACAGCGAGGACGAGGTGCGGTTCTTCGTGGAGGGCGCGGGCGCCTTCTACCTCCGCGGCGACGGGGAGATCTACCGGGTGGTCTGCGAGGCGGGGGACCTGATCGGCGTCCCCGCCAACACGCGCCACTGGTTCGACATGGGGCCGGACCCGCATTTCTGCGCCATCCGGCTCTTCACCAACCCCGAAGGATGGGTCGCCAATTTCACCGGTGATCCCATCGCCCGGCGGGTGCCCAAGTTCGGCGAATAGCGTGCCCGCCGTCCTCACCGATATCGAGGGCACCACCGGATCGATCGCTTTCGTCAGGGACGTGCTGTTCCCCTATGCGCGGGAGCGGCTGGAGAGCTTCCTCACGGCCCGCGCGGGCGAGCCCGAGATCGACCGAGTCCTGGCCGAAGCCGCCGGCGAGGTCGGGCGCGACCGGATCGGGCCGGGCGAGGCCGCCGCCCTGTTCCGGACCTGGATGGACGAGGACCGCAAGGCGACCCCGCTGAAGGCCCTGCAGGGCCTGATCTGGGAGCGAGGCTACCGCGACGGCACGCTGGTCGGCCACGTCTACAACGACGCAGCGGCGGCGCTCCGGCGGTGGCACCGGGCGGGAATTCCGCTCTACGTCTACTCCTCGGGCTCCATAGCCGCCCAGAGGCTCCTGTTCCGCTATTCCGGCCATGGTGACCTGACGCCCCTGTTCGCGGGCCATTTCGACACCACCACCGGCCCCAAGACCGAGCCGGCGTCCTTCCGCCGGATCGCGGCCGCCATCGACCGCCCGGCGCCGGAGATCGTGTTCCTCTCCGACGGTGCGGCCGAGATCCGCGCCGCAAACGCGGCCGGAACGCGGACGGTGTGGATGGTGCGCCCGGAGAATCCGCCTTTCAACGGGGATGCGCCCCCCTGCGACCTCCGGGCCCGCTCCTTCGAGGACATCGATATCGCCGCTCTGGCGGTCGGTTGACGCTCCAAATATGGAGGCGGGGCCCCGCGACTCCGGGCCCCGCCTTCGTCAAGCGTGTTCGGTTTCCGTTATTGCACGGGAAGCGACAAGCCGCCCGGCGTGAGCTCCTGATTGAGGCAGGTGACCTTGGGGCCTTCCCCGGGCCCGTTGGGGTTGTTGTCCCGCCTCGGCGAATCCGCCCCCGTCGTGCAGAAGGTCTTGCCCGCTCACGAACGGGCTGGTCGGGAACTCCATCGGGCGATCCTCCGAGGGATCGCCGTTCCGGAGCAACGTCTCGTCATCAGCGGGGTTCACGAATTCCTCCACGACCTCCTTGTTCGGCTTGATCGCCACGATGGAGTTGCGCTCGTTGACGGAGGCGAGAATCGTCCCGTCGTCGAGGAGCGCGATGCCGTCTACCCCCTCCAGCAGCGGGTGGGCGAGGTACAGGGCCTCCCGGCACAGCACGTTCGGGTGAAACGTCTCGTCGCACCCTTGGGCGCTCTTGAGGGTTCCGTCGCTGTTGAGCTGCGCGGCCCAGATCGCGCCCCGGGCCGTGTCGGCCACGTAGGCGGTCTTGCCGTTGGGCGTGAAGGCGATGCCGTTGGCGACGATGTCCTGGCGGTCTGTGGGATCGTCATCCAGATTGTGACGGGGAACGGTATACCGGGCCGACCCGACCCCGTTCGGCTGGCCATCCGGCGGGTCCGTGTTCTCGACATTGCCACCGAGGTCTTCACCGTTCCGCCGCGGCTCGATGCGGAAGAACTCCACGCAGTTGAACAAGCTGCCCGGGTTACAATCCGCGTTCGCACCCGTGATCTTCCAGACCCGCCCCTGGTTGGCGGTCCCGTCGGTGACATACAAGTCGCCGCCCGCGAAGGCGACGCCGTTGGCGCCCGGCACGCCGATAGCATAGGCCTCGGCCGGGGTGAAATCTCCGAGCTCCTGGCGGTAGATGAACCCGCCGCCGCCCGCGGTGGTGATGTAGAGCGCGCCGTCGGGGCCGAAGGCGAGGCCCGAGGGCGTGCATCCGGGCTGGTTGACGGCCCCGACGTCGTCCACCACTGGCGCATCCAGACCCGGACTCGTGTCGATTTCCCAGATGGTGCAGGTATTTGCCTCCCGGTCGGCCACGTAGAACTTGCCGAAGTCGTCGCCGGTCAGTCCTTCGATCGCGCCGACGCCGGACAGGACGGTGAACCAGTCGTTGGGGAACTCCGCCCGCGCCGGGGCGGCCATCAGCGAAACGCAAACGGCGGCCGCGAGGGCCGCACAGGTAATCCCTCTCATAATTACCTCCGCTGTTATGGTTAATTTTTTCTTGTGTTATGAAGCAATACTGTACGGGAGTGAATTTGGAGAAGGCAAGTCCCTCCTTTCCCCGGCCCCATGAAAAAACAAAGAACCGTTCTATTTTTCTTCTCTGGGACTTGAAAGACCGGCGCGCCGGGTGGGACGGTCCGTGATCGCTATCGCGCGAGATCCCTCACCATCACCCGGGAAACCGCGTAGTCGCCGCCGCCGTTGACCAGGGCGAGGCCATGGAAGGATTCGCCCAGCCCGCGGTCATCGGCGCGGATCAGCGCCGCGCCGTCGATGCCGATCGCCATGTTGCCACGGGAATCCCGCGTCCACAGGATCTCGTGGGGGTTGCCGTCGTCGATCGGGGGCACCCCCTCGGCGGCGAAGTAGATGGTACTGGTGCCGTAGGCCGTCCGCCGCGCGAGCTCCAGCGTCGGCCGCCCGTCGTTGCCGTAGCGGAGCCGATAGCCGACGGCGCGGTCGGCGCCCTGGTAGGCCGCGATCTCGAGACGGGACGGCATCGCGCGCAGGGTGCGCAACCGGACGGTCACGGCGAAGGCGTTGGCGAACGGCTGGGCGGTATGGATTTCCGCCGCGGCCGGCCCGGCCTGGGCCCCGGCGGAGGTCCCCGAACCGCCCTCGGTCCCGTCCCGGGGCTGCGTCATCCCGCGCAGCACGGCGCCGAACAGATCGAGCGCCGGATCACGTTGGGTGCTCTCCTGGGACGGTTGGCCGCCGCCCGCCGCTGCCGCCGGCGGGGCCGCCTCCACGACGCTGCGCAGCCCCAGCTGACGGTCGATCCAGAACCGGCCGCGCGCCACCGTCCAGGAGGGATTGTGCGTGTAATCCCCGTCGGCGAAGGTTTCATCCAGCACCACCCGGCGCCACGGCCAGTCGTACTTGCGGGCGAGCCTCCTCAGATCCTCGAGGAAACGCGGATCGGCCGAGCGGTACCTCTCGCCCTGATCGACGATCCCGCGGAGCTCGTCCACCATTCCCTGAACCGCCTCGCTGTCCGCGGTCTGCGCCGCCACCCGTCCCGGTAGTGGAGCGACGAGCAACACACCCGCGAGCACGAGGACGACGCGGAACAACCCGGAACCGTTCACCCGTTGGTTCATCGCCTTTCCCTCCATCCGGGTCGCCCCGACCCTTCCCTGAGACCGACGTACCACGGGGATGGTGGCACTCCCGCGCGGGGCGCACAATCTCCAATGGCGCGGCGAGGCGGGGAATTTTCTTTCGGGACGGTTCGTGCTAGCGTTCAGGCACAAGCAAGAATAGACAACGGGAAGGACACGGTGCGCCCCTCCCGGCCGCGCCGTCGGCCCAGGGGAACAGGCGCCATGGGGCGCGTCGCGGGGCGGATCGGGCGCCTCGCGCGCGAGGGACCTCCGAGCCCCTTCCGGTTGATGCTAGGAGGGGCGGAAGTGCGTCATTCCAAAGGAAATAGGGCCAAAGGAAATAGGGCCAAAGGAAATAGGGTCAAAGCGGGTGACCCGCCCAAAGGCGCGCCCATCCGCGTGCAGGGCCTTGCGAAGCGTCTTGCCCCGGCCCATCGGAACCGCGCCGAGGCATCGGACTTGTCGGCCGGCAACCGCCGGAGGTCCCGCCCATGACCGTGATCGACGCCGACGCCCACGTGCTTGAGACCGCGGACACCTGGAGCTACATGAGCGCGGCGGAGACAGCCCGGTTCCTTCCCATGATCGTCACCCAGAGCTTCGGAAACCGGAACCTCAACCTCGAGGGCAGGACGCACCAGGAATTCTGGGTCATCGACAAGCGCATTCACAACAAGGACCGCAACGTCGGTTCCAACACGCCCGAGGAGTCCCGGGAGATGCGCGACGTCGCCGCCCGCGTCGCCCACATGGACGAGCTCGGCGTGGATGTCCAGGTTCTCTATCCCACGCTCCTGCTGAGGCCGGTCGCCCGCCAGTGGGAGCTCGAATACGCGCTGTGCCGGAGCTACAATCGCTGGCTCGCCGACATCTGGGCGCAGGCGCCCGACCGCCTGCGCTGGGCCGCGGCGGCGCCGCTCCTCAACATGGACCTGGTCGAGGCGGAGCTCGCCTGGGCCAAGGACCACGGCGCCTGCGGCGTATTCCTGCGCGGGCTCGAATGCGAGCTGCCGCTTTCGGACCCCTACTTCCACCGCCTCTACGCCATCGCCCAGGACCTCGACCTCGCCGTCTGCATCCACCTCGGCAACGGCAGCTTCACGGCCCATGACTTCTTCGAGCGGGACTCCACATTCACCAAGTTCAAGCTCGCCATCGTCGGCGCCTTCCATTCGCTGGTGCTGACGGGGACGCCGGGAAAATTCCCCAATCTGCGCTGGGGCTTCATCGAGGCCGGCGCCGACTGGGTGCCGTTCGTGCTCCACGACCTGCGCCAACGCATGCACCGCACAGGCAAGCGCCTGCCCGACCACCCGCTGCGGGCGATGAACCTCTTCGTCGCCTGCCAGGTCAACGACGATCTGGGCCAGGTCCTGGCCGAGTCCGGCGAGGACCACATCGTGCTCGGCACCGACTACGGGCACAGCGACTTCTCGAGCGAGCTCCACGCGCCCGAAGTGCTGCGCCGGACCCTGACCGCGGACCCCGCGATCGTCGACAAGATCCTCGGGGACAACGCGCGGGTCCTCTACGGACTCGACTGAGGCAGAGGGGACCATACTCGATGCAGGACATCACGCTTGGGGACAAGACGGCGATCGTGACCGGCGGCGGCCGGGGCATGGGGCGGACCATGGCCGCCGCGCTGGCCGCCGCCGGCGGGCGCGTGGTGCTGGCCTCGCCCGAGGAGGACAAGCTCGCCGAGGCCGAGGCCGAGATCAACGCCGCCTCGGGCGAGCGCCGGGCGGCGAGCGTCGTCGCCGACGTGACCCACCTCGACGATTGCCGACGGACCGTGGATCGCGCCCTCGAGGCGTTCGGCGCGGTGCATGTCCTCATCAACAACGCCGGCCTCGCCCCGCAGGTCGATCCGGCGACGGGGAACAACAAGTTCCGGTTCTGGGAATCCGA
This sequence comes from Alphaproteobacteria bacterium, assembly GCA_036396355.1. Lineage (GTDB taxonomy): Bacteria > Pseudomonadota > Alphaproteobacteria > SMXQ01 > SMXQ01 > DASWKZ01. Next base: position 6,075 of record DASWKZ010000081.1, read on the forward strand.
TCCCGATTACTGGCGCCGACTCATCGATACCAACGTCAACGGGCCGTATCACATGGCGTTCGCCGCGGCGCCCCACCTGATCGCCCAGGGCTGGGGCCGTATCGTCAACGTCACCACCAGCCTGCGGACGATCCTGCGCAAGGAGAACTCGCCCTACGGCGTCTCCAAGGGTGCGCTGGAAGCGGCCACCCAGATCTGGGCCCAGGACCTCGCCGGAACCGGCGTCACCGTCAACTCGGTCATCCCGGGCGGCGCGGTCGACACCGATTTCGCGAGCCCCATGACGCGGGCGCGGGTCAAGCTGCTGCCGCCCGAGGTGATCGTGCCGCCGGTGCTGTGGCTGGCCTCCGATCTTTCCGACGGGCACACGGGCGGGCGCTATTCGGGGATCGATTGGGACGCCACTCTCGATGCCGAGGCGGCGGCAGAGAAGTGCCGCGAGCCCTGCATCTTCCGCGACCTGCCGCCCGATCCACGAGAGTCCGCGCTTAAGCGAGGCGATGCCGGCGTGACGGCACGAGCCACGTGAGACAATGATGCCGAATGACACCGGAGAACAGGGAGGTATCCCATGATCAAGATCTCAGGACATGATTGTGCGACCATGGTGGCGCTGGCCGGGCTGGCGGCCGTCGCCTGCGGGGTGCCGCAGGTGACGTTTGCCCAGGATTTCTACGCAGGCAAGCAGGTGACACTTTTCGTGGGCTATGCTCCCGGCGGCGGCTACGATACTTTCGCACGGACCCTCGCACGTCACATCGCGAATCATATTCCCGGCAAGCCGGCGATCGTGGTCAAGAACCAGCCTGGAGCCGGCAGCCTCAAGCTCGCCAACTACCTCTTCAATTCGGCCCCCAAGGACGGGCGTGAGCTGGGCGCGGTCGGCCGCGAGGTGCCAACGGCCTCCCTCCTCGGCCAGAAGAATGCGCAGTTCCGATCTCTCGACTTCACCTGGATCGGCAGCCTCAGTCGCGAGGGCACGTTCTGCATCGCCTGGCATACGACGCCCTTCACCAAGGCTGAGGACATGTTCGAGAAGGAATTCATCGTGGGCGGTACGACCGGCCGTTCCCTCACCATAGTGGTCCCGATCATCCTCAATAACCTGCTCAAGACGAAGATCAAGGTGATCACGGGGTATCCCGGCGGGGCGTCGATGCATCTCGCCATGGAACGGGGAGAAATTCAGGGTCGGTGCTCCGCCAGCCTTTCCAGCATCGCGGCCAGCCGGGCCGATTGGATCCGGGACAAGAAGATCCGGTTCCTGCTGGACATCTCGCTGGCCGAGAAGCGCAGGATGCCCGATGTCCCCCTGGTCACGGAGTTCGCCAAGCGCGACGAGGACCGCAAGGCGCTGGAGGTCCTGCTCGCCCCCGACGAGTGGACCCGCCCCTACGTCGCGCCCCCGGGGCTGCCCGCCGAGCGCGTGGCGACGCTGCGCAAGGCGTTCGCCGGGGTCATCGCGAACCCCGCCTTCCTCAAGGACATAGAGCGGCAGAAGCTGCACCTCGACGCCATGAGCGGCGAGGAAATGGAGCGGCGCATCAAGGCCCTGCACGACGTCCCCGCCGCCATCGTCAAGGCGGCGATCGAGGCCTCCCTGCGCACCGATACCACCCCCATGGCCCAGGCCGTCATCCCCATCGAAACGGCCAAGGGCAAGATCTCCAAGGTTGCCAATGGCGGACGCAAGGTCTCCTTCGCCGCGGGCGAGAAGAAGGGCACGTTGAGCGTGTCCACCAGCGGCACCAAGGTCTCCATCGCCGGCAAGGCAGCCAAGCGGGACCGGCTCAAGGCCGGGATGGCCTGCGAGTTCACGTTCCAGGGGTCGGCCGCCAAGGCCATCGCCTGCGAGTAGCGCAGCACCAAGGGCGGCCTACAGCGACCCGGACCGTGCGCAGCGGGACCTTCGGCTCCTGACGTCGGCGGGACTCGCGGAATAGCAGAAACGGCCCGCCCTCACGGCGCCGGAGCGGCACGCCACGGGATGCGCCGACGCCGAACCCGGACCTTGCGCCCCGCCGTCAGTCGAACGACGTTCACCGTCCCGGCGAACTCCGGGGATCCGGAGTAGTAGGCCGGCACCCGGCCGTTTCCCACGCGGGCCGGGCGGTTCCAGTGGCCGAGCGCGAGATAATCCGCGCCGGTCGCGGCGATCTCGTCCTTGCCGATGAGCCATGCCGGACGCTTGACGATACTCCGATCCGGCATGGACTGATAGTGCCCGTGGGCCATG
>DASWKZ010000082.1:0-21333 GCA_036396355.1 Alphaproteobacteria bacterium
GCCGGTGAGCACCGCGATGTCCTGGAGCATGGCCTTGCGCCGGTCGCCGAAGCCGGGGGCCTTGACCGCCGCCACCTTGAGCCCGCCGCGCAGCTTGTTGACCACCAGCGTCGCCAGGGCCTCGCCCTCCACGTCCTCGGCGACGATCAGCAAGGGCTTGGCCGACTGCACCACCTTCTCGAGGATCGGCAGCATGCTCTGCAGGTTGGCGAGCTTGCTCTCGTGGAGAAGGATCAGCGGGTCCTCCATCTCGCAGACCATGCGCTCGGCATTGGTGATGAAGTAGGGCGAGAGGTAGCCGCGGTCGAACTGCATGCCCTCGACCACCTCGAGCTCGGTCTCCAGGCCCTTGGCCTCCTCGACCGTGATCACGCCTTCCTTGCCGACGCGGTCCATGGCCTTGGAGATCATCTCGCCGATCTCGCGCTCGCCGTTGGACGAGATGGTGCCCACCTGGGCGATCTCCTGGCTGGTCTTGACCGGCTTGGTGCGTCGGCGCAGATCATCGATCACGGCGTGGGTGGCGATGTCGATGCCGCGCTTCACGTCCATGGGGTTCATGCCGGCGGCCACCGCCTTAGCGCCCTCGCGCACGATGGTGCGGGCCAGGATGGTCGCCGTGGTGGTGCCGTCGCCGGCCTCGTCGTTGGTGCGGGCCGCGACCTCGCGCACCATCTGGGCGCCCATGTTCTCGAACCTGTCGGCGAGCTCGATCTCCTTGGCCACCGTCACCCCGTCCTTGGTGATGCGCGGGGCGCCGAACGACTTCTCCAGCACCACGTAGCGGCCCTTGGGGCCGAGCGTGATCTTGAGCGCGTCGGCCAGGATATCGATTCCCCTGAGCATGCGCTCGCGGGCATCGGTCGAAAATTTCACGTCCTTCGCCATGATGTCTGATACTCCCTTGTCTTCGCTCTGGCGGGAGGAGCCGCGCGGCGGCGGCTACTCGCAGCTACTCGATGACGCCGAGGATGTCGCTCTCCTTCATGATGAGGAGATCCTTGCCCTCGACCTTGACTTCGGTGCCCGTCCACTTGCCGTAGAGGACGCGGTCGCCCTTCTTCACGTCGAGGGCGTGCAGCTTCCCGTCCTCGCCGCGGGCGCCGGGGCCGGCCGCGACGACCTTGCCCTCCTGCGGCTTCTCCTGGGCGGTGTCGGGAATGATGATGCCCCCCGTGGTCTTCTGCTCCGCTCCCAGCGGTTCGACGATGACGCGGTCGTGCAAAGGCCGAATCTTCATGACCTTCTCCCTAAAAGTTCGCAAATTCAAAAAGTTGCGGGATTTCCCCGGGCTCGTTGGCACTCCTAGAGAAGGAGTGCCAGTGATATAGGGCCCGGACCCCGGCCTGTCAACCGCGGCGGTTCTCGAAACGGGCGGCATCCTCGGGGTCGAGCCCGACGGTGAGGCGGATGGCGCCGCCCGCCTCGTCGCGCCGCGCCACCACCTCGCCGTGGTCGTAGAGCCAGGAGACGGCGGCGCCCTCGCCGGGGCCCAGCCGGTATACGAACGTCCGCCGGCGCGCCGCGAGCCGCTCATCGAGGAGGGCCAGCAGGTCGCCGGCCCCCTCCCCGGTCGCCGCCGACAGCGCCACCGCCGCGCGATCGCGCGCGGCGCGCCCGCGGACCTCGGCCACCCGGTCGGCATCCAGCAGGTCGATCTTGTTGAGGACCTCGATCAGGCCGCCGCGGTCTTCCGTGTCGAGGCCGAGCTCGTCGAGCACCGCCTCCACGTCGGCCTTCTGGGCCTCGCTGTCGGGATGGGCGATGTCGCGCACGTGCAGCACGATCTCGGCGGCCAGGACCTCCTCCAGGGTCGCGCGGAAGGCGGCGACGAGGTCGGTGGGCAGATCCGAGACGAAGCCGACCGTGTCCGAGAGGATGACGCGCCGGCCCGACGGCAGCGCCACCGCCCGCATGGTGGGGTCCAGGGTCGCGAACAGGAGATCGTCGGCGAACACCCGCGCCCGCGTGAGACGGTTGAACAGCGTGGACTTGCCGGCGTTGGTGTATCCGACCAGCGCCACCACCGGGAACGGCACCCGCGAGCGGGCCCGGCGATGGAGGGAGCGGGTCTGGCGCACGTCGTCGAGCTGGGCCCTGATGCGGCCGATGCGGATGTCGATCAGGCGCCGGTCGGCCTCGATCTGGGTCTCCCCGGGACCGCCGAGGAAGCCGAAGCCGCCGCGCTGGCGCTCCAGATGGGTCCACGACCGCACCAGCCGCGAACGCTGATAGGTCAGCGCCGCCAGCTCCACCTGAAGGTTGCCTTCCCGGGTGCGCGCCCGGGCTCCGAAGATCTCGAGGATCAGCCCGGTGCGGTCGATCACCTTGCACGACCACGCCAGCTCGAGGTTCCGCTGCTGCACGGGCGTGAGGCGGCCGTCGACGACGACCACGTCGATATCCTGCCCGCGAAGGGACTCCGCGAGCCGCCGCACGGCGCCGACCCCGATCAGGGTGGCGGGCGTCGGCCGCGTCACCCGCACCGTCTCGGCGCTCGTCACCTCGAGGTCGATGGCCTCGGCCAGGCCGCGCGCCTCCTCCAGCCTGGCCGCGGGCGTGCGCCCCGTCTTCGCCCCGGACAGGATGGGGAGAATCACGACGGCGCGACCGGACGGGCCGCGGCCGGCGGCACCCGTCCGATGGCGCCCGTTGGCGCCGTGTCGATCCCTAGGAGGCAAGCGGTCTACGCACCCCAAGGACGCGGTCAGGCATCGGCCCTCTCTTCGACGGTCGCGCCCGACTCGTCCTCCCCCTCCCAAAGCTGGATCGGGGTCGCCGGCATCACCGTGGAGATGGCGTGCTTGTAGACGAGTTGCGAATGGTTGTCCCGGCGGAGAAGAACCGAGAAGTTGTCGAACCAGGTCACGATGCCCTGCAGCTTGACGCCATTGACCAGGAAGATCGTCACCGGGGTCTTGTTCTTGCGGATGTTGTTCAGGAACACGTCCTGGAGATTCTGGGTTTTTTCTGCCATCTATCTTTCTTTCGTTCCGGTCCGGTTGTTACCAACCCCGGGCCGCCCGCGCATTGGGACGCGCGGCCCGCGACGGCTCCTTCCCTACCCCCCGGATATGGGACGGCAGGCGCTCGATACCAGCGCCTTCAGCCCGTCCAGACCCGGCAAGGTCGATTGTGGTCCCACAAATTGGTCAACATTATGGCGAACGAGTTCCTCCTCGGTCCGCGACCCCCCTATGACGATGGGCGTGAGCCCGGCGTTGAGGGCGCACTGGACGTCGATGGCCCCGTCCCCGACGAACCACACCCGGGGGCCCGGCTCCGGCCCGCCGGCGGCCAGGGCGAGGCGCACCGGGGCGACCGCCGGCTTGTCCTCCGCGGCGTCGGTGGCGCCGACGATGGCGTCGAAATGGCGGTCCCAGCCGAGGCATGCGGCCTCGGCCCGAAGGTAGCGGCCGGCCTTGTTGCTGACGACGCCGAGGTAGAGCCCCGCCTCGTCGAGCCAGGCCAGGGTCTCGCCGGCCCCGGGCAGCGGGGTCAGGTGCCCGAGGTGGACCGCCCCATAGCGGGCATAGAAGACGCGCCGCGCCTCGCGCCAGGCCTCCCCGAACATCTCCGGGAAGCTGTCGCGCAGGCTCTTGCGCACGCGGGCCTTGGTCTCCTCGAGGGTCCAGGATTCGTGGCCCATGGCGGCGAAGGTCGCGTTGAGGGCGTCGTGAATGGCCGGCCAGTTGTCGACGAGGGTGTTGTCCCAGTCGAACAGGATCGCCGCCGGCGCCGGGGGCGGCCCAATGCCCGCGCCCCCGCCGCGGGTCATAGCGCCTCTCCCGCGGCGCGGTCGGCGACATGGGCCCGGTATCGGGCCATCAGCCGCCGCGTGACCGGACCCGGACTCCCCTTGCCCACCGGCGCGCCGTCGATCGCGACCACGGGCAGCACGAACGAGGTGGTGGAGGTGAGGAACGCCTCCGCCGCGTTCCGCGCCTCGGCGACGGAGAACGGCCGCTCCTCGACGGCGAGCCCCTCCGCCCTGGCCAGCGCCAGCACCGCCCGCCGGGTCACCCCGTCGAGGACGGCGTGGTCGGCGGGCCGGGTCACCAAGGTCCCCTCCGCGGTCACGATCCAGGCATTGGTGGAGCTGCCCTCGGTGACGGCGCCGTCGCCGTCCACCAGGAGCGCCTCGTAGGCGCCGGCCTCCCGCGCCCCCTGCTTGGCCAGCACGTTGGCGACCAGCGCGGTGGTCTTGATGTCGCACCGCCTCCAGCGGATGTCGGGCATGGTGACCACGGCGCAGCCGGCCTCCCGCAGGGCCGGGGGAGGCCCCTCGCCGTTCCTCGCGCTGACCACCAGCGCCGGCCTCGTCGGCCGCGGGAAGGCGTGCTCGCGCGGGGCGCTCCCGCGGGTCACCTGCAGGTAGACCAGGCCGTCCCTCACGCGGTTGCGCCGCACCACCTCGCGCAGGACGTGGCGCAGGCCGGGCTCGGCCATGGGCGCCGGAATGCGCAGCTCCGCCAGCGACCGCGCAAGGCGCGCGAGGTGCAGCGCCTCGTCCATCAGGCGGCCGCCGGCCACGGCCACCACCTCGTAGACCCCGTCGGCGAACTGGTAGCCGCGGTCCTCGATGTGGACGGCGGCCCGGCGGAAGGGCAGGTAGCGGCCGTTGACATAGGCGATGCGGGGCATGGGCTGAAACGAGCGGGCGCTTACGTGCGATCAGAAGAACTCGAGGCTCACGGCGAACATGCGGTCGACCTTCTTCACCGCCTCGGTCTCGGCGAACAGCACCACGCGGTCGTGGGCATTGATGACGGTGGAGCCGGTGGGAATGATCACCTTCCCGTCCCGGACGATGGCGCCGATGATGACGCCGTCGGGAAGGTCGGCCTCCCGGAGCGGCGTGCCCACGAGGCTCGAGGTCTCCATGGCCTCCCCTTCCATGACCTCCCCGAAACCCTCGTGCACGGCGTGGGCCGCGCGGATGCGGCCGCGTCGGATATGGTGGAGGATCGTCGAAACCGTGATCGCGCGGGGGCTGACCACCACGTCGATCCCGAGCGTCGTGACCAGGGGCCCGTAGGTGGCGTTGTTGATCAGCGTCATCGCCTTGCCGGCGCCATAGCGCTTGGCCAGGAGCGAGGCCAGGATATTGACCTCGTCCTCGTTGGTGACGGCCACCACCGCCTCGGCGGTGGACACGTTGGCCTCCTCGAGGATCTCGGGGTCCATGGCGTCGCCGTGGATGACCACCGTGCGGTCGAGTCCGGCCGCCGCCAGTTCGGCCCGGCCCTTGTCGAACTCCACGATCTTGGCGGTCACGCCGGGGCGGTGCTCCTCGATCTCGCGCGCGAGAAACCTGCCGATGTTCCCCCCGCCGAGGATGATGATGCGCCGCGCCTCGCGCTCCTCGTGGCCGAAGGCGGCCATGACACGGGCCACGTGGGACGATTCGGCCACGAAATAGACCTCGTCGCCGGGCAGCATGTGATCCGTGGACGACGGGACGAAGCCCTTGCCGTCGCGCACGATGCCGACGATGGTGATATGGAGGTCGGGGAACAGCTCGGTGAGCTGCCTGAGCGGCGTATGCAGGAGCGGGCAGTCCTCGGCGCAGCGCACGCCCAACAGCTGAACGAGCCCGTCCGCCAGCGGGATGGTGTCGAAGGCCCCCGGCACGTGCAGGCGGCGGGAGATCGCCCGGCCGACCTCGATCTCGGGCGAGATGATGACGTCGATCGGCATGTGGTCGCGGCTGAACAGGTCGGCCCAGATCGGATTGAGGTAGCTCTGGTGGCGTACCCGCGCGATCTTGGTGGGAACCTCGAACAGGGAATGGGCGACCTGGCAGGCCACCATGTTGACCTCGTCGGCGTAGGTCACGGCGACGATCATGTCGGCGTCCTCGGCGCCCGCGGACTCGAGCACGTCGGGGTGCGAGGCGAACCCCTCCATGGCCTTCACGTCCATGGAATCGGCGATCCTGCGGATGAGCTCGGGCGACTGGTCGATGACCGTGACATCGTTGTTCTCGGCCACGAGGTGCCGGACGATGCTCGTCCCGACGAGGCCAGCGCCACAGACGATGACTTTCATGGGTTGTGAATCCTAGGTTGCGGGGTGCCGCCGCTTACGCGTCGGACCTTTCGCGGCTGACGCCGTCGCCGCTCAGTCCCAGCGACTTCAGCTTGCGGTGCAGGGCGGATCGCTCCATCCCGATGAACTCCGCCGTACGCGACACGTTCCCTCCGAAGCGGTTGATCTGCGCGGCCAGGTACTCCCGCTCGAACACCTCCCTCGCCGAGCGCAGGTCGAGGCCCATGATTTCCGAGGCGGACTCGCCGCGGATGGTCGTCGGGGCGGACTCCATGAGGTCCGGCGGCAGCATGTCGGCGGTGATCACCCCGTTGCTGTCCCCCGGCGCCATGATCAACAGCCACTCCACCACGTTGCGCAGCTGACGCACGTTTCCCGGCCATTCATAGGCCTGGAGCGCGGCCAGCGCATCCTGGCCGACCTCGCGCTCCGCCAGGCCCGAGGACCGCGCCGAACGCGCCATGAAGTGCGCGATCAGGTCGGGGATGTCCTCGCGCCGGTCCGTGAGGGGCGGCACCGCGATCGGGACCACGTTGAGCCGGTAATAGAGATCCTCGCGGAATTGGCCCTGGGCGATCTGGGCCTCCAGGTCCTGGCTGGTGGCCGCGATCACGCGCACGTCGACCTGGATGCGGCTGACCCCGCCCACGCGCTCGAAGCTCTGCTCCTGCAGGACTCGCACGATCTTGCCCTGGGTCTCGAGGGGCATGTCGGCGACCTCGTCGAGGAACAGGGTCCCCTTGTCGGCCTTCTCGAACATGCCGGGATGACGGGGCAGGTCGGGCCCCTCGATCCCGGCCTCGGCGCCGAACAGCTCGATCTCGAGGCGATCCGGCCGCATGGTCGCGCAGTTGACGGCGACGAAGGACGCCATGGCCCTCGGGGACTCGGCGTGGATTCGCCGGGCGACCACCTCCTTGCCGGCCCCCGCCGGACCGGTGATGAGCACCCGGCTGCCGGTGGGGGCGACCCGCGCGATCGCGGCGCGCACCGCCTTGAGGGCAGCCGAGTCGCCGATCATGATGGCTTCGCCGCCGGCGCGCTGGCGCAGCTCGAGGTTCTCGCGGCGGAGCTGGGCCGCCTCGATGGCGCGGGCGACGACCACGAGGAGGCGATCGGACTTGAAGGGCTTCTCGATGTAGTCGTAGGCCCCCCGCTTGATGGCGGCGACCGCGGTCTCGATGTTGCCGTGACCGCTGATGACGACGACGGGAATCTCCGGGAACTGGGTCTTGACGATGCTCAGGACCTCGAGGCCGTCGAGGCGGCTGCCCTGGAGCCAGATATCGAGAATCACGAGGCTCGGCTTGCGGGCGTCGAGCTCGCCCAGCGCGGCCTCGGCGCTGCTCACCTCCCTCGTGGTGTAGCCCTCGTCCCGGAGCACCCCCGCGATGAGCAAGAGGATGTCCTCTTCATCGTCGACGATCAGAACATCATGATTCATGGGCCGGCGTCTTCACAGCTTGATGTGCGCCCTGTTGATGTGCGCCCTGACGACCGCGCCGCGCGCCCTCCGTCGAATCGGAAACCGGGAACAGGAGGCTCACCCGGGCGCCGCCGCCGTCGCCATCCTCGAACGCGATTTCGCCGCCGTGATCCTCCATAATCTTGCGCACGATGGCAAGGCCGAGTCCGGTCCCTTCCGCCCGCGTCGTCACGTAGGGATCGGTGATGTCGCGCCCGAGTTCCTTGGGCAGGCCGATGCCGTTGTCCTCGACGGTGACCGCGATGTGGCGCCGCCCCACGCGGACCGTCACCGCGATCCTGCCCTTCACGCCCCGCTCCTTCTTGCTTCGGGCCTGGATCGACTCGGCGGCGTTCTGCAGGAGATTCGTCAGGGCCTGGCCCACCTGGCGGTCGTCGCACAGGGTCCGGACCGGGGAGTCCGGCAACGTCACCTCGAACTGGATCTCCGCCTTGGCCGATCGCTGCAGGAAGACCGCCTGGCGCACGATCGCGGTCAGGTCATGGTCCTTGAGGGTCGGGGCCGGCATCCGCGCGAAGGACGAGAACTCGGTGATCATGTTCCCGATATCGCTGACCTGGCGGATGATCGTATCGATGCAGGTGGAGAAGGTCTGGGGATCCGAGGTGACCTCCGAAAGGTAGCGCCGCTTGAGGCGTTCGGCGGCGAGCTGGATCGGCGTGAGCGGATTCTTGATCTCGTGGGCCAGGCGCCGCGCCACGTCGGACCACGCCGCCTTGCGCTGGGCGGAGATCAGCTCGGTGATGTCGTCGAAGGTGACGACGAAGCCGCGCGCGTCCCCCCGTTCCCCCTCGACGGTGATCCTGACCAGGAGGGTGCGGGTCCGGCCCCTGCGCTGGACATCGATCTGCTGCTCCTGGACACGCCCCGGATCACGGCGGGCGCGCTCCAGCATCGGCCGCATCTCCGGCACGAATTCGGTGATGGGCCGGCCGATGGCGTTCCGGAGATCGGTCGCCATGATGTCGGACGCGGTCTGGTTGGGGAAATAGATGCAGCCGTCGCGATCGAGGCCGATGACGCCCGCCGACACCCCGGACAGCACGGCCTCGATGAATCGCCGGCGGGTGTCGATCACCCGGCTGGCCTCCACCAGCTCCGTGCGCTGGCTCTCGAGCTGGCTGGTCATGCGGTTGAAGGCGCGGCTCAGCGTATCGAGCTCGTCGGCATCCCCGTTCTCCTCGACGCGCGCGCTGAGGTCCCCCGCCCGCACCCGCTCGGCGGCGGCGACCAGCCCGGAGATCGGCCTCGCCAGGCGGTTGGCGAAGTTGAGTCCGATCCACACGGCGACGAACAGCAGCAGCAGCGCCACCACCACGAAGATCGCGGCATAGAGAATCTGGAGGTCGGACCGGACCTGCTCGAGGGACCGGTACGCGCTGACCGCCGACTTGGTCTGCTCGATGCGGTCGAGCACCCGCGGATCGACGAACCGCCCGACCAGCAGGAAGGCGTCGGGCCCCGCGCCCAGCGCCACCAGCGCGCGGATACGGTCCTCGTCCTCGCTTTCGAGGTAGACGACGCCGCCCCGGCGGGCCTGCTCCAGCGCCCACAGCGGCGCGCGCTCGAAGGCCAGCGTGAAGCTCATCCGCGAGCGGCCGAGGACGCGGCCCGAGCCGCTGAACACCACCGCCTCGGAGAGGTTCCTCAGTTGGGTCTGGAACTCCAGGAAGCGGCTGAAATCGGACGGGTCGTCGGCCAGGACGGGGCCCTGCCGGTTGACGTCGTTGGCCATGGCGAGGACGTCGCCGGCGATGTTCCTCCGGTGCTCCTGGAGATAGGATTCGGCGACCGCCGTGGACTCGGTCAGGGCGGTGCGGACGCGCTCGCTGAACCAGTTCTGGAGGCCGAAGTTGAAGACCAGCGCCGAGAACACGGCCACCACGATGGCGGGGAAAACCGCGACCAGGCTGAACAGCACGACCAGCCGGACGTGCATCTTGGACCCCGCCGACCCGCGGCGCCGCAGGACCCAGACCTGGACCATGCGGCGCGCCACCAGCACCCCGAGGGCCAGCAGCAGCGCCAGGTCGAGGTAGAGCAGCATCAGCACCAGGTCGGTGGCCCGGGGCGCGTCGGCCGCCGGTTGCGTGAACACCACGTAGGTGGCGATGCCGGCGACGGTGGCCGCGGCCGCCAGCATCACCGCCAGCTTGTCGGCCAGGCGGATGCGGCCAGCCCACTGGACGAGAGAGCCAAACATCTTCGGGAAGGATCCGGCGACGTGTTCCGTCATTACGAACTTTCGGCCGCTCGATCGCGCCCCGGTCCCGGAAACGGAGCCGGGGCCGCAGGCGTTTTTTCGTTATTTTACGCCGCGAATCACCTGGATGTCCAATTCCCGCAACTTCTTGCGGAGGGTGTTGCGGTTGAGGCCCAACAGGCGTGCCGCCTTGATCTGGTTGCCCCTGGTGGCGGCGAGACACAGGGACAGGAGGGGCCGCTCGACCTCCTTCACCACCCGGTCGTAGAGGCCCGACGGCGGCAATCCGTCGCTGTGGGCGGTGAAGTACTCGCGCAGGTGGTGCTCGACCGCGCCGCCCAGGTTCTCGCTCTCGCGCGCCGGGGGCTCGTCATTGGTGGCCGGGGCGTCGGCGAGCTCGGCCTCGATCACGTCGATGCCGATGACCTCCTGGGAATACAACGCGGCCAGGCGGCGCACCAGGTTCTCGAGCTCGCGCACATTGCCGGGCCAGCGGTAGTCCTTGAGCCGCTCCATGGCGGCCTCGTCGACGCGCTTGGCCGGCAGCCCCTCGCCCTGGATCTCGACCAGGAAGTGCCGCACCAGCAGCGGGATGTCCTCGGTCCGCTCGCGCAGCGGCGGCAATCGGATGGGGACGACGTTGAGCCGGTAGAACAGGTCCTCGCGGAACAGCCCCTGGGAAACCAGCCGCCGCAGATTGCGGTGGGTGGCGGCGATGATGCGGACGTTGGTCCGGATCGCGGTGCGCCCCCCGACGGTGGTGTATTCCCCCTCCTGCAGGACGCGCAGGAGCCGGGTCTGGGCCTCCAGCGGCATGTCGCCGATCTCGTCGAGGAACAGGGTCCCCCCCTCGGCCTGCTCGAAGCGTCCGACGTGGCGCTGGGAGGCCCCGGTGAAGGCGCCGCGCTCGTGGCCGAACAGCTCGCTCTCGATCAGCTCGCGCGGGATCGCCGCCATGTTGATGGCCACGAACGGCCCCGCGCGCCGCAGCCCGTAATCGTGGAGCGCGCGCGCCACCAGCTCCTTGCCGGTGCCCGATTCGCCGGCGATCATCACGGTGAGGTCGGTCCCGATCAGCCGTGCCAGCGTGCGGTAGATCTCCTGCATCGCCGGGGATCGTCCGATCAGGGGGAGCTGCTCCTCCTCCCCCTGCTCCGCCTTGCCCACCTCGCTGACGGCGGCGCGCTGGGAAAGGGCCTTCTTGACCACGCCCACCAGCTCGTTGAGATCGAACGGCTTGGGCAGGTATTCGAAGGCCCCGCGCTGGGCCGCCTTGACGGCGGTGAGCAACGTGTTCTGCGCGCTCATCACGACGATGCGCAGGTCGGGGCGGATCTTGCGGATGCGGGGCAGCAGATCGAGGCCGTTCTCGTCGGGGAGCACCACGTCGGTGATCACCAGGTCCCCCTCCCCGTCGGCGACCCAGCTCCACAGCGTGGCGGCGTTGGAGGTCGCCCGCACCTTGTAGCCGCTGCGCGAGAGCGCCTGGCTCACCACGGTGCGGATCGCCTGGTCATCGTCGGCGACGAGAACCGTCATCTCAGCCATCGGCGTCCTCCGTGCCCGCGTAGACCGGGAGATAGACCCGGAACACCGTATGGCCGGGCTCGCTGGTGAACTCGATCATGCCGCCGTGGTCGCCGATGATCTTGGCGACCAGGGCCAGCCCCAGCCCGGTCCCGCCCGCCTTGGTGGTCACGAAGGGATCGAACAGGTGGGGGCGGAGGTCCTCGGGGATGCCCTCGCCGTTGTCCTCCACGGTGACGACGAGGGGCAGCTGGGTGCGGCGCGGAGAGCCCGGCTGGGCGAGCCTGAGCCCGAGCTGGTAGCCGGTGGTCAGGCGCACCTCGCCGCCGTCCCGGGGGGCCGCTTCGGTGGCGTTCTTGACCAGGTTGAGGAACACCTGGATCAGTTGGTCGCGGTCGCCGGCCACCGGCGGCAGGGACGGATCGTAGCGCTCCTTGAATCGCAGATGGCGCCCGAATCCGTTGCGGGCCAGCTCGCGCACGTGCTCGAGGACCTGGTGGATGTTGACTGGGCCGCGCTCGATGTTGGGGCGGTCGGAGAACACCTCCATGCGGTCCACGAGCCCGCAGATGCGGTCGGTCTCGTCGCAGATGAGCCGCGTGAGCTTGCGATCCTCGGCCCCCGCGCTCTGCTCGAGGAGCTGGGCCGCGCCGCGGATGCCCGACAGCGGGTTCTTGACCTCGTGGGCCAGCACCGCCGCCATCCCCGTGACCGAGCGCGCGGCGCTGCGGCTGTCGAGCCGCCGGGTCATCTGCGAGGCGATGGAGCGGTCATGGAACGACACCACCACGGCGCCGGACTCGTCGGCGATGGGCGCGACCTGGATGGTGACGAGCCGCGAGCCCGTGCGCGGAGTCTCGAGGCTGACGCCGTATTCCGACAGGCTGGACCCTTCCGCCCGGACCTGGGCGATCATGGCGAAGACCGGGCTGTCCTCCGGGATGAGATCGCCCAGCCGGCGCTCGACCAGCCAAGTCTGGCTGGCGTCGAAGAACTGTTCGGTGGCCTGGTTCACGTAGACGATCCCGCCGTCGGCACCGATCACCAGCACCGGATGCGCGAGGGCGTTGAGGATCGCCTCGAAGTGCTCCTCCGGCTTCCCGGTCCGGCCCTTGCCCGGACGCACGGTCTTCACGATCATGCCGCGGCTCCCACGGGCACGGGGCCGGCTTCGGCGCGATCGAAGAAATCGCGCAGCCGGGCGCGGACGCTCCCGGCGTCTTCGATGCGGAACAGCTCCGAACGGAAGACGGCACCGCCGCGCAGGCCCTGGATGTACCAGCCGAGGTGCTTGCGCGCGATGCGCAGGCCGCGCGCCAGGCCGTGATGGGCGAGCATCGACTCGAAATGGCGAAGGGCGATGTCGCGCCGTGCCGCCAGGGGCGGATCCGGCACCCTCCCGCCGGTCGCCAGGAAGCGCGCGACCTGGGCCGGGAACCACGGCCGGCCGCAGGCGCCGCGGCCGATCATCACGGCGTCGGCGCCCGACGCCGCGAGCGCCGCCCGCGCGTCCGCGACCGTGAGGATGTCGCCGTTGACGACGACGGGGATCGCCACCGCCTCCTTCACCCGGCGGACGAATCCCCAGTCGGCGCGGCCCTCGTAGAACTGGCATCGGGTGCGGCCATGGACCGTCACCATCCGGATGCCGGCCTGCTCGGCGATGCGCGCGATGGCGGGCGCGTTCCGGCTGGCCTCGTCCCAGCCGGTGCGCATCTTGAGGGTCACCGGCAGATCGACGGCCCGCACCGCCGCCTCGAGGATGCGCGCGACCAGCCCCTCGTCGCGCATGAGGGCGGACCCCGCCTGCTTGTTCACCACCTTCTTCACCGGGCAGCCCATGTTGATGTCGATGATGGCGGCCCCGCGGTCGGCATTCAGCCGGGCCGCCTCCGCCACCACCTCCGGCTCGCAGCCGGCGAGCTGGACCGCCATCGGATGCTCCTCGGGCACGGTCCCGCCCAGCTTGAGGGACTCCCGGGTTTCGCGCACCATGGCCCGGCTCGCGATCATCTCCGAGACCACGAGGCCCGCACCCTGCTCCCTGACGAGGCGGCGGAACGGGAGGTCCGTCACCCCCGACATGGGGGCTAGGATCACCGGGCTGTCCAGGCACACCTTCCCGATGGAAATGGTCATATTTTATGCAATTGGGTTGGGTGACTAAATCACGGGCAATCTAGCGCCGAAGCGGGTCCCGCGCAAGATGCTCCTCGATCCCGCGCCGGCCCCCTAGGCCAGCAGCACGTCGGTCACGAACTTCACCCCGGGGTAGGCCAGGGTCAGGAACAGGTAGGCCAGCAGGATCAGGCGCGCGGCGCGGCGCCCGGCGAGGCCGCTGGTCCGCTCGATGGCGATCAGCACCGCGATCATCACGAAGGCCAGCACCGAGAACAGCGTCTTGTGGTTGAGCACCATGGCCTCACCGGTTTCCAAGTATTGGATCACCGCGCCGCTGGCGAGGCCAAGGCCCAACACCACCGCCGAGCCCAGCAGCAGGCGCCGCTGCATGGCCTCGCCCTCGGCCACCGCCGGCAGGAGGGCGGTGAGGCGGGTCGGCCGCCGCGACTTGAGCGCGCGCTCCTGCACGAACACCGTGGCGCCCGCCGTCGCCGCCAGGGTGAACAGCGCGTAGGTGGCGACCGAGGCGACGATGTGGACGCCGAGCCAGGCCTCCGGCGCCCCCGGCGAGACCGGCCGCGCCGGCGCGTGCGCCCATACCGTCGCCGCCACCGCCAGCACGAGCAGATACGGTCCGAGCAGCGGGAGCAGCCGCGCGCAGGCCGGGCTCAGCGCGGCGCCGCCCGCGAACAGCGCCAGCGTCGCCGCGATGGTCAGCCACAGCGCCGCCGCCAGCCCGGTCTGCCAGCCGCCGGCGAACAGCGCCCAGGTCCAGGACATCGCCCCCGCCGTCGCGACGGCGACGACGATCCAGAACAGCGCCGAGCGCGCCTCGGCGCCGACGCCGGGGAAGCGCGCCAGCGGCAGCGCCGCCAGCGCGGCAAGGGCGGCCAGCGCCGCCAGGTTGAACAGGAGCATGTCCATCTCCGATCACTATAGCACCGGCGCCGCGCCAGGGGACGGCCCGGTTGGGTCCCCGCGGCGTCCCCACGCCCCTGTCCTCGATGGACCCCGAGGATGCTTGGCAGCGCCGACGGCGGCGATTACGCTCCGCCCGTATGGGAAGGATGCGGCCATGAGCGGATGCGTGGCGCTGATCGTCGCCGCGGGACACGGTTCCCGCTTCGCCGTCGGCGCCGAGCGCCCCAAGCAGTACGTCCCGCTGGCCGGCCGCGCCATGCTGGCCCGCGCCGCCGCCGCCTTCATCGACCACCCCGCGGTCGACGGGACGCGGGTGGTGATCCGCCGCCGCGACCGCAAGCTCTACGACGAGGCGGTGGCGGGACTGACGCTGCTGGCGCCGGTGACGGGCGGTGCCACCCGCCAGGACTCGGTGCGCCTCGGCCTCGAGAGCCTGGCCGGGGACGCGCCCGACCGCGTGCTGATCCACGATGCCGCGCGTCCCCTGGTCGACGCCAACCTCATCACCCGCGTGATCGACGCCCTCGAGCGCTTCAACGGCGCCGTGCCGGCGGTTCCCGTCGCCGACACCCTCAAGCTGGGGGCCGGCGGCGTCGTCACCGGCTCGCTTCCGCGCGACAACCTGTGGCGCGCCCAGACGCCCCAGGGATTCTGGTTCGAGGCCATCCTCGACGCCCACCGTCGCGCCGCCGAGGCGCGTCAGCCGGAGTTCACCGACGACGCCGCCGTCGCCGAGTTCGCGGGCATCGAGGTGGCACTGGTGGCCGGGGCCGCGGACAACCTCAAGATCACCACCGACGAGGATCTCGCCCGCGCCCTGCGCCTGCTGTCGGGATCGGCCGAATACCGCGCCGGTCACGGCTTCGACGTCCACGCCTTCGACCCCGCCAAACCCGGCCCCGTGCGCCTGTGCGGGATCGATGTCCCCCACGGGACGGGACTGGCCGGCCATTCCGACGCCGATGCCGGGCTCCACGCCGTCACCGACGCCCTGTTGGGCGCCATCGGCGCCGGCGACATCGGCGCCCACTTCCCGCCCGGCGACGAGAAATGGAAGGACGCGGATTCCGAGCGGTTCCTGCGCCGCGCCGCCGAGCTGGTCGCCGCCGCCGGCGGCGCCGTCGTCCATGTGGACGTGACCGTGATCTCCGAGGCCCCGAGGATCGCCGCCCACCGCGAGGCCATGCGCCGGCGGATCGCCGCCATCCTCGGCATCGAGGCCGGCCGGGTCAGTGTCAAGGCGACAACCACCGACGGGCTCGGCGCGCTCGGGCGCGGCGAGGGCCTCGCCGCCGAGGCGGTGGCCACGGTGGCGCTCGCCGGGGCCGGCCGGTGAGCGGCGGCACCGGGGCGTCCGCCGCCGCGTCGCGCCTGCCCGAAGGGATGTCCTTCTGGCATCCGGCGACGCTGCTCGCGACCTGGTTCGGCACCGGTCTGCTGCCGCGGATGCCCGGCACCTGGGGCTCGCTCGCGGCGCTGCCCCTCGCATGGGTGGCCGCCGACCGCTTCGGTCCCTACGGGGTGCTCGCGACGGGATTCCTGCTGCTGGCCGCGGGCCTATGGGCGAGCGACCGCTTCCTCCGCCGCGCCGGGGACCGCGACCCGCGCCCGGTGGTCATCGACGAGGTGGCCGGCCAGACCCTGGCCTGCGCCCCGGCGGGGCTCGATCCGGTGGCGTTCGCCCTGGCCTTCGCCCTGTTCCGCGCCTTCGACATCCTCAAGCCGTGGCCCATCGGCGCCATCGAGCGGCGCCTCGGCGGCGCCGCCGGCGTGATGGCCGACGACCTCGCGGCCGCCCTCTGCACCGTCCTCATGATCGCCATGTATTTCTTTGTCCTAGAGCAGGTTCATGTATTTCTCTGAGAGAGCGCTGGAGCTCGCCCAGCGCATCGTCGCGCGGGCGACGGCCGAGGGGCTGACCGTCGCCACCGCCGAGTCCTGCACCGGCGGGCTCGTCGCCGCCTGCCTCACCGAGGTGGCGGGGGCCTCCCATGCCTTCGAGCGCGGCTTCGTCACCTATTCCAACGAGGCCAAGACCGCCCTCCTCGGCGTGCCGCGGGGGCTGTTCGCGCGCGTCGGCGCGGTCAGCAAGGAGGTCTCCCGCGCCATGGCCGAGGGCGCGTTGCGCAAGGCGGGCGTCGATCTCGCCGTCTCCGTCACCGGCATCGCCGGGCCCGGCGGCGGCACCGCGGCGAAGCCCGTCGGCCTCGTCCATCTGGCGGCGGCCGGCAAGGGGCAGCCGACGCTCCACCGCTCGGAGGTGTTTCCGGGCGACCGCGCGGCGATCCGCCTGGCCGCGGTGGAATCGGCCCTCGCCCTCCTCCTCCGCCGGCTCGACGGAGCGGAGCCCGGCCCTTGACACCGTGCCCTCCCCCGCGTCAAGGAACGCCCCCATGACCCAGACCTCCTCCGATCGGCTTCCCGGCGGCTACCGCGTCTCGCTCCGCAACGTGATCGGCATCACCCTGCTGGCGGTGCTGGTCATGGTGCTCCTGGGCGTCATCGTGGTGCAGCTCGACCCCACCATCCTTTCCGACCGGCGCACCGGCGCCGAGAACATGCTGTGGCTGGGGCTGATGGCCACCACCGGCGTGCTCGCAGCCACCGGCTACGTGCTGGCCTGGCGGACGTCGGCGCGCTGGGGCATCGTCGGGCTCACGCCGGTGCACCCGCGCTGGATCCTGATCGCGGTGGCGGCGGCGATGGCCGTGTTCTTCGTCGGCGAGAGGACCGATCACCTGCTCGAGCTCGGGATCATGCAGGGGTTCCGCGCCGATTTCGCGGCCGGCATCCGCACCGAGACCGGGCTCCTGAGCCTGCTCGCCGCCCGCTGCCTGCTGTTCCCGGTGGCGCTGGAGGTCTATTTCCGCGGGGTGCTCCTCAACTACCTGGTCCACCGGCTCGGCACCGAGGCCGGGGTCGGCATCAGCTCGGCCCTGTTCGCGCTCATCTTCTTCAACCCGGACCTGCCCGTCTCCATGGCCTACGGCCTGGTCTACGGCCTCCTATACGCCATCCTGTTCCTGCGCGCGGGCTCGCTGTGGGCGCCGATCGCGGCCCATGCCACCGTCGGCGCGATGATCGTCGCCAAGCTGGCCTGGGCCTAGCCCCGGCACGGCACCGGGTCCGGGCGTGATCCCCCCCCTCAGAGACCGCTTCCAATCGCTCTCCCCGAACATCCGCGGCGCGGGCTTCGTCATCGCCGGCGCCTTCATCCTCATCGTCATGGCGTCGCTGGTGAAGCACCTGGGCCAGCGCCTGCCCGCCTTCGAGGTGCTGTTCGTGCGCTTCCTCGCGGGGTTGATCGTGATCCTGCCGGTGGTGTGGCGCACCGGCTTCGCCGTGCTGAGGACCGAGCGCCTGCCCATGCACGCGCTGCGCGGCTTCGTCGGCTTCATGGGCAACATGTGCTTCTTCTTCGCCCTGGTGAACATGGCGATCGCCGATACCGTCACCATCCAGTTCTCGCGGCCGATCATCATGGTGGTGATCGCGGTGCTGGTGCTGCGCGAGACCGTGGGCTGGCGCCGCGCGGCCATGGCGGTGGTGGGGTTCTCGGGGGTGATCATGATCACCCGCCCGTTCGGCGAGGGCTTCGAGCCGTGGGCCCTGGTGGCGCTCGGCGGCACCGTGTTCGGCACCCTGGTGGTGCTGACCATCAAGTTGCTCAGCCGGACCGAGCCGACGCTGACCATCATGTTCTATTTCGCCGCCTTCACCACGCTGTTTTCGTTCATCCCGGCGATGGTCGTGTGGGTGACGCCGACCTGGGAGGAGCTCGTGCTGCTGGCGCTGACCGGCGCGCTCGGCATCGTCGGCCAGTCCATGTTCACCCACGGGGTGGCCCTCGGCGACACCAGCTTCGTGATGCCCTTCGACTACATGCGGATCGTCTATTCCTTCGCCATCGGCTTCCTGTTCTTCGCCGAGCTTCCGGGCGCGTGGAGCTTCGCCGGCGCCGCCGTGATCATCGCCTCCAGCGTGTACCTGCTGCGAACGGAGCGTGGCGGGCGCCCCACCTGAGGGCCGGGCGCCAAGCGGCTTCGGGGAAGGACTCGGATTACGGCGCGAGCGGCCTGAAGCCGTACCGAGCGAATACCCGGGCCGCCGCCGGGGATCTCAGGAACGCGAGGAAGGATCTTGCCTCGGCCCGCTTCGCCGAGGCCGCGACGATGGCGGCGGGATAGGCGATGGGCCGATGGCTCGAGGCCGGAAACGTCCCCACCACCCGGACGGCGGGCTCGGCGGCGGCGTCGGTGGCATAGACGATGCCGAGGGCGGCCTCGCCGCGGGCGACGAAGGCAAGCGCGAGGCGCACGTTCTGGGCGCGCACGACGCGTCGCGCGATCGCCTCCCACGCGCCCAGGGATTCGAGGGCCTCGCGCCCGTAGAGCCCGGCCGGCACGTGGTCGGGGTCGGCCATGGCCAGCGGCCGGTCGCCGAGCGGCCCGGCGAGGTCGAGGCCCGGTCCGATGGGGATTTCGGCGACGGCGCTCTCCCGGGGCGCGATCAGCACCAGCGCGTTGCCGAGGAGCTCCACGCGGCTCGCGCGTTCGACGAACCCGCCCTCGGCAAGATGGTCCATCCACCGTGGATCGGCGGAGATGTAGAGATCGGCGGGCGCGCCCCGGGTGATCTGGCGCGCCAGCGTCGAGCTGGCGTCGTAGGCGGCGCGGATCGGGGTCGGACGCCCGGGCCGGTAGGCGGCGATGGCGGCATCCAGCGCGTCGCCGAGGCTGGCGGCGGCGAAAACCAGAAGTCCGTCCTCGGCCCATCCCCTGACCGGCGCTCCGACCGACAGCGCCAGGATCAACAGGGTCCACGCGCATACGCGCGCGAGGACCCCCGCCAGGGCGCTCCCGCCCGACGGTTTATCGTCAGCCGGCGGCGCCATGGAGCGCACCCGCCCGCGTCTCGAACGCGCGCACCATGCGGTGGACGGCCTCGGTGAAGACGCGGCCCATCACGGCGTCGAGCAGCCGCGAGCGGAACGCGAAGGCGACCCGGAAATGGAGCTCGCAGCCCTCGGGATGGGGCCGGAACTCCCAGTGGTTCTCCATCTCGCGCATGGGCCCCTTGACGTATTCGACGTCGATGCGGAGCGGGTGGTCCGCGGACCCCTCCCCGCCCCCGCCATCGTCCAGCGTCACCTTCGAGGTGAAGGTCTCGCGGAAGATGCGCGTGCCGACGACGACATCGGCGTAGACGACGTTGCCCTCTCGCCGCGTGATGCGGGCGGCGAGGCACCAGGGCAGGAACTCGGGGTACCGCGCGACGTCGGCGACGAGGTCGAACAGTTGCCGGGGGGCGTAGGGAAGGACTCGGGTTTCCTCGTGGCAATGCATGGGGCGAGGACTAGAGCAAGTTTCCGATTCGTTGAGGCACCCCCCTCACCCTGCCCTCTCCCCCCGCACGCGGGGGGAGAGGGTTGCGAAGGGTTGGCGTGGCCGAAGGCCGCGCCTACCCGGAGCTGGGTGAGGGGGGCCAATTCGATCTTTGGGAAACATGCTCTAGCGGCTCCCCTCCCCTTCGGGACGCGCGAGGCCGGCGAGCCGCGCGTCCCGTGCCGCCCGCAGGCGCGCAAAATCCTCGGCCGCGAAATAGGAGGACCGCGTCAAGGGCGAGGCCGACACCAGCAGGAACCCCTTGCCCTTGGCGATGCGCGCGTAGTCGGCGAACTCGTCGGGGGTGACGAAGCGATCCACCGCGATATGCCGCGGGGTCGGCTGCAGGTACTGGCCGATGGTGAGGAAGTCGACCTCGGCCGAGCGCAGGTCGTCCATCACCTGGTGGACCTCGTGGCGCTCCTCGCCCAGCCCCACCATCAGGCCCGACTTGGTGAAGATCGAGGGATCGAGCGCCTTCACGCGATCGAGCAGGCGGAGCGAGTGGTAGTAGCGCGCGCCCGGACGCACGGTGGGATAGAGCCTCGGCACGGTCTCGAGGTTGTGGTTGTAGACGTCGGGTCGGGCGGCGACCACCGCCTCGACGGCGCCGTCCTTGCGCAGGAAATCGGGGGTCAGCACCTCGATGGTGGTCGCGGGCGAGGTGTCGCGGATGCGCTCGATGCAGCGCACGAACTGGGCGGCGCCGCCGTCGGCGAGATCGTCGCGGTCGACCGAGGTGATGACCACGTGCCCGAGGCCGAGCGCGGCCACCGCCTCGGCCAGGTGCCCGGGCTCCGCGGGATCGACGAGGCCGGGCCGGCCGGTCTTGACGTTGCAGAAGGCGCAGGCGCGGGTGCAGGTGTCGCCCAGGATCATGAAGGTGGCGTGCTTCTTCTCCCAGCACTCGCCGATGTTGGGGCAGCCCGCCTCCTCGCAGACCGTGTGCAGGCCGTTTTCCCGCACGATGGCATGGGTCGCCGCATAGCCCTTGGACACCGGCGCCTTGACGCGGATCCAGTCGGGCTTGCGCAGCGTCGCGCTGTCCGGCCGATGCGCCTTTTCGGGGTGGCGCGGCCGTCCGGCGGTGTGGTCGAGCACGACGGTCATGGCGATGTCTTTGCCTGTCTGCGCCCTTACTTACGAACCCGCGGGCCGGCCCGCAACCGGTCCGTTCAGCCGCGCCGGATTGCCTGCCGGACCAACAGCAGGATGACCGCGCCGACGATCGCGGTGATCAGTTCGCCCCAGAAATCGGGCAACACCTGGAGCCCGAGCTTGCGGGCCAGAAAGCCGCCCAGGATCGCGCCCACCAGCCCGACCGCCAGGGTGCCCAGCAGGCCGCCCGGCGAATCGGCGATCCGGCCGGCAAGCCAGCCGGCCAACAGCCCGATGACGATCCAGGAAACGACGCCCATTGGGTTTCCGTCTCGCAAGCCCCGGGACACGTTGCCGGGCGGGATCGGCGGCGCCGCACCCTAACACGGGCCCGCGGCGGTCAGCCCGCGTTCATCGCATTTCGGCTAAACTGTTGGCATGACGCAAAAACCCATCGGCGCGCCAGATCTCGCGCGGCTCATGATCTGCACGCCGTTCTTCATCATGCTCGGCCTGATGACGGTCGAGGCCACGCTCAGCGC